>CALZIL010000086.1 GCA_945787495.1 uncultured Afifella sp. | reverse complement strand
ATGCCCTTGACCGGATTGCCGTCACTATCGGCGACCGTCGTGATGATCGGCGGGCTGACAGCGTCCAGGTCCCACACGTCATGGGCGATATACTGGAAATGGCAGATATATTCGCCACTATCCAGATCCACTGACACGAGCGAGTTGGTGTAAAGATTGTCGCCCGGCCGCAGCGAGCCGTCGAGGTCGGGCGAGGGATTGCCGGCAACGAAATAGATGCGCCGTGTGTCCAGATCGACCGCCGGGTTCTGCCAGACACCACCGCCAAGCGTCTTATAAGGGTCGCCCATCTTGGCGAGATTGGCCTTTTCCGCCTCAATGTCGCGCAGCATGTCGCGTCCGGTGGCATCATGGGTGGCCCAAACGCCGACGGAATTTTCCGCCGTCGTGTGGAATGTCCATTTCAAGTCGCCGCTATCGGCGTCGAAGGCCTTGACGAAACCGCGCACGCCGTATTCGCCGCCATTGGTGCCGATCAGGATCATGCCGTCAACGACCGTCGGCGCCATGGTCTCCGAATAGCCGAGCGCCGGATCGGCGATCTCGGTTTCCCAGACCAGCTTGCCGGTCTTGGCGTCGAGCGCCACGAGCTTGGCGTCGAGCGTGCCCATAAAGACCTTGTCGTTCAGGGCGGCGACGCCACGATTGTTCGGCCCGCAGCAGAAGGTCGTGATCGGCCCCATATTGTGTTTGTAGTGCCAGATCTGCTCGCCGGTGCGCGCGTCCAGCGCATAGACATGGTTGAAGGCCGTCGTCACATACATGATGCCGTTGATGACGATCGGCGTCGTTTCCATCGTCTCGACCACCTCGGTCTGGAAAATCCAGGCCGGCCGCAGATTGGCGACATTGTCGACGTTGATCTGACGGTTGGGATAGTACCGCGTCTGCTCATAATTGCCGTTGGTATGAAGGAAGTTGTTGCCATCGCCGGCTGCCCGGGTGAGCAACCCTTGCGTCACCGAACTCATATCGCCATAGACGGTGGCGCCTTCCACTTCCTGGGCGACCGCCGCACCGGACAAGGCCAGACCGGTTGCCATGGCAAGCACAGACAAATAACTCATTCTTGAGAACGACACTGGTCGCATAACCGCCTCCCGTGATTTTTCGTTGTCAGGTAATTTTAGTCTAGAACAATAACAAAGTGGACGTTAGCACGACAAATCCGGCGAGGAAAAGAGCAATGAACATTGCAGGGATGCCTTGTGCCGCAACAAACTTCGCGCGGCCGGCGGCGAAGATGATCGGCGCCGGTTTTCTTGCCTGCCTGGCCTGGGCCAGTGCCGCCAGCGCCGCGGGCACGGGCAACATCATCATCAGCAACGAGAAATCCAGTACGCTCACCGTTCTCGATGCCGGCAACACCGTTATCAGGACGATCGAGACCTGCGCCCGGCCGCGCGGCATGCATTTTTCCGCCGACAGAACGCAATTCTATGTCGGCTGCGCCGATGACGACCAGATCGCCATCTACGACATGGAAAGCCTGGAACTGGTCGGCCGGATTCTCGATGTGGAGGAGCCCGAAACCTTCGATCTCCACCCGGATGGCAAGCGGCTGGTCATCTCCAATGAAGAAGACGCGACGGCCACCGTGTTCGACGTCGTGGAGCGGGAGTTCCTTGACGAATTCGAGACCGGCGAAGAGCCGGAGGGCGTGCAGATCACGCCCGATGGCAAGCTCGCCTTTGTCGCATCGGAAGCCGCCAATCTCGTCCATGTCATCGACCTGGAAAAAGGCGAGGTGATCAAGGACATCCTGGTCGATACCCGGCCGCGGCGCTTTGCGCTGACCCCGGACGGCGGGGAACTGTGGGTCTCCGCGGAACTTGCTGGCATCGTCAATATCATCGACCTCAAGACACTGAAGCTCGTCGCCGATATTGCGTTTCTGCCCACCGGCTTCCGCAAGGAGCAGGTGACCCCGGTCGACGTGCTGATCACCACAGACGGGCAGCGCGCCTATGTGGCGCTCGGCCGCGCCAATCATGTCGCCGTGGTCGATGTGCCGAAGCGCAAGGTCATCGATTACCTTCTCGTCGGCAAGCGGTCCTGGGGCCTGGCGCTGACCAAGGATGAAGGCAAGCTCTATGTCGCCAACGGTCTTTCCGATGACATCACGATTATCGACACGGCCAGCCTGAAGCCGATCAAATCCGTGCCGGTCGGCATGGTGCCTTACGGGATCCTGATCGATGATCATTGATGGCGCGTTGTTGCGCCGGCTCTTGCCCATCGGGCTTGCCATCCTGCTTTTTGCCGTGCTGGCATGGCCGGACAGATCTTTGGCGGCTGGCGAGGCAAAAACCTTCACATTCCTTTACGTGTCGGTCGCCGACGACGCGCACTATGCGCAGACCAAGAGCTATACCGGCCTCGTTCTGCGCGACCGCAAGCCGCCGATCGACGGCGCGCAAGCCGCCATCCGCGAAAGCCGCATCATCGGGCGCTCTGTCGGCGTCAAATTCTCGCTTGAGCATGTCGAACTGGAATCGGCCGAAAACGCGGCTGATCGGCTTGCCGGCCTTATCGCCAAGACCGCCGCCAAGGCCGTCCTGCTGGACCTGCCGCCTGCGCCGTTTCGGGCTGTCGTTGGACGGTTTTCCGATGACGATGATGTCGTTTTCTTCAACATCCGCCATCGTGACGATACGCTCAGGCAATCGACATGCGCGCAATCCCTGTTTCACGCACTGCCGTCAAACCGCATGCTGACCGACGCGCTGGCGCAATATCTGAAAAGCCGCGGCTGGACGCGAATTCTTGTTCTGGCGCGCGAGGCGCAAGAAGACCGGAATCTCGCCGACCGGTTTGTTGCCTCGGCGAAGAAATTCGGCCTGACGATCGCCGACCGGCGCGCCTTCGTTCTGGGCAATGATCCGCGCGAGCGCGACAAGAACAACATCGCGCTTTTGACCGGCGGCGCGCGCTATGACGCGGTCTTCCTGGCCGATGGCGAGGGTGAATTCGGCCGCTACGTACCCTATGCCACGTTCCGGCCGCGGCCGGTTGTCGGCACGGACGGATTGGTCGCCTCGGCCTGGCACTGGACGTGGGAGCGCTATGGCGCGCCGCAACTCAATCAAAGGTTCGACCGGCGCGCCTCACGCCGCATGGCCGAAGAAGACTGGGCGGCGTGGGTTGCCGTGCGCAGCGTCGTGGAGGCCGTGGCCCGAAGCGCCAGCACCGATATTGCTGCAATCAAACAGACTCTGACCGCCGATGACTTCGCCGTCGACCTCTATAAAGGCGTGCCGGGCAGCTTTCGGCCATGGGACCATCAGCTGCGCCAGCCGGTCCTGCTGCACACTTATAATGCGGTGATCGCGCGAGCACCGATCGAAGGGTTTCTGCACAAGGACAATATCCTCGACAGCCTCGGCATCGATCAGGGCGAAAGCACCTGCCGGCTTGATGAACAAGCCCCCTGACATGACAGACGCCGCGCTCCATCTGGCCGATATCAGCCATGATTACGCCAAGCGGCGAGCGCTGGCGGGTGTCGGTTTTTCCGTGCCACCGGGCCGGGTGACGGTTCTTCTGGGGCCGAACGGGGCCGGGAAAACGACGCTATTCGGCCTGATCTCCCGGCTTCTCCCGCTGCGGCAGGGCGAAATCGTCATCGCCGGCCGCTCGCTTAAGGCGGCGGGCGCAGCGGCTCTGGAGCCGCTCGGCATCGTCTTTCAGCAGCCGACCCTCGATCTCGATCTGTCGGTCCGCCAGAACCTGACCTATTTCGCCGATTTGCGCGGCATATCGCGGCGTGCGGCGAATGAGCGGATCGCCGACGGGCTGGAGCGCTTCGGGCACCGGCGGCGCGTGGAAATCGTCCGCGCCACCTTGCACGAGCCGGCGATCCTGATCCTCGACGAACCGACCGTCGGCCTCGACATCCCGACCCGCAAGGCGATCGTTGCCGACCTCCATGCCCGTGCGGCAAGCGGCACGGCGGTTTTATGGGCGACGCATCTGATTGACGAAGTGTGGGACGATGACCGGCTGGTGGTGCTTGATCGCGGCGTCGTTCGGGCCGAAGGTGATGTCGCCGACGTGCTTGAGACCTCCGGGGCCGGCAGCGTCGCGGAGGCTTTTGCGCGGCTGACGGAACCGGCCGAAGGCGAAGCGGCATGAGTATGGCGACTGTGGCACGCTACCGGTCGGCCTTCCGGGCGGTTTTGCGCCGCGAATTGCTGCGCTTCATCAAGCAGCGCGGCCGCTTCTTTGCCGCGCTTGTGCGGCCGCTTATCTGGCTGGTCGTCTTCGCCGCCGGCTTTCGCGCCGCGCTAGGCCTGTCGATCATCCCGCCCTATCAGACCTACATCACCTACGAGGTCTATATCGTGCCCGGCCTGATCGGCATGATCCAGCTTTTCAACGGCATGCAATCCTCGCTGTCGATGGTCTATGACCGCGAAATGGGCTCCATGCGGGTGCTTCTGACGACGCCGCTGCCGCGCAGCTATCTGCTGGCCTGCAAGATCGCCGCCGGGGCGGTGGTTTCGCTGTTCCAGGTCTATGCGTTTCTGGCGATCGCCGCGCTGTTCGGCATCACCTTCTCAGCCGCCGGCTACATCGCCGCATTGCCGGTTCTTGTCCTGACCGGCCTGATGCTGGGGGCGATCGGCCTGTTTCTGTCCTCGCAAATCCGGCAGCTTGAGAATTTTGCCGGCGTCATGAACTTCGTCATCTTTCCGGCCTTCTTCCTGTCCTCGGCGCTCTATCCGATCTGGAAGATGCGCGAATCCAGCGATGTTCTCGCGACGATCTGCGCCGTCAATCCGTTCACCCATGCCGTCGAGGCCGTCCGCTTCGCTCTCTATGTGGAAATGGCGCCGCTCTCGCTCGCCGTTGTTGTAGGTGTGCTGGCGGTAGCCGGTGGTCTGACCGTCATCGGCTATGATCCGGCGCGCGGATTTCGGACGCGCCAAGGCCCCGAAACATGAGCTAGAGAAGCACCAGGCCCGGGTGACGGTTCTCAAGCTCGCGGATAAAGGCTTCGGCCGGTTCGCCGGTGCGCGCGGCGGGCGCCAGGTCGACATCGACGGCTTCGACACAATGCGCCGGGCGGTCTGACAGGATGAGCAGATGGTCGGCGAGCCGCACGGCTTCGCGAATATTGTGGGTGACCATGAGCACCGTGGCGGGACGCTCGGCGAGCAGCGAGACAAGCCTGTCGCGCAAGCGGTTCGCCGTTGCCTCGTCGAGCGACACGAAGGGTTCGTCGAGAACGAGAATCTCCGGCTCGATGGCGAAGGCGCGAGCGAGCGCGGCGCGCCGCGCCATGCCGAGCGACAGCTCCGCCGGTAAAGCGTTGCGAAATTCGGCAAGGCCGACCTGGTCGAAAAGATGCGCCAGGTCGCGGCCGGCCATGGCGTCCGGCAGCGCCAGGCGGACATTGTCCTCGACCGTCCGCCACGGTAAAAGCCGCGGTTCCTGAAACACCGCACCGATACGTGACGCTGCAAAAGCAGGATCGATGGCGCCGGCATAGTCGCTATCCAGGCCGAGCAGGATGCCCAAAGTCGTCGTCTTGCCGCAGCCCGACGGCCCGATCATGCAGGTGAAGCGGCCCGCCGGCAGCTTGAAGGACAGGTCCTTGAGCACCGCGACCGGCTCGCCGCTTGCCGCGGCGAACGCCTTGGCGGCGATGTCGACAGACAAGAGCTCGCCTTCGATATTCATGCGCTGCGACACCGGAACGTCCATGCGTCAGGCGGGCCTTGGCCGCCAGCGATAGGCGCGCTTTTCGACCGGCTGCACGACCAGATACTCGATCGCCAGCATGATTGCGGCAAAGGCGATCGTATAGGCCAAAATGGCGCGAACATCGAATGTCTGGAAATAAAGGTGGATCTGGAAGCCGACGCCGTTCGGCCGGCCGAGAAGCTCCACGACGAGAACGATTTTCCAGATCAGCGCCAGCCCCGATCTGGCGGCGGCGGCGATATAGGGCTGCAATTGCGGCAAGGTGACATGGCGCAATGTGCGGGTGCGCGAGAAACGGAAGACCCTCGCCATTTCAAAATAGTCCGGGTTCATCGCCCGCGCGCCCTCGCGGATGGTGACGGCGACATTGGGAATCTTATTGAGCGCAACGGCCAGGATCGCCGCGCTGTCGACCAGCCCGATCCAGATATAGGCCAGCACGATGATGACCAGCGCCGGCGCATTGAGAAGAAGTATGATCCACGGCTCCAGCAGGAGATTGCCGGCCGTGCTGCGTCCCATAAAGAGCCCGGTCGCCGTGCCGATGGCCATGGCGATGACGAAAGCCGCGGCAACCCGGGCGAGCGTGATGGCGAGATGGTAAGGCAACTCGCCGGAGACCGTTTCCTTGCCGAGGAAAGCGATAACGCTCAGCGGGTCCGGGCAAAGGCGCGGGCCCATCGCCAAAGATGCCAGCCACCACAGCGCGAAAAAGCCGGCAATGGAGATCGCCCGCGCTGTCCGCGGCGACAGGCCGCTGGTGCCTGTTGCGTCAGGTTCCATTCGTCAGGACGGACCAGAAGGTTCCCGGCGCCATCGTCTTTGCCTTGCCGACGAGCTTTTCGCCGCCGATCCTGGCGAGATAGTCGTAGATCCTGGCGGTATCGGTTTCTTCCTCGGCAATCGGACGGGCCGGGATGCCCTGGCGATAGCGTTTGACCAGCGTGTCGAATGCCGCATCGTCACCGGCCTTCATCATCGGTTTCAACCGCTCCCAGGCCTCGTCGGAAGTCGCAAGCAGGGCCTTGGCGTCGCGCGAGGCCTGAACAAAACCGAGCACGGTTTGGGCATTATCGTTCGCCCAGGTCTCGTTGAAGACATAGCCGATCGCCGAGATATCCCCATCGGCGCCCAGCGCCGCTGCCGCCGCTTGGGCGGAAACGAGCAGCTGGTAGCCTTCCGCCTCAAGCCGGGCATTGTAGTGCCAGTAATTGAGGACCGCATCGAGTTCGCCCTGCCGCAGCTTTTCAGCCAGCAGCGGTGGCGCGGCGAAGGCCTGCGTCGTTTCCTCCGCCAGGTCGAAGCCGGCCTTGCCTTCAGCCAGTCCGCGCAGCATCAGCCAGCTTTTATCGAGCGGCCCGCCGGCGACGCCGATCGTCTTGCCCCTCAGATCGGCAAGCGTCGCAATATCGCTGCCCGGCGGCACCATGATCGCGCCGACCGAGGTAGAATAGGGGACGAAGGCGAGCGGCATCTCTTCGGCGCGCTGGCGCGACACAAACAGCCAGTCGGAGACGATGATGTCGACGGCGCCCGACAGCAGCGCGATCCTTGTCGCTTCGTTGCCGGCCAAAGGAACCACGTCGAGCTCGATGCCGTTTTTCCTGTCGAGCTGGTAATGGCGGATCGTGTCGATCTCCCAATTGACGGTGCCGAATTTCAGCACACCGACCCGCACTGTCTCGCCGGCCATGGCAAGGCTGGCGGCAATGGCGACGCCGATCCCCAGAATAAGCGCTCCGAGCGTCCTCATCTTCTCCATGATCAGCATTCCTCCCTCAAAGCACTCCAAATTCCTCTTCAAAACGAGGAAAGCTTCCCAAGGTCCATGACCTAGGAAGCCTGTTTCGGATCGCAACGCAACAATCGGCTATCGTCTGGCGGCGATCAATAGCGGTGCGGCAGGATTCGACTCCGGTCGATGATTTCACGCCGAATTGTCCGCCACGGCGGCGCGGCATCGGTTAGCATGGCCGAACGGCGCCCAGCCAGAACAAGCGCCGGTGAGCACAGCCATGCGCGTGAACCTGAATCTGCCTATCCTTTTGCTGTCGGCAATCGTCGTGTCCTTTGTCACCGCGCCGGCCGATGCCCAGCCCTACGCACAATCCGCATCGCAAACCGAGGTCGATCTGGAGCTGGTGCTGGCCGTCGATATTTCACGGTCGATGGATTTCGACGAACAGGCGCTGCAACGGGCCGGCTATGTCAAGGCCTTCCGCCATCCCGAAGTCATCGCCGCGATCGGTTCGGGCCTGATCGGGCGGATCGCCGTGACCTATCTGGAATGGGCCGGCACGGGCACGCAGCTCCACAGGGTTCCCTGGACGCTGGTCGATGGTGGTGACAGCGCCCATGCCTTTGCCGATGCGATGGCGGCGGTCCCGATCAGCCGGGAACGCCACACCTCGATTTCCGCCGGCCTGATTACGGCGGTGGGCCTTCTGGCCGCCAGCCCGTTTACCGGCCTGCGCGAGGTCATCGACGTATCCGGCGACGGTCCGAACAATATGGGACCGCCGGTGCTGGAAGCGCGGCAGATGGTGCTTGATCGCGGCGTCACCATCAATGGCCTGCCGATCATGCTGCGGCCCGGCGGCGGCTTCTTCAACGTTCATGATCTCGACGTCTATTACGAGCATTGCGTCATCGGCGGCCCGGCGGCGTTTCTGGTGACGGTCAGATCGCCCGACCGCTTCGCCGTAGCCATCCGCCGCAAACTGGTGCTGGAAATCGCCGGCCGGCCGCCGGAGCCTATTCCGGCGACTGCGACCTTGATCCAGGGCGATTATGATTGCCTGATCGGTGAGAAACTGCGCCGCCAGCGGATGGAGCAGTGGGAATGGGAATAAGGCCGGGGGTTGTTTAAGCTGCAGCGGTCTGCGGCAGCGTCTTGTCGAAGGTGCGGGCGAGGCGGTCAACGATCTCGCCGATATGGTCCTCGTTGATGATAAAGGGCGGCGCCAGCAGGATATGGTCGCCAGCTTCGCCATCGACCGTGCCGCCCATCGGGTAGCACATCAGGCCTTCGGCCATTGCCGCTTTCTTGATCGCCGCGTGCAGCTTGCGGCCGGGATCGAACGGCGCCTTCGAATTGCGGTCGGCGACCAGTTCGATGCCGCGAAACAGGCCACGGCCGCGAATGTCACCGACGTGGCGGTGCTGGCCGAAGCGGGCCTCCAGCGCCGTCTGCAGCCGCTCGCCCATCGCCTCAACGTTTTGCAGCAAACCTCGCTCCTCGATCGCGCTCAGCACCGCGATGCCGGCAGCGCAGGCGACCGGATGGCCGAGATAGGTATGGCCGTGCTGGAAAAAGCCGGAGCCCTGTTCGATCGCGTCATAAATCTTCGCCGAGCACAGCATGGCGCCGATCGGCTGGATGCCGGCACCCAGACCCTTGGCGATGGTGACAATATCGGGCGCGATCCCTTCCGCTTCCGATGCGAACAAAGTGCCGGTGCGGCCCATGCCGCACATCACCTCGTCGAGAATCAGCAGCACGCCGTAGCGGTCGCAGATCTCGCGGATGCGGGAGAAATAGCCGGGCACGGGCGGCACCGCGCCCATTGTCGCGCCGACGACCGGCTCGGCGATGAAGGCGGCGACGCTGTCGGGACCGAGTTCGAGGATTTTCTCTTCCAGGCTGGCGGCGGTGCGCTCGCCATAGGCCTGCTCGCTTTCGCCATCCTCATGCCAGCGCCAGTAATGGCACGGATCGACATGGTGCATGGCGCCGACGAGCAGCGGCTCGAAATGGCCGCGGCGCCAGCGATTGCCGCCGGCCGACAGCGCGCCCAGCGTGTTGCCGTGGTAGCTCTGCCAGCGGGCGATGACATGGCGGCGCTGCGGCTCGCCGGTCTCCAAAAAATATTGCCGGGCAAGCTTAATCGAGGCTTCCATCGCTTCCGATCCGCCGGACACGAAATAGACGCGGGCAATGCCGGCCGGCGCGCGCGCCACCAGCATCTCGGCCAGATGCTCGGCCGGCTCGGAGGTGAAGAAGCTGGTATGGGCGTAGGCGATCTTGTCGATCTGCGCCTTGGCGGCATCCAGCACGGACCGGTCGGAATGGCCGAGGCAGGATACCGCCGCGCCGCCGCAGGCATCGAGATATTTGCTGCCGTCGGCATCGATCAGCCAAACGCCGTCGCCACCGGCGATAACCGGCAGATCGGCCTTGGTGTGGCGGGGAAAGACGAATTGTGATCGCATGATCTCGGCCGTTTTCGGAACGCTCGTTATGGGCGGCGCACCGCCCGCCGTCGTGACTATTCGCCTGCCGGGCCGGCGGCGCGTTTTAGCGCGCGGATCTCTTCAAGCGCCTGCATGAAGCGGGCTTCGGCGGCCTTGACGTCCTGCACGCGTCGCAGGGCTTCAACGTTGCCCGGCTTCGCCGAGGCGCCAGCTTTCCTCTGCGGCGGGTTGATCTCCGGATGGGCGGCCGGCGCGCTGCCATTGGCCTGTTCGGGCGGGGCGTTTGCCGCCGGCGGATGCGCCAAAGCCCGCCACACGCCGCGTTCAAGATCGGCGGCGGCCTCTCCGGCAATGCGGTGAATCTCGCTGGCGATCTTGCGGATGTTCTCCGCCTCTGGCGTTTCGGCCAACGCTTCAACCGGCAGATCCGCGGTTAGCTCGGTTGCCGGGCGCTGTGGCCTGGCAAGGGCCGGCTCCGGCAGGTTTATGATGTTGGCGGCCCTTTCAAGGATCGCCGATACCGGCCCGCCGTCGGGTATCAGTGCGCCGGCCGGAGGATCGAGGGGCGCCGAGGCGGCGCCGGACGGGCGCAGGATGGCAATCTCCGACCGGCGAGGATCGGCATCGGCAATTCCGTCCACCGACAGGGCAGAGACGGCGGCGAAACCCATCTGCGAGCGAAGACGCGCCATCTCGGCCCGCAGGCCGACGATTTCCAGCCGTCGCTGTTCGGCCAAGTGCGTCATTTCGGCAAGGCGGTCGTGCAAATCCGCCCGGCGTCCGGCTTCCGATTCAAGCGCATGGTGGGCGGTCCTGAGCGCCGTGCCGCTTTCCGCCAAATTCCGCTCGGCCCGCAATAGCGTATCCTGGACGGTCTGAAGCCGTTCCGTCAGCTCGTCCACCTCCATCTCGCGGGCATTCAGATCAGCGCGCAGATCGGCGTTTTCCTGTTCGCTCAGATCAGCTTCCAGGCGATGGGCGGTCGCCATATCGCGAAGGGCGCCGCTCTCGCGTTCAAGCTGGCGGACGGTGACGGCATGACGGGTCTTCAATGCATCGCGCTCGACCTGGAACTCGCTGCGCCTGGTTGCCAGAGCGGCCCGCAGGTTTTTTTCCGTCACGCGCCGGGTCCGGCGGACAAGCGCTCTCAGGATCGCAAGCGCGACGAGGCCGCTCGCAAACACGCCCAAGGCGAAGAACATGACGGATTCAATCATCGACGGTTTCCGATTCAGGCAACCGCAAGAATTATACCCGGCCTTGCCGGCCGGCAACAGCATTCACCGGCCGTCAGACCGGTTATCTTACATTTATCGTTAAGTGTATGATGTGAAACAAAAAACGGCTGCGCCAGAGCGCAGCCGCCATTATCCCGATGAGGAAAATCCGATCAGAACGGGTTCCAGGTGGCCCGTTCGGAGAATTTCAGGTAGCCGACATTGATGCCGAGCCGGGCGCCGATGCCGGTGCGGATCGGTACGACATATACCGGCCTTTGCCCGGTGTCGGTATGGGCCAGCACGGTCATGCCGACGCCGCCGACCAGATAGGCCGAGCCGTTGACGCCGCCGAAGCGGCGGTAGATCGTGTCGATCTGCGGCAGATCGTAGACCAGCATCATCGTGCGCGCGCCGTCTCCGCCAAAGTCCCAGCCGATGGACGGACCCTGCCAGAAAACCGGGCGTGTGCCGGCATTCTTGGTGTAGAGCGTGCCTTCGCCATAGCGCAGGCCGCCGACAAAGGCTCCGGAGGCTTCCTGGCCGATAATGTAACCGTTGGGCTGGCCGTAAAGCGAAATCGCCCGCTCCATGACGGATGCCAGGCCGTTGGAAACGGAGCCGAAGAAGTGATGGCCGGCCGAAACGATTTCGCCGGACGTGTATTCACCGGACGATGGCGCCGCCCGGGCAGTGATGCCAACCGGCAGCGATGACGCGAGTGTCAGCAAAGTTGCGAAAAGTGCTGTCGAAAATCTGCGGGACATACTCATATACTCTGTCTCCCGAATGCGAACGCGCCGGCGGCGCGCTTACCCATTACCCCGTGCTCCATTTACTGTGATTACGGTTAAGGTCCGGTAAATCGCAGGCACCGGAAACAGTATTTTCGTCCAGAGTCCGGACGCTGATTGCCGCTACCGGCTTGCCATTGATAGTGTTTCGTTCAAGCTCCGTCCGATTCGCCAAATAACCCTTGCTGAGCAAGTCATCGCGAACCGTGAATACGAACCCTGAATCCCAACCCGGTCACCGCTCGACCGCCGCACAGGCCATCACGATAATGCAAGATCCCCGAACCTCCATCGATCCGCTCGAACTGGCAGCCCTCATTGCGAGCCGGGTTTGCCATGACATCATCAGCCCGGTCGGCGCCATCACCAACGGGCTTGAAGTGCTGGACGAGGAACGTGACGAAAGCATGCGCGAATTCGCCATGGACCTGATCCGCCGCAGCGCCGCCCAGGCATCGGCGAAGCTGCAATTCGCCAGATTGGCATTCGGTGCATCCGGGGGCGCCGGTGCGGAAATCGACATGCAGGAAGCCGGGCGCTGCGCGGCGGCGTTGTTGGAGCGTGACAAGGCGGAACTCGACTGGCAGGTCACAGCCGGCATGTTGCCCAAGGGTGAGGCGAAGCTTTTGATGAACCTTTTGATTCTGGCGGCCAACACGGTCGCTCGCGGTGGCGTCGTGCATGTCAACGCTTCACGGGACGGCCAGGAAACTGTCATTCGGCTGGTCGCCGAGGGTGACCGGGCGAAGTTGAGCGCCGGGGTCGGCGAGGTGCTGACAGCCGGCGCCATGCCCAATCCGCTCGATGCGCATGCCGTGCAACCGCTTTATGCGGCCATGCTTGCCAACGAGGCCGGCATGTCGATCACATTGTCGGAAGAAGAGGACCGCGTCATCATCGGCGCCCGGTCGACAACCTGAGATCATGCCTATCCGGGCGACCGGAGGCCGGCTGAGCGACTATCAGAACGATTGCTCGTCAGACGGCGTTTACGATGTTGCTTGACCGCATCGTAACCCTTTGGCGGTTATAGATCGGTCGAAGGCGCCGGCTGCGGCCTGACGCCCAGCTGAATCGATATGGGTCTGTTTCATGAAGAATTGCCTGATCCTGGACGATTCCAACTCCATCCGGAAAGTCACGGGCCGAATTCTGGAAGGCCTCGACTTCAAAGTGTCGGAAGCCGATTGCGAAACGTCGGCCCTGGCGGCCTGCGAGGCCGAGATGCCTGATTGCGTCATCGTCGACTGGCAGGTGCCGGAGCTGGATTCGCTGCGGTTTCTGAAAATGCTGCGTGGCATGCCGGGCGGCGATCGGCCGAAGATTGTCTACTGCCTTTCGGAAAACGATCCGATGTCGGTGGCAAAGGCGATCCGTCACGGCGCCGACGGTCACATGCTCAAGCCCTTTGACACGGATTCGCTGAAAAGCAGTTTTGAGGCAGTCGGTCTTCTCTAGAGCGCTTTTACAAAATGCGCTCTGACCGATCCGATGCCGGCGCAAACGGCAACATAAAAAACCCCGCTGCTATGGCGGGGTTTTTATTTGCCGGAAAACCTTTCCGGCGCAGAGATCGTGCCCGGGAAAGCCGGGCTTAGTCAAACGGCCTTTCAGGCGCTTTCGCGCAGTTCCTCTTCCTCCGGTTCGCGCAGCACATAGCCGCGGCCCCAGACGGTTTCGATGTAATTCTTGCCTTCCGTCGCCGCCGCCAGCTTCTTGCGCAGCTTGCAGATGAAGACATCGATGATCTTCAGTTCAGGCTCGTCCATGCCGCCATAAAGGTGGTTGAGGAACATTTCCTTGGTCAGCGTGGTGCCCTTGCGGAGCGAAAGCAGCTCCAGCATCTGGTATTCCTTGCCGGTCAGGTGAACCCGGCTGCCATTGACCTCGACGGTCTTGGTGTCGAGATTGACCTTGAGATCGCCGGTGGTGATGATTGACTGGGCGTGGCCCTTGGAGCGCCGGACAATGGCGTTGATGCGCGCCACCAGCTCGTCCTTGTGGAACGGCTTGGTCATATAATCGTCAGCGCCGAAACCGAGACCGCGGACCTTGTCCTCAATGGCGCCAAGGCCGGACAGGATGAGAATCGGTGTCTTGACCTTGGCG
>CALZIL010000085.1 GCA_945787495.1 uncultured Afifella sp. | reverse complement strand
GCGGTAATGGCGCCAAGGATCGCGACACCGAACAGGATGAACCGGGCGACCAGCAGGCGGCGGCCTGTTGGCGCGTTCGGATCGATCATCCGGTAGTAGATGTCGTGCGACAGCGCATTCGCCATGGCCAGAAGCAGGCCGTCGGCCGTCGACAGCGCCGCGGCAAGGCCGCCGGCGCCGACAAGGCCAGTAATGACGAAGGGCAGTCCGGCGATTTCCGGCGTTGCCACGACCACGATGTCCTTGGTGATCGAAAAATCGGCCAGACCGACGACAGTTTTGCCGGCACACGCCGCCTGCACTGCCTCAAGCGAGACCGCCGCAGCACCGCAGAGCTTCACCTTTCCGGTGGCGCCCCAGATATAGATCCATTCTGGCAGGTCGCCGAAAGCTGCACCGATGACGTTCTGATAGACCTCCAGCTTGGCGAAGGCGGCATAAGCCGGCGCCGTGAAGTACAGCAGGAAGATGAAGAACAGCGACCAGCCGACAGACTTGCGCGCATCACGCACCGACGGCGTCGTAAAGAACCGCATCAGCACGTGCGGCAAGGATGCCGTACCGATCATCAGACACAGGATCAGCCCGAAATAGTTGAGCGGATTATAGGTCCTGAATGGTTCAAGATGCGGTTTGAGCGTACTTGCATCGGCAAGCCCGTTCGCCACCATTTGCTGTTCAAGCGCCGTTATTTCCTGGATCGCCTGACCATACATGAGCTGCGGAATCGGCACGCCATACTGCTTGACCGACATCCAGATGACCGGGATCAGATAGGCGATGATCAGCACGATATACTGCGCCACCTGGGTCCAGGTCACCGCCCGCATGCCGCCAAGCATGGAGCACAGCAAAATGCCTGCAAGGCCAAGGAAGACCGCGTAGTTGTACGGAATGCCGAGGAACCGTTCGGCGATCAGGCCAGTGCCGCGGATCTGCGCGACCACATAGGTAAACGAGGCCGCCAGCAGCACGATGATGCCGATGAACCGGGCCAGGTTACCGCCAAAGCGCGCCGCCAAGAAGTCAGGCACCGTATAAGCGCCGAACTTGCGCAGATAGGGCGCGATCAGGACGGCGACGAGCACATAACCGCCGGTCCAGCCGAGCACAAAGGCGAGGCCGTCATAACCGAGCAGATAGAGCGTGCCGGCCATGGCCAGGAATGAAGCGCCGGACATCCAGTCTGCGCCCGTCGCCATGCCGTTATAGACCGCCGGGACTCTGCGCCCGGCGACATAATATTCCGAGACCTGCATGGTCCGGGACAAGATGCCGATGCCGGCATAGATCACCAGCGTCAGGCCGACAAAAAGATAGCCGATGATTCTGTCGGGAACACCGACCTGTTCAAGAATGGCGAGCAGGATCACAAAACCGAAGAAACCGCCGGTATAAATCCCGTAGATTTTACCGAGGTTGCTGATGAAATCGCCGCTGCTCGCGGGCCGTTCAGTTGCCATTGTTCTGCTCCCCCTCAGTCTTCCGCGACGCCGTGTTCGCGATCAATCGCGTTTTGACGGCTGGCGAACCAGAAAATGAGCACCACGAACACGATCAGCGATCCCTGCGCGGCCATATAAAAACCGAGCGGGAATCCGAGAATGACGATGTTGTTGAGCGCTCCGACGAAGAAATGGATGACGTAGCCGAAAATCGCCCAGATGATCAGGCATGTGATCATCAGGCCTTTGGTTTTCGACCACCAGGCTTCATCATTGGTCATCGTGAAGATGCCCTCCCTAGGGCTGGTCAGCCGGGCCTCTAGCCGGCCATTTGGGTCTCTGATTTTGCGTTGAAACTGGGGTTTCAGCGCATTCCGGTCGGACGGGATTCGTCCTGATCCGGAGTGATTCCAGAGTATCATTGGTGATATCGCCACATAATACGACTTTCGGTTAAGGGTTCGGTAAGCTTTGTCGATCGCCTGCATCCGGCAAATTGCTGTGTAAGGTCCGGCGGCATCGCGATCTGTTGCGGGTTTGCCGGGTTCGGGCTATTCGGGTGGATGCCGGGTCGCCGGCTGACCTCTGTCCGCGGCTCGAATTGGAAGAAAAGTGGGTGAAGTTGTGACGTTGGACGGGCCGCCGACTTTCATTGTTGCCGACGACCACCCGCTGTTCCGCGACGCCTTGCGGCAAACCGTCGAAAGCGCCTTTCCTGGCGCGCGGATCCTGGAAGCAGGAACGCTGGAAGAGGTTGGGTCCGCGATCGACCAGAATGATGACATCGACATCATCCTGTTCGACCTCAACATGCCGGGAACGCGGGCATTTTCAGGGCTAGTCTATTTGCGGGCACAATATCCGGCAACGCCGGTCTGCGTCGTTTCCGCCAGCGAGGACGCCGCCACCATCCGCAATGCCGTGGCGATCGGAGCGTCCGGTTTTGTACCCAAATCCGCATCCACGGACGATATCCGCACGGCGATTGAAACAATCCTTGCCGGCGGGCAATGGGTGCCGCGTGACATTGATCTTTCGCTCGAAAATGATCCCAACGCCGATCTGATCTCCCGGCTGCGGTCGCTGACGCCACAGCAGGTTCGCGTCCTCATGATGCTGAGCGAAGGCCTGCTCAACAAGCAGATCGCTTACGAACTCGGCGTTTCGGAAGCAACGATCAAGGCCCATGTATCGGCGATCCTGCAAAAACTGCAGGTGGAAAACAGGACCAAGGCAGTCCTCGCCGCCGGGCGTATCGAGACCGGCCAATGGCAGTCGGCGGTAACGAACTGATTGTGGCAATCTGATTCGGCTGATTACTCCGCTGCCGGCCGGCTGACGTTCAATTGCGCCAGGAGAGCCCTGAGCGCCGCAGGTTTCAGCGGTTTGTGTAGGATTCTCATGCCAGCTTCTTTCGTTGCAGTTGCAACTTCGCTCGAGCGATCCGCCGTGATCAGCACGGCTGGGATGTGGTCACCGAATTTCCACCGGATTTCTGCCACCGCCGCCAGCCCGACGCCGTCGTCGAGATGATAATCGACGAGCATGACGTCTGGCATAACCGATATGCGCTTTAGCAGTTTCACCGCGTCGCGTGCACTCAGGGCGGTCAGAACCTGCGCTCCCCAACCCGATAACAGAGCCTGCATGCCGGACAGGATTCTTTCATCATTATCGATGCACAGCACCGCCATGCCGGCCGTCATTCCCCGAACGATGCTTTGCCTCTCCGCTCGCGGCGCCGTTTCCGGCAACGTGACGGAACGCTGCAATTCGACGGAAAAGCGAGATCCGCGGCCGGGGACGGATTCCAGCTTGACCGGATGCTTCAGGACCTTGGAGATGCGCTCGACGATCGACAGGCCGAGGCCTAGGCCCGGCACGGCCCGGGTGCCGGCATCCAGACGCTGAAATTCCCGATAGATCTTTTTCTGATCGGCAACAGCAATTCCCATTCCGCTATCCAGGATTTCCACGAAAATCCGGTCGCGCTTGCGCCGGCAGCCGACGAGAACCCGACCGCTGGATGTGTAGTTGATGGCGTTTGAGACAAGGTTCCCGATCAACCGGCCGAGCAGTTGCCGATCGCTTTTAACCGACAGCGAGCACGGCACGACAACAAGCGAGAGACCCTTTTCTTGCGCCATCGGCTCAAATTCGACGCGGATATTGTTAAGCAGGGAATCCAGCGGGACGATCTGGATATCGGGTTTCAGCTGCCCCGTATCCAGCCGCGACAGGTCGATGATCGTTCGGAAGATGTCCTCAACCGATCCCAGTGCCGTTTCCATATTATTCGCCAGGCCGCGATATTCCGTATTCAGCAGTTTTTCCGACAGCGCCGTTGCATAGAGCCGGGCGGCGTTCAGGGGTTGCAGCAGGTCGTGCCCGGCCGCGGCGACGAACCGGGTTTTGCCGATATTGGCCTCTTCGGCAGCGGCATTGGCGTTCTCCAGCGCTTCGTTGACACGCGTCAGCTCTGCCGTGCGCTCCATGACCCGCTTTTCAAGCGTCGCTTTGGCGCGGTTGAGTTCTGCCTCGGTCTCGATCCGTGCCGTCACATCGGTAAATGTGAGAGCGATCCCGCCTTCGGCCAGGCTTTGCGGCTCGAACTGCATGGTGAGTCCGGATTCGGGGTGACGATCCATCGACGGTTTCAACTCCGCGACGAGGGTGTGCACGCGGCGATCTGCGATGGTCTCCGCATCGCCCGGCCCGAACATTCCGGCACGCGCCAGATGCCGGAGGATGGCTCGCAGGGAGGTGCCGACCTGACCGAATTCCGGCGGCAGGTCCAGGAGTTGCCGAAACCGGCGATTCCACGAGGTCAGCCGCAGATCCGCATCGAAAAGGGCGATGCCCTGCGTCATCTGATCGATTGCCGTCTGCAGAAGACCGCGGTTGTAGTGCAACGCTTCGGTGGCGTCATCGAGCAGATGATGCGCTGCCTTTGTCGACGGGTCGTCGCGGCTGATGAGCAGCGACAGCACCAGTCTCGACGAGGCCGCGCCGATAGTGCTGGCAAGAAGCTGCTCGGCGAACCGCAGGACGTGCAGATCAATTTGTGCTTTCGGATCGGTCGTTTGACCAGTCTGTTGCGTCAGTCGTTCAAACGATCTGAGGGTTCGCTCTTCGCCGAGATAGCGGGCGACGGTGTCGCGCAATTCGCCGAATGTGACGCTGGTCGGGATGGAGCGGATGGTTGGCGCAGGACTGCTGTCCAATGGCACGAATATCTGCGCCTGAAGCCGCTCGATCGGCTGTAGCGGGCGCGCGAGCGAGACGGCCACAAGGGCGGCGATATTGGCGAGCAGGCTCCAGAAAACACCATGCGGGAGCGGATCGACGGCGAAGTTGAAAAGCGCCTGCGGCCGCAGGAATGAAATGCCGTAGGGGCCGGACTCCAGCAGGCTTGGCGAGACCAGGTCGGTTGTCACGAATGTCGGCAGCAGCAGCGTATAGGCCCAGACTGCCAGCCCGGCACCCATTCCCGCGATTGCCCCGCGCGCCGAGGCCCGGCGCCAGAACAGGCCGATGAAAAAGGCCGGTGCCAGTTGCGCGACGGCAGCGAAAGACAACAGCCCAATTGCCGCCAGCGCCGCACTTCCGGCGATGCGGTAATAGGCATAGCCGAGGAAAAGGATAAGAACGATCGAAATGCGCCTGACATGGAGGATGAACCGGCCCATATCAAAGGGCTGACCGATCCCTGCCCGCCGCCGGATAAATGCGGGAACGACGATTTCATTGGAGATCATGATGGCGAGCGCGACGCTCGCGACGATCACCATGGCTGTCGCCGCCGACAATCCGCCGAGAAATGCGATCAGGGTGATCAGATTATTGCCGGAGGCGTGCGGCAGTTCCAGAACGAAAAGATCGGCGTCGACTTCGCTGCCGAAGGTCAGGACCCCGGCGACGGCTATCGGGACGACGAACAGATTGATGGCGACGAGATAGGCCGGAAACATCCACGAGGCACGCCGCAATTCATTCGGTGCATTATTCTCCACCACTGCGATGTGAAACTGCCGGGGCAAGAGCAGCGCTGCGACGAAGGACAAAACCGTCATGGTCAGCCAGGCGCCGCCGGAAAGATCGCGGGAAAACAGAGTCTTCAGATCGGGATTGGCGATTGTGCGGCGGGCGAGATCGAGCGGTCCGTCGAAAAGTACGAATGTCACAAAGGCGCCGACGACCATAAATGCCGCGAGCTTGACCACCGCTTCCGCAGCCACGGCCAGCATCATACCGTTCTGGTGTTCAGTCGCATCGGCGTGGCGGGTGCCGAACAGGATGGCGAAAAGCGCCATGGCGAGCGCCACCAGAAGGGCAATGTCGCCAAACACCGGAAACAGATCTGTCCCGGTTCCCAGTTCCGGTACCAGCGTTGCCACGGAAGACGAAACCGCCTTCAATTGCAGTGCAATATAGGGAACGGCGCCGATGACCGCGATAACAGTGGCGGCGACGGCAACCGCCTCGCTTTTGCCGTAACGGGCGCCGATGAAGTCGGCGACGGAGGTGATCCGCTCTTCCTTTGACAGCCGCAGAACCCGCCGGAGCACGGGATAGCCGAGGGTAAACATGAGAATCGGCCCGATATAGATCGGCAGGAAGTCAAGACCGGAGGTGGCGGCAAGTCCGACCGAGCCGAAAAACGTCCAGGACGTGCAGTAAACAGAGAGCGCCAGCGCATAAAGGGCGGGCCGCGCCTTCATATTGCCACGCGCAGCCGCCCGGTCGCCGAAATAGGCGATGGCGAACAGTATCCCGATATAAGTGATCGCCAGGATGACGGCGATCCAGCCAATGACCACGAATAATCAGCCTTGTTAGGATGCGGACCGCAGTGATCATAACGGCGGCAAATGCCATTGCACAGGACCGCGCCAATGGTGCGCCGAAAGGATCGGTGCGAAGTGCTTTGCGGGACGGCGCTGAGAAGCTATCGTGCAATGCGGACCGGCATGCTGTGTGCCCATGCCTGTCAAACTGGCCTGACAAACTGCAAGGATGATCAGATCGCCATGGGCTTGCTCGACCTGTTCAAGAAGCCACCGGCCATTGCAAGCCTGACCGACATGGAGGATTTCCTCGACACCCGGTCCGCCTTCATGGTGCAGAAATGCGTCTTTGAATATTCGCGTGCGCGCGTCGGTGTCCTTTGGCAGAAACTGTTCAGCGAGGAAGGCTTCAAGGCCGCGATCAGCCACTCCGCGTGGCAGAACTATCCCCTGTGCCTGGAAAATATCACGGTCATGGTCGAGCAAGTCTTGCGCCAAATTGCTGGAGATCAGCAGGCGGAACTGCGGGCCGGGATGAAGGCGGCGGCTGCCAATGTCACCGACCGCTATCCGATACCGGAGGGTTTCGAGGCTCGGTTTTGGGCCGATGCCCGCGAACGGATATCTGCGCGCATTGAAAGAGCCGGTCTTGCCGCGCCACGTCCGGTAAAGGATCTGCCGAAGGAGACAATCAGGGAATTCTTCGATGAACTGCCCATCCATGAAAGCCTTCGCGGCCACGATTTCATTCTCGTCCAGAACAATCTGCGCTCCAATCTGTGCCAGATGCATGACGAGTTCGTTGGCCGGGCGGATTTGCCTGCGCTCACCCGATCGGTGATTGCCGGTCCGAGTCCGGTGGCCGTGCCGCCCGTCGGTCGCCTGGCCGGCTGATCGCGGCGTTAAGCCTGCCGGCCGCCTGCTATGACGCTTCGAACCCGAGCCGTTCCGCTGATCGCCGTCGACGCCATCGTCGTCGACCTGGAGACCACCGGACTGGACACAAAGACGGCACGGATCGTGGAGATCGGCGCCGTTCCGCTGGTCAAGGGCAAGATCGACGAAACGAACGCCGTTTCCATGCGCGTCAATCCGGGTGAACCGATCCCGCCCGAAGCGACCGCGATTCACAATATCCGCGATGCCGATGTCGCAAATGCACCTGCCGTTGCCGATGGTCTTATGCAACTTCTGGCGCTGACCGGTGACCGACTGGTGATCGGCCATTCGATCGGTTTCGACCTGGCGATTATCCGTGCGGAATGCAAACGGGCCGGCCTTGCTTATCGCAAGCCGCGAATCCTCGACACCCGGCTGCTGGGACAAATCGCCAACAGTTCGTTGCCCGATTTCAGCATGGACATGATCGGTGAGTGGCTTGGTGTGCCGATTGAGAACCGCCATTCCGCTCTGGGCGACGCCCTGGCCACCGCCCGGTTGTATCTGGCGCTGGCACCGTATCTCAGGGAGAGGAAAATCCTCACGGTTGCCGAAGCCGAAGCCACGTGTGGCCAACTGTCCGACGCGATGGAATCCCACCGCATAGCCGGTTGGGAGGAGCCATCTTCGCCGATTGCGGCCGACGCCGAACGGCCGTTGGCGCGGATCGACTCCTATCCCTATCGGCATCTTATCAGCGAAACCATGTCGTCGCCGCCGCTTATGGTGCCGGCCGCGACATCGATTCTTGATGCGACCCGCATGATGGCCGAAAAACGCGTCAGTTCGCTGTTCCTGGGTGACGACGGCGACGGCTACGGGATCGTTACCGAGCGCGACGTGTTGCGCGCCATTGCCGATCGCGCCGACGATGCCTTGCCGATGCCGGTCGGCGGAATCGCGTCAAGACCGCTGGAGACGGTTCCCCAGGATGTCCATCTCTATCGCGCCGTCGGTCGCATGGATCGCCTGAAAATCCGCCATCTCGGCGTCGTCGATGACGACGAAAGGCTGGTTGGCGCATTGTCGGCAAGAGACTTGCTGCGATTGCGCGCCACCGGCGCGGTTAGCCTCGGAGACGCCATCGATGAAGCCGAGGATACCGCCGATTTGGCCGCCGCTTGGGCGCATCTTCCGGCCATTGCCGAAGCGATGCTTGCCGAAGACGTCGATGCGCGCAACATCTCCGGTGTGATTAGCCGCGAACTGGGTGCTGCCACCCGTCGCGCCACGATATTTGCCGAACAAAGGCTCGCCAAGGACGGTCTCGGTCCACCACCGGTTCCTTATGCCGTCCTGGTTCTGGGCTCCGGCGGCCGCGGCGAGAGCCTGCTTGCATTGGATCAGGACAATGCCATCGTCTTCGCCGAAGGCAAGCCTGACGGTCCGGAAGACCGATATTTCGCCAAGCTTGGGGAACTGATTGCCGACGATTTGAATACCATCGGCGTGCCCTATTGCAAGGGCGGCGTCATGGCGAAAAACGCCGAATGGCGCGGCAGCCTTGAGACCTGGCGGCAACGCCTGGCCGACTGGATGCGCCGGTCGCGGCCGGAAGATCTGTTATCGGTCGATATCTTCTTCGATCTGCGCGCTGTTCATGGTGACGCCGGACTTGCCGAAACCTTGTTGCGCGAAGCCTATGAGCAAGGCAGCAAAGCTTTGGCTTTCGTCAAGGTTCTGGCGGCCGGCAATGCCGAGTTCCAGGCGCCGCTCGGCCTGTTCGGCAGGTTCCGCACCCAGGAAGGCCGGGTCGATCTCAAACTGGGCGGCCTGTTTCCGATCGTCTCCAGCGCCCGTATTCTGGCGATCCGGCACAATATCCCCCGCCGCGCAACGCCCGACCGTCTGGCGGAAATCAGGGATCGCGATTTGGGCAGCGACGCCGACCTGACACGCCTGATCGACGCCCACAAAGTGCTGTTGAAACGGATTCTAAGTCAACAGATCGTCGACCTTCATGCCGGCATATCGCCGTCCAACCGGATCGAGCCGCAGGTCCTGAGCAAGGCCGAAAAGTCTGAATTGCGCGATGCCCTGTCGTCACTGAGCCATGTCGACAGCCTGGTCCGCGATCTGATGTTTTGAACCCCGCCCCAGGCCGGCTTCCTAATCGCGTCGTTGCTTGATAGATTGCCGCGCCCGTTGCTGAGTCGGCGGACAGATAATGAGAACCGGCAGCTATTGATCGGTTAAAGGAGGCGAACCCCCATGCTTAAGGAATTCAAGGAATTTGCCATGAAGGGCAGCATGCTCGACATGGCCATTGGTATCGTCATCGGTGCCGCGTTTGGCGCAATCATTGGCTCGCTGGTTGACGACGTCATCATGCCGCCGATCGGTCTGCTTCTGGGCGGCGTCGACTTCTCGCAGATGTTTGTCCTTCTTAAGGGCGAGGGCGACTTCGCCACCATCCAGCAGGCTCAGGAAGCCGGCGCGGTGACCTGGAATCTCGGCCTCTTCATCAATGCGATTATAAAATTCCTGATTATCGCCTTGGCGATCTTCATGGTTGTCAAGGGCATCAATGCCATGCGCAAACAGGAAGAGGAAGCGCCTGCCGAGCCGGCGGCTCCGCCCGAAGATGTCGTGCTTCTCACCGAGATCCGCGATCTCCTGAAAAAGTAGCGGCTCGGGACTATCCCGTAAAAGCGGGGCCAGCGCCGGGCGCTGGCCCCATTTTCGTTGATGCGTCAATTTATTCAGCATCTTTGACGCGACCTGACCGTGCGGGCGCGCTAAATGGGCCGACTGCTCAAACAATTCCGAGGTCCCGGCCATGTCCGGTGATTTGCTCAAATCGTTGCGTCGCGAGGCGCGGCATGCGCCTGAATCCGGCATCGTTGCGGTGATGAACTATGGCCGCGACCGCGACGGCATGATCCCGTTATGGGCCGGCGAGGGCGATCTGCCGACGCCGGATTTCATTTGCCGGGCCGCTACCAGATCGCTGAAGAGAGGCGAAACCTTCTACACTTGGCAGCGTGGCCTGCCGGAATTGCGCCAGGCACTCGCCGATTATCATTCAAAACAGTTCGGGCGGCCGTTTTCAGCCGACCGCTT
>CALZIL010000084.1 GCA_945787495.1 uncultured Afifella sp. | reverse complement strand
GCTCGACAAGGCACCCAGCCTTGCCTTGCGCTTGTTCGCTCCCATTCGAAGGCTCCGGGTCAAACAGAATGCATGAGATTTATGGGTCTGGACCCTAGGGCCAGCCGGCCGCCCATTGGGCATCTTTACGGTTCATTCGGGTACTGTATTCCCGATGTGCGTTCATTGCGACAGTGTTTTAAACGCAAAGTTCAGCAAGGTTGGGTATAGCGTTGTGGCATGACAGTCTTTCTGGAAGGTTTTTTTCGGGGGGATTGCTGCTTATCGGCTGATTCCTCGGTGTTCTTATCGTTGTCGGTCGTTCGCCTCGCTGCCTTTCGGTTCGACTTCATTTGCCCAATTTGGATCGCTGGGCGGGTCGTCGCCACGGATCTATACGCTTTTCGTGTTGCTGCTTTTGCTCTTCGTTGTTTTCCGCAGGGGCCTTCTTAAGGACCTTGCGGCTGTGGTCTCACGGCGATCGACCTTGTCGATTAAATTGCCAATTGACGCTCTTGCCTGATCCACACTTGCTACGCGTTTTGATTCGTCGATGCCATCGTTCAGGGCACCCACGAAGAGATCGGCAATAAAACCCGGTGACATGTCCGCATCGTGGACCAGATACTTCTCGCGCCCAACGGAGCGGAGAAAGCTACCGATTTTCATATCCCAGTGCAGACCGACATGCGGCTTTCCGAACGCGTAGGCGAGAATATTTGCGTGGAGGCGGTGTGCGACCACCCCGTCCGACGACTGTATTATAGCAGCCAGGTCGGCGGGGGTCGCCGGCGCCTCTGCCGCAGTTATCCGTTTTTTCTCCATCAATATTGCTATCCTGGCATCGGTCATGACTTTTCTGAGTTGGGCCTGATCCTCTTCCGCCCCATTGGTAAAAAACAGAACGTCATGGTTTCGCTCGCATAGCTGTAAAGCGAGGTCGGCGAACCAGCGCGAATTTGCGCCGGGGATCAAGTGCAATGAAGCGTCGGAGTGGTGCTGCAGGACAGCGGGGTGAGTGACGCCAATCGCCACCAGTTTTCTTCCGTGTTGTATCTGCGGGATAGTCGTGAAAATTCCTGCGGCAAGGATGCCCGGATCGGGACAGACCTCCACCGGCTCGAAATCGCCGGCGAAGTGAGAGCGCCAAGCCTCTTGCGATTCCACATCACGAACGCAAACGTCTACGACTTCGTTCAACGACAGTTGGCCGAATAATCGCATCGCCTCCGCTGACCAGATCTTGCTTACCCCAACGGCAAATAACGCTACCGGCACGCCGGCCTTGCAGCATACATCGAGTACGGCTGCCACCTTCAGCGGAAAATTCAGATTGTCATCCTGCAACAGGTTTCCGCCGCCGATCACGGCCAGGTCGGCACCGCGAATCTGCACCAGCCAATCCGGCGACAACCTGGAAAGGACCAGCCGCAGGCGAAAGCGCACAATCGCGTTGCGAACCAGTACCGGCAGCGCCTCTAGCACACGCAGGATTATCGCACGGTTCCTGACCGTACCGCTGCCATAGTGCGTTCGTCCGGCCATATCGATTGAAGTGACGGTTGCCGATGGCCGCAGATTGCGGATCGTACCTTCCAAACATTCCGCGATCACGCCGTCACCGACATTTGCGCTGAATTTCACGTTGAATAATACAATTTTCACGGCTGATCTTCATGCTGTCGACAGTTTTGGACGGAGCGCCAATCATCCTTGCCAGGTTGCGACAAAGGCAACATCCACTGAGATGCTCTAAGGTCCGGACTCATAACCAGTAGCACACGGTAGTAACAAGGCAGACGGTAGCAAGGTAATTAATGGCCAGGCGGTCATACCTTGTCGCGATACGACCGAGCCCTTGAGGCGTCCGAACATGCGCTCGATGGCGTTGCGGTCACGGTAGCGGAAGGGCGAGAAGCAGTTCTTCCATAGCCTGTTGGACTTGGGCGGGACGTTCGGCATCGCGCCGCGCTCCTCAATCTGACGGCGGATTGTGTCTGAGTCATAGCCCTTGTCGCCATTGAGGATCGGGACATCGGGCATCTGCTCCAGCAGCAGGTTTCCGGCTGTAAAATCAGCCACTTGTCCGCCCGTCAGTAGGAAGGCGGCGGGGCGACATTCGCTATCGGTTAGGGCGTGGATCTTGGTCGTCGGCCCGCCGCGTGAACGCCCGATCGCCTGAGTACACCCCCTTTGCGCCACTGGCGCAGCGACGAGCCTTGACGGCCGAGGAGTCGATCAGAACCTGCGCCGGCGGACCACCGGCTGACGCCAGAGCGTGGAATATATCAGTCCACACGCCCTTGGCCGCCCAGCGTACAAAGCGGTTGTAGAGGGTTTTGCGCGGCCCGTAGACCTCTTGCGCGTCGACCGAACGGCCTCCGGACTTCAGAACATGAATGATTCCGCTGATCACCTTGCGGTTATCCACCAGGAGCTTGCCACGCGTGTCGGTGGGTACAAACGGCACAAGCCGGGTAAACTGCGCCTCCCTCAGCCAGAAATGGTCGTGATTCATCAATGGTCTCCCTTCCAACACCGTGAATCACAATTGCGCCGCTGGGGATGTCGATTTTATCAATCTGAACCCCAGGCCGAATGGCGACTATCAAGTGCCGCTAGGTTTGGGTTTTTCCCTTAAATCAATCGCATGAAGGCGAATTTTTCTACGCCGCTGACGGCTTCGCTACCCTTATAATTTTGATGCCGTCTCTATTCTATTTGTCTGCTCCAGAATTATTGATAATGTTCCCGTCGCTTTAGTTGGCGGCGTTTTCTGCCTTGGCGTAGTGTGCAGGCCCGATGCGAATAGAATCTGCTGATTACGGTGAGGATATAAGGACCTCATCCGTTTCTCAGAGCAAGGCTAGCCGCCGATGTAACCTCCGAGCTGAAGGAGCTTCCGGTTTGAGTCCTGGTAAAACTGGCCTGAAAATAGCAATCGGAATTGCGACCATTGGTCGGCGCGAAACTCTTTCAAAGATGCTTCCGCATCTTTGTAGTCAGACGCGGATGCCTGACCTGGTCCTTGTCTGCGCCACAAACGAGAAAGATATCGACAAAGACGCGGCAGAATCGCCACATCTACCGGTGCAGATCGTAGTGGGACCTAAGGGACTATGCCACCAAAGAAACAGAATCCTCGAAAATCTCCTTGGTTTCGATGTTGTTGTTTTCCTCGATGATGATTTCCTTATGCAGCGTTCATATTTGTCTGAGGTGGAAAAGCTTTTCCTGAATGAGGCTGACGTCGTAATGTCGACGGGAAAGGTCATTGCCGATGGCATAACCGGTCCTGGAATCGAAATTGAAGACGGAATAGCAATCTTGGATGACACCGAGGTACCGGCCGGCGCGGACCTTGAAGACATTCATAACGGTTATGGCTGCAATATGGCAGTTCGCGTCTCCGCCATCGAAGCCGGTAACATTCGATTTGACGAACATCTGCCACTTTATGGCTGGCTTGAAGATGTCGATTTCAGCCGTCGTCTTGTAAGCCATGGGCGGATCGTCCGGTCCAAACGCCTTCTCGGTGTCCATCTTGGAAGCAAGTCCGGTCGTACCAATGGAGTTCGACTTGGCTATTCTCAGATCGCCAATCCCTATTACCTCTTTAAAAAACACACGCTGAGTGGCCCAAGGGCTGCCAAACGGATGACTCGCAATTTTCTGGCCAATGCCGGGAGGTACTTCTGTGCAGAGCCCTGGATCGACCGGAAGGGGCGAATGAAAGGCAATCTTCTGGCGCTCGGCGATCTGTTGCGTGGTCGAATCTCGCCAGAAAACATACTCAAGCTTAAGTAACGCCTGCTATGCGAACACAGGTTGAACGGGTCGTAATCATCAATGACCGCTCGACGTCTGTCGGCGGTGCCTCGTCGCTCGCTATACTCGCTGCCGACCTTCTTTGCGACAGGGGACTCGAGATCGTCTTCTGCTGCGGTGATGGGGCGGAGGCGCTTGCGGAAAAGCGATTCAAGATCGTGGCAATAGGCGGGGAGCCGCTCGTCCAACAACCGCGCCGCGCCGCATTCGCGTCCGGACTCTACAATCCAGTTTCATTCGGTATGTTGCGCCAGTGGATCGAGCAGAACGACAGCGCTGGTACAGTCTACCATTTGCATGGTTGGTCAAAAATATTATCGCCGTCAATTTTTCGCGCGCTGCATCCTGTGCGGCATCGCGTGATCCTACATGCTCACGATTATTTCCTGGTCTGCCCCAATGGCGGGTTTACGGACTTCAAACGTTATGTGAAATGCGATTTGAAACCCCTTTCCATGAGCTGCCTGACCACACAGTGTGATAAAAGGAATTATTCCCAAAAGCTTTGGCGGTGTACCAGACAGATGATGCGCGGCTGGTATTTCGATTACCGCGAGGCCGGAACGCCGATCATCATGATTCACGACCGCATGGCTCCTTTTTTTGAACGCAGCGGAGTGCCACCGGAGCAGCTTTGCACAATCAGAAACCCGGTTGAGCTGCTTTCGAGAGATGAAATGCGTCCTTGGGAGAACAAGGCGTTCTTTTTCATCGGACGTCTTGAACCGGAAAAAGGCTTCGAAGAGGCGGCAGAGGCAGCGAGACGCGCTGGTGTTGCCTTGCGCGTTCTGGGAGACGGTCCGGGACGCCAGCTTCTCGAGCGAAGATATCCGGAGGTGCAGATACGCGGCTGGAAGTCGAAGAGTGAGATGGCCAGGGAGCTTTGTGAGGCGCGGGCAGCCGTTATATCCTCGCGCGTTCCCGAGCCATTCGGGCTGGCTGCCATTGAAGCACTGGCCGTTGGCATCCCAATTGTCATCACCGACCACGCTCTGTTGGCGGATGAAGTGGTGACGCTCGGCATGGGTGCGAAATATCGCGCCAATGATCTTGAGGACTGCACGCGGGCGCTGCGATGGCTGGCGAAGAGTGACGCGACCATCATCGATATGAGCCGCAACGCTATACGGTTGGCCCGTTCGCTTGCAACAACCCAAGATGAATGGCGCGATGCCTTGATCGAACGGTATGATATGCTGCTGGCCAGATAATCGGGATATGCCGATAGGCCTGCTGCACAAGCTTAATACCGGCGCTCACACGAAGTATGTAATCGGACTGCTCAGGGGCCTTTGATCTTGATCCGCCGAGCTACAACGTCGCCTCCAAATTCCTTATTCGGGCCCACCGCAAAATCCAGGGTATCCCCTTTTTCGAGCTGCATCTTTGCCGGGCCAAATTCAAAAGCTTTCTGATCCACGATCCCGGTTGCCACGACCTGGTCATTATGGAATATTTTTACATCAGCTCCGTCACCGGCATCCTTTTTCCGTGTCCATTGTCCATGGATTTCGTAAAATCCGGGAATTTCGGCAGTAAATCTTTCGACAGCATAAATGGGTTTACCGTCAGAAATTATCGTTGCAACCTTGCTCTCGTTGATGCTGAGCGGTTTAAGGTACCTATGTCCGATAAAAGAACTCCACTGCCAATCCATCATTGTTAATTTAGTATAGGTTTCTTCTGACCCCAGCGCAAAATAACTCCAAGGGTTTTTGTTGTATTGATAGAATGAGTCCGCAACAGAAATTGCCCGATTTGCGGAGATTTGCAGGTTCTCACCCAATATTACCACGGGATCGTCTGAAAGTATGGATACCGGTGCAATCTCCTCCCCCATTGCATTAAAAAATTTCGCAGTACCATTTACATCGAGGGTGGCTGAGGCGCCCCAAGCGACAAATGCCTTCTGACTGTCCCCAAACTCATAGATGTGGTCCAAGCTTGATTGACTTCGCGAAACCGGGCGGCCGAGCGGCAGAAGAGTGTTTTGAATAAAGCGGTATGCCGCGGCGGCGGGTTTTTCTTCACCGGCACTGTCGATCAGCCCCATATTGGGCCACCATTGTTCATCGACCAGCGCGTACCAATACGCACCCGCGACACCAGCATCGCCGAGCAAGCTTACCATCTTCAACATAAAGTCCGGCGCTTCGGCGGAATCGTCGAACCATTTTGAGAATTCGGTCACATATATTGGTTTCTCGCCGCCGAATTCGCCCATGAGAGAGCGAAGGCGCGAAATCTCCTCATCAACATGCTCGGGATACGAACGGTAAGGATGAATAGAAATCGCGTCACAGTATTTCAACACACCGTTTTCGAACAGTTCGCGGAAATACCCAATCGGCACCGAATGGGCGCCTGCACACATGATTACCGTGTTTGGGAATGATAATTTTACTCGCTCATGCACTTCCTTCAAAAGCAATGCGAAGTAGAGAGTCGAATCCTCAGTGAATGGTCCACTGATAAAGTTTGATGCATTAAATTCATTTCCCACTTCAATCATACGAATATCGGGGGCATAAACGCGTAGCGTCTCGACAACATAGTTTGCGAATGCGCGACGCCCCTTATCGGTATATGGTGTCTGTCCCTCGTCATAGAATTGGTTTGTATCTGCAAACACGAGGAGCGGAAAAAGCCCAATATCCTTCGCGCGCGCGATGTACTGGGGGCCGCCATTCTTGAAATGATACTTTCCCGGCGCCAACTCTACGCTTTTCCAGCGGATCCCATCACGGAACGACTTCCCCCCTAAATCCCGGAGCCGTTCCAGCAAATCCAGGCTCCACCCTTGCGAGAAGTGGGTTTGTACGCCGAATTCCAAGTTTGGTTTTGGCGGCACTTCCCCAGCTTTGCCATTTTGAGGAAACAGCAAAACAAGGCAAAACAGTCCGCAAATCGTTCCGAAAAAGCCCGCAATGCAGCGATTTCCCATGGTTACTCGTTATCCTTTGCCGTGTTTGCCGGATAGCATGTGTATCTGACGAAGGCTGCGGACATCCGACTTTGTTGTGACAGGTGTTCTCTAAGCGCTTCGTAAATTGTCATTCCTGCGAAAATTCCGCGGCCCTGAGACGTCTAAGAGCCGCATCCATTCGGCCCATTTCTGTTCCAGATCGACGCCATCCTTGTAAGTCAAGAGCTGATAGAACTCCTCCTATTTCAGTTGGTGCTTTTCTGTTTTTCGACGCAATTCGATTCCACAATTCCGTCAAATTCATAGGGGCGTCTGATAGTTTCGCAGAGGTGATCTCATGCAGCAATCAAAAATCCGCAAAGCGTCACGTAAATCTGGAAAAAGCGAGAGATCTTGAGGCCGCCGCCACGAACCGGTCGAACAACGCACCAAGCTTTCTTCGTATCCAAGGCTCAAGATAGAATGCAAAAAAGTAGCTACTCGCAATACAGATCACAATCGCTGCAGCAAGCGCGCCAAATCGGCCCATCCCGCCCCTCAGCAGTATCCCAAAAATCCACGCGCCGAAAACAAAATGAATCAGATAGAGTGGATAGGTGACAAGCCCGAGTTTCCGCGCAACTGTTCTCACCCTCCAATGAAATCCACGTCGAGATATTTTTTTCCAAGCAGCAGTTACAGCAATCGTGATAACGGCGCCGGACCAAACAAGGCATGGAATAACAGGGCTAGCAGAAAGCCGTGATTTAAGTATCAAATCTGATGCTTCAATGTATATACCAATTTCGCTTGCAACAACCGCTGCGATAAATACAACTAAGCGTTTAATCGCATATCCTTTTTGATAAAAGAGATAAAACAAGACGCCAACCACGAAATAAGATCCGGTTGACAGAAGGGTGATGCGGCTTTTGTAACTCCCCATAAACTCATGAAAAACATTATACGCATAATTGTCCGCCGCCAGCAGACGACCAATACCATTTATTGACACCAAAATCAGAGAAATAAAGCAAATTATGGTGGCATAAACCTCCAATTTATCATATTTATCAAAATAAATAACCAAAAGAATCAAACTGTAAAAGGATATTTCGACAACTAGTGTCCAGTAGACTCCATCAATCCAAGGGCCTTTTGGAAACAGTATCAGGGATTTCGCCCAAAGTAAAAATAAATTAGCATCAAATTGACTTATGTAAATAATCGTAACAATAAGAGATAACGAAGCAAAAAACCACAAAGTTGGAGCAAGGCGTAATAATCTCGATCTAATAAAATGCATGGGAAATTGTTTTTCTGCCGAGATCGATATTACAAATCCTGATATAACGAAAAATATTGGGACGCCGACACTCCCCCACCAAGAATATGGGACCAAGTTCGGATATACAACATTATAATTCATGGCGGCGCGCATTCCAATGGGATACTCTTCGGCAATTCCTGAATAAAATGCAAAATGAAAAAACACGACCATGAATGATGCGAAAAATCGCACGAAGTCGACGCCTGCAAAATAATTGTCGGGGGTTCGTCCGAGTGCGGAATTTGGTTCAAATGTTGCCATATGCGTGCGCTTTACCTAGAATAATCGTCAAGAATAATGGACGTATTACTGACAACGTTAAATTTGATTTGGGCGAAAAAAAAGTCAAGAACGCAGTGTGGGGGATGGGTTCGGAAAGATCAACTGATAATTGTTTTCCGGTAAATTATAAAACCTCCGCTATGCATATACTGTTCCGGGCGCCAGGCTATGAAAAGCTGAGGCAGCTGGCACTGGTCAACCAGTTTTTGTCCAAGCGACGACGGCGGAAATGGTGTAGTACATCTGAGGACTTGCACTTGCTCGTTCTGTTTAGGGCTGCGATCGGACCGGACCGCTTCTGGCTTTGGAGGGCAAGCGGGCCTCGGCGATCACCAGCCAGAAGGTCCTCTACGATAGCGGCCAATGGGCCAAATACTACCGATTGCCGGCGCTGTGGACGGCTTTGATCAAGATGAAGGCGGCTGCGAGGGCGACGAAGGATGAGAAGTTCCTTTTGGTTTTCTCGCAGCGTAGGGCGATCCGCTTGAAGCGCTTGAGCTTTCTGACGGCCTGTTCGATACGGGCCCAACCCTTGTAGAGAGCTTTGGCGAAGAACGCCGGTTTGGCTTTTTCATTTGATTTGTGCGGGATGACGGGAATGGCGCCGCGTTGGCGTGCTGCCTGGCGGTTGGCGTGGCTCGCATAGCCCTTGTCGCCGATCGCCGCACGCGGATCAATGTCGGGGCCAAGCCCGAGCAGGATAGGGAAATGGGGTGCGTCAGCCTTCTCCCCGCCGGTCAGGTCAAAGGCGATCGGATATCTGTCGAAGTCTGTTTTCAAATGGATTTTCGTCGAGAACCCACCCCGCGAGCGGCCGAGCGCCTGATTTTCTTGCCCCCTTTTGCGCCCGCCGCCGAGACATGGGCGCGAACCACGGTTGAATCGAACAACTGCACCAGATGCGCCGATGAGCTGAGCCTGGCAAGGCTGTCGAAAAACGCCTCGAAAACGCCCGCCTTGCTCAATCGGTCGAACCGCTTCCACACGCTGTTCCATTTGCCGAAGCGTTTCGGCACCGCTCGCCAGGTGATGTTGTGAACCGAAAAATAGTGCAGTGCTTCGAGAAACAGCCGGTCATCCCGACCCTTCGCGCCGCGCCGCGGCAAGGACGTCCGGAAAACCACCAACGCGTTTTCCCAGTCCCCATCTGTCATCTTCGTGGACATCGCCGACCCTCCAAATCAGTCGGCAATCCATGAATCACATCGAATCCGCTTGTGGAATCCTCAATCCAATACCCGAGTCAATTCGTCCACACCGCCTAAGACAATCGAAAGTTAACCGGCCTGCATGCTTGCATATTTGAGCCTTATGGGAGCACCTGATATTTGCGGTCAAGCTGGGGGTAGTCCGTAAAAACAGGAGGCATGGGCGGAAACAGACACGGCGTCTGTTCGAGACTAATCACCTGGTATCCATCCCAGAGGGCGTAACAAAGTCGAGTTCTCCGAATGAACTGGCGCCTGAGGCAATCGGTGCTATTCAGCGATAGTGGAATTGCTTCCCAAACAATTTGTCTGGTATATTTTGCTCGGTTCTGACGCTCAGGGTTTCACGCGGCTAAGGGCCGCGCATTCGCAGTCAGGCATTGCCGACATTGCTTTTCCGCGCCGGGTTCACGGCGGGCAACGGGAGAGGCGAGTTAAAGATAGCGCATCGAGATTGGCTGTGTCCCGCACGGAAAATGGCTATTTAAGGTTGCCGGCATGACGTTTTCGATTGCGGGTATAATCGTATGCGCAACCCTCTTCGTCATCGGATTTATTATGCGCGCGCCCCTGATCGTGGCGCTGCTTTCCTCGCTTGCATTGGGCGCGACCGCATTTGCTGAGTTGACAGCCCTCGGCGGAGCGACGCCGCCGATCTCATCTCTACTCACGCTCCTATTCATACTGTCATTGGCAACGCACAAGCGG
>CALZIL010000083.1 GCA_945787495.1 uncultured Afifella sp. | reverse complement strand
AGATCTGGTTGGCGATGACCGGGAAGGCGATGAACATGGCGCCGAACAGTGCCAGTTTCATCTGCGTGAAAAAATATTCCTGCGGCGCTGTGAAGATCAGCCGGATGTCGCGTTCCTCGCCGGCGGCCCGCTCATAGGGAATGATCAGCAGGTTGAAAATCTCGTCGGCGAAGTAGAAACACACCACAAAGGCGATGGCGATGGCGATGACCGATCGCACAAGCCGCTGCCGCAACTCGATCAGATGCTCCAGCAACGGCGCCTTCGACGCTTCGATATCGTCTTCGTCGTCCGTAGCAGAAGTCGCGCCGTCCGCTGCATCCTGCTGGCTCATGCCGCGTCACTTCCGCTTGTCGGCGCTTGTGCCTTGGCCGCCTGCTTGGCCGGTTTCGGTTTCGATTTTGTCGATGCGGCGGCTTTCGGTCGGGCAGGTTTGGATTGAGCCGCTTTCGGTTTTGGTTTCGCCGCCTGCTTCTTGTCCTTCGCTTCGGTTGCTTTCTTTGCAGCCGGGCTCGTATTCGCGCCGGTTTTCACCGCCTCGGAATTTTCAGCCGGTTTTCCCACCGCCGTCTTGATGTCGGAGCCGACCGTGGAGACCGAATCCAGTTCTTTCTTCACATCGGCAAGCGGATCGATCTTGCCCAGGCCTTCAAGGCTCTTGCGCGTATCCTCGAAATCCGCCTGCTGTTCGGCTTCCTTCAGGGCATCGTCGAATTGCCGCTTGAAGTCATTTGCCGTGCGGCGGAGCTGCCCCATCGTCTTGCCCAACGTCCTGAGCATGCGCGGCAGATCCTTCGGACCCACCACGATGATCGCCACGACGGCGATCATGAGGATTTCGCTCCAACCGATATCGAACATATTGTGTGACCGGAGCCGGCACGCCGGGTTTCAGCATGCTGGCGTCAGGGATTTAACTGGCTTCGGTCTTCTTCTCCACCGATTCGGCAACCGGCGTTTCGGAATGCTCGATTGTCTTGGCCGTTTCATCTTCGGTGTCGTCTTCAGCAAGACCCTTTTTGAAGCTCTTGATGCCCTTGGCGACGTCGCCCATGAGCTCTGAAATCTTTCCGCGGCCGAAAAGCAGGACAACGATCACCCCAACGATGACCACCTGCCAGATACCTATAGACATGACTCAAAAACCTTTTTGTGTGTGTCTGTTCCGTTGGTTGGCGCGGACTATCGCAAATTGCTGCCGCACCATCAACTTTTGCCGTTGCCGCCGGCCTCGCCGGCGAACACCAGGATGTCGCGCGGATCGAACCGCACCCGTACGCTGGATCCGGGCAGCAAATCCGGATCCGCCCGTCCTCTTGCCCTCAGATAGGTTTCCAGACCCTCAACCGCCACGTCGAAATGGTCAACCTCGCCCAGGAAATGCCGTGAAATGATGCGGCCGGCGAGACTGCCCGGCTGATCGTCGCGCCTTGACACCAGAACGCCTTGCGGGCGAATGGCGACCATCGCCTCACCCTCCGCCAGCCCATTGGCGGCAAAATTGCCGCATGCGGTTTCGGCCGCATTGGAGCGGATTACGGCGGCAATTTCGTTCAGCGGGCTGAAGAACCGGGCCGCAAACAGCGATTGCGGCCGCTGATAGAGATCTTCCGGCGTGCCCTGCTGGGCGATCCTGCCGGACCGCATCAGCACGATCCGGTCACTCATCCGCATCGCCTCTTCCGGATCATGGGTGACGACGATTGCCGTCGCGCCGGTTTCACGCAGCACGGTCAGCGTTTCGGTGCGCACGCTGTCGCGCAGCCTGGCGTCGAGACCGGAAAACGGCTCGTCCATCAAAAGGATGCCCGGACGCGGCACGACGGCGCGGGCGAGCGCCACCCGCTGCTGCTCGCCACCGGAGATTTCGTGCGGGAATGCGTCGGCCAGATGGTCCAGTCCGACGCGCAACAAGGTCGCGCGGGCCTCCGCTTCCGCCGCCTGCCGGTCGAGCGCGGTCAGGCCGAACATGACATTCTTCAGAACGCTCAGATGCGGGAAAAGCGCATAATCCTGAAACATCAGTCCGATGCTGCGCCGTTCGGGCGGCAGGAAGACATCGCCCGAGGCGACGACCTTGTCGTCGATCAGAACCCGGCCGCTGCTCGGCACCTCGACGCCGGCGGCGATCCTGAGCAACGTCGTCTTGCCGCAGCCTGAATGGCCAAGCAGCGAGACCACCTGCCCCGGCGCCGTGTCCAGGTCGATCGCATCGAGCGCCACGACATCGCCGAAGCGTCGCGACACATTCTCAAGCGTCAGCCGTGCGGCAAATGTCGTTGCGGCGCGGCGGCGGCGGGCTTTGGTGACAGGCAGAACGGAAACCATCGTGGGGCGGATATGGCGAAAACTGCCGCGCCCTGCAACCGGATTACGCGCCGGCGAGCGGTTCGACCTCTTCCAAATCGCCGAAATCCAGCGGCTCTTCGTCCTCGGTAAGATCGGCGCGGTCGTCGGGATCAGGCGAGGCAAGGCCGGCCGGAATCGTCGCATCGAGCAATCCGGCGCCCTTGAGTTCGGCAAGGCCGGGCAGGTCCTTGATGCTCTCAAGGCCGAAATGGTCAAGGAAGTCCGGGCTCGTGCCGTAGGTGACCGGTCGGCCCGGCGATTTGCGCCGCCCACGCAGGCGCACCCAGCCCGCCTCCATCAGCGCATCGAGCGTACCGCGGGAAATGCTGACGCCGCGGATTTCCTCGATTTCGGCGCGAGTGACCGGCTGGTGATAGGCGATTATTGAAAGCGTCTCCAGCGCCGCCCGCGAAAGCCGCTTTTCCTCGCTCACTTCGTGCTGCAGCAAAAAACCGAGATCGTCCGCCGTCCGAAAAGCCCAGCGGCCATCGGTGTGGCGCAATGTGACGCCACGGCCGGCATAGGCCGATTGCAGCTCCTTGAGCAGCGCCACGATATCGACGCCGTCGGGCAGCCGTGCCCCTAACTCCGCCTCGCTCAGCGGTTCGCGCGCGGCAAACAGCAAGGCCTCGACCATGCGCAATTGCAGGCGCTGGTCCTCGGGCGCCAGATTCATGACATTGTCGCCGGCTGTAGCGAGAAACAGGTCAGGCATGGCTATCGGGCCCAGTTGATTGTTTTTCGGGTTTGCGGCGGACATAGAGCGGCGAAAACACCGATGTCTGCCGCAATTCGATATGACCTTCGCGCACAAGCTCCAGGCTTGCCGATAATGAACTGGCCATCGCCGTCGCCCGCGTCTCCGGCGTCGACAGATAGTCGATGAGATAGCTGTCGATCGGCGTCCAGTCGACCGTCTCACCGATCAATTTCACGAGCAACGCGCGTGCCTCCTGCAGGGAAAAGACCTTGCGCTTGGTGATGGTGACGAATTGAACGAAGTTCCTCTGGCGCTGCGAGGCGTAGGCTTCAAGCAGGTCATAGAGGCTGGCGGTGAACTGGTTATGGCGGTTGGTGATGGTGGCTTCGGGAGCGCCGCGCGCAAAAACCTGCTGGCCGAGCCGGTTTCGATTCATCAGCCGGGAGGCCGCCCCGCGCATCGCCTCAAGCCGGCGCAACCGGAAGGCGAGCGCCGCTGCCAGCTCGTCGCCGGTCGGCTGGTCATCATCGGCTTCGTCAGGCAACAGCAGCCGCGATTTCAGGTAGGCAAGCCAGGCCGCCATGACCAGATAGTCGGCGGCGATCTCCAGACGCTTGACCCGCGCCGCCTCCACGAAAACCAGAAATTGCTCGGCCAGCGACAGGATCGATATTCTTGCCAGATCGACCTTCTGTTCGCGCGCCAGGGAAAGCAGCAGGTCGAGTGGGCCCTCAAAGCCGTCGACATCGACGACGAGCAGGTCTTCCGGCGCCCGCCCCTGGTCATCATGCATTTGCGGGAAGCGCGGTTCGATGGTCATCAGACCGCTTCCACCTGGGCGAGAATATCGTCAAACCGGGCGTGAAGGGATTTGCGGTCATGTGCCGGCGACTGGCTGGTTGCTTCAAAAGCAGCCTCGGCCCGGCGCAGCGCGTCTCCCTCAAGCTCGGGGACCGCCGCGGCGACTGCCGTCATCTCGTCCGCATCGCCGCTGCAATGCAGGACAAGATCACAGCCGGCACGGATTGCTTTGTCCGCCCGCGCGCTGACTGGCCCCTTCAGGGCGCCCATGGAGATATCATCGGTCATCAATAAGCCGTCGAACCCGAATCGCCCGCGGATTATTCCATTGATCACCTTGTCAGATAAAGTGGCCGGCCACTCATCGTCCACCGCTGTCAGGACGACATGTGCCGTCATGCCGGCGGGGATTCGTCGCGCGCCCAGGCGGAACGGCATGAAATCCGTCGCCACCAGCGTTTCCAGCGCTGTCTCGATGATCGGCAACTTTTTGTGGCTGTCGACCTCGGCGCGGCCATGGCCGGGCATGTGTTTCATCACCGGTACAATACCGGCCGCCATCAGGCCATCGGCAGCCGCGCCGCCAAGCGTCAACACCGTGTCGGCATCATTGCCATAGGCACGGTCGCCGATTGCCGCATCGCTCCCCTCTGTCGGGATATCGAGAACCGGCATGCAATTCACGGTGATGCCAAGGTCGGCGAGATCGATCCCGACGAGCTTGGCGCCCAGCCGAGCGGCTTCAACGCCGAGAACCGGATCGCGACGGTAAAGGTTGCCGTATGTCCGGGCCGCCGGATAGGCGCGGCAGACCGGCGGGCAAATGCGCTGCACCCTGCCGCCTTCCTGATCGATCAGGATCGGCGCCGGCTCCCGGTCGAGCGCGGCGCGGATATCAGAGGTCAAAGCCCTGATCTGGTCGGCGTTCTCCAGATTGCGGGCAAATAAGATGACGCCCCAAGGCAGTTGATCGCGCAGGAACTGCCGTTCTTCATCGCTGAGCTTCGGACCAGCCAGGCCGCAGATGAATGCGCGCACTCTAGAGCCTTCCAGCGATCGGTACGGACCGGTCTATCGGGTTACGAAACAATTGCCGCCGACAGATTTGAGCTGCTCGCAAAGCCGCAGCGCGGCCTCCCGGCTCGCCATCGGCCCGACGCGCACCCGGTAATAAGTTCCCTTGGCGCCAAGGTCCGCGCGTTGGATGTTGGGCTCAAACCCGCCAAGAACTGACCTGTAACGGCGTTTCATGTCGGCGAAGGATGCTTGCGCCTGATCGGCGCTTCGTTGCGAACTGACCTGAACGACATATCCGCTTTGCCCAGTTGTGGTGGGCGCAGTCGCGGTGGGCGTCGTTGAGGCGGTAACGCGCGGCTGATCGGTTTCGGCCGGTGCAGCAAGCAGATTGACCGGTTCGCGGGTTGATCGCGCTGCCGGTTGTGTTGTCTGCGTGGACGGCGCACGGGCAACGACGGCATCGGGCGCATTCGCCGGCCTTGGCCGCGGGATCGCGCCGCTCGGCGCTGCCATGGCCAGCGCGGCATCCCCGGTTTCGGTGACCGGTGCCGACGGTTCGACGTTGGCCACCTGTGCCGGCATCGCCGGCGGGCTCGCTCCATTCAGCGCCTCGCCGGAGCCGGCAGTCGTTTCGCCGGGTACGGGGGCTGACGTGATCTCCATCGTCTTCACCGGCGTCGGTTCGGGCGATGGGATGGAATTCACCGAGGCAATTTCCATTGTCTCCACAGTGGGCGGGACCGGCTGGACCGACAAGGATGGTTGGGCCAGCGCCGTGGCATTGTCATTGGAGACTATCGAACCATCCGGTTTGACCACGACGGTCCGCACCTTGCGCGGACCAATGGGGTCGTATTTCGGCGCGACTGCCGGTTGCCCGGTATCCTGCATGACGCGATCGATCGTTTTGCCGATGGCATCAGTTGCCGAACCGGACGGCTCTTCAGCCTGTTCTCCGATAGGTTTTGTGAGCTGCGTCGTATCTTCGTTGACGGGCCCCGGCAAAACGACACGGGCGATCTGTTGCGGCTCCTCGATCCTGTCAATCAGTTTTTCTTCCGATTTCGCCTGCTGACCGGCCAGCGGTTCAAGCACCGAAGGCGCCGTACCGGATGCCTCGCCGGCATCGGCCATGACTTTGACGTCACCACTTTCAGCCTTGATGACGGGTGCCGGCATTGCCGGATCATTCGGCGCGACTTTGCTGATATACGCTGCCACGCCACCGCCCAGGACGACCACCGCAAGAACGCCGACGACGGCGATCAGGCCTTTCCGGCCTCCGCTACGAGCCGGAACCGGCGGCGGCATTTCCATCCTGCCGTCATAGACATCATCCATATAGCCGTCGTCATCGGTTGCCTGCCCGGCATATTGCGAAACCATGTAGTCGGGATCATCGTCAGCCAAGCCATCATCGGCTGCCTGGCTGCCTTGGAATTCAGGATCACGGCCATAGGCTTCAACCCCGAATTCCGGTGTGAAATCTTCCGCAATCGGTGGCGATGCGGTATCGGCAAGCGCCTCGGCAAATTCCATTTCGAACGCGCTGGGAAGCGGCGCGCCAGTCGAAGTGCCGGCTATCGCCTCGTCCGCCGCGGCGCCATAGGGATCCGGCGCTGCGCCATACGGGTCCGGCGCTATGCCATAGGGATCCTGGATCGGCTCAACAGCTGTTTCAAGGGTTGAATTTCCCAAATCATCCGGCGGCGGATCGGCTGGCAGATCATTCCCGGCCTGGTCGGCGGGACGAACAGCTGCATATCGATCATCTGCATCATTGGCGGGAGGCGCTTCATAAACCCCGGAACGCTCATATTCTGTGGAGATCACCTCCTCAGATCGCATATCTGCCGCAGTTGTCATTGCGCTTAAAGCCTGCGAATCACTTGTCGTGTATTGGACGTGCTCGCTCACACCTTCCACTTCCGTCGCCGGTTCCGGCTCGTCGGCGCTGACAGCATCAACCGCGCCAGCCGCCTCGCCGGCGAAGGAGGCTTCGAATTGCTCCATGAGCTCAGCTTCCAGATCGGCGGAAAAGGCATCCGCTCTACTCCCTGAACCGGCCAAATCCGCCGGTTTTGCGGGCGTGCTCTGAAAAAATGACCCGTCGTCGCTGACGATCCGGGCAAGTTCGACAAGCGGATCCTCATCGAATTCGCGCCCGTCATTTTCGTGATCGGTACTATATGACCGGGAAGGCTTGGTGATGTTATCAGCCATGCGACGGTCCCCTTGGTTCAGCCATCCGTCTCGTGCTTTAAACGCTTTATAATGGAAATGTTAACGCATTTCGCGCGGCGCATCGACTCCGAGCACCGATAATCCCGAACGCAAAACAATTCCGATCGCTGTTACTAAAGCCAAACGGACGCGGCTCGTTTCGAGTTGATCGGGTTTAATGAACCGCAATTGCGGCAACTCCTTGCCCCTGTTCCAATGCGCATGAAAGGTGCTGGCCAGGTCATTGAGATAAAATGCCACACGGTGCGGCTCGCGTGATCGCGCCGCCGCGTCCAGGGTTCTGGGCCAATCCGCCATCTGGCGAACGAGCATGCGCTCCCCCTCATCGCGCAGACCGGCTAGATCGGCTTGACCCAGCGCCGAGGCCGCCAGATCGATCTGCGGCACGTCCGCCGACGCCTGGCGCCGCACCGATTCTGTCCGCGCATGGGCATACTGGACATAAAAGACCGGATTGTCCTTCGACTGTTCGGTCACCGCCTGAAAGTCGAAATCCAGCGGCGCATCGGCCTTGCGGTAAAGCATCATGAAGCGGACCGCGTTGGCGCCAACTTCATCGACGACTTCGCGCAATGTCACAAGCTCGCCCGAGCGCTTCGACATCCGCACCGGTTCGCCGCCGCGAAACAGTTTCACAAGCTGGCAGAATTGCACTTCCAATTCGGCTTCGCCGCCCGAAATCGCCGTGACTGCGGCCTTCATGCGCTTGGCATAGCCGGCGTGATCGGCGCCGAGCACGTCGATCATGCGCGTAAAGCCACGCAGGAATTTGTCGTAATGATAAGCGATGTCGGAGGCGAAATAGGTGTAGCTTCCGTCCGATTTCAGCAGCGGCCGGTCCATATCGTCGCCGAACTGGCTGGACTTGAACAATGTCTGTTCGCGATCCTCCCAGTCTTCCGGCGGCTTGCCCTTCGGCGGCGGTAGTTTGCCCTCGTAGATCAGCTCCTTTTCCGACAGTGCTGCGATCGCCTCGGCAATCCGGTCCAGGCCGCCGGCGGTCAAGGCCCGTTCGGAGGAAAACACGTCATGCCGGATGTTCAACCGGGCAAGATCGTCGCGGATCATCACCATCATGGCGTCAATCGTCCGCTCGCGAACGGTTGACAGCATTTCCTTTTCGCTCATCGCCAAAAGGGCATCGCCGAATTCCGCCTTGAGGGCTTCGCCGACCGGCCTGAGATAGTCGCCCGGATAAAGCCCGCTGGGGATGTCGCCGACGGCCTCGCCCAGTGCCTCGCGATAGCGCAGCAACGCCGATTGCGTCAGCGCCTCGATCTGCGCGCCGGCATCATTGATGTAATATTCCCGCGTTACCGGCGTGCCGGTCGCGACAAGCAGATTGGCGATCGCGTCACCAACAACCGCGCCCCGACAATGGCCGACATGCATGGGTCCGGTCGGATTGGCGGAGACAAATTCCACATTGACGGGTGCAGCGCCGGTGGCTGGCTGGTGGCCGTAAGTCTCGCCGCTGGCGAGGATGCCGGCCAGCACGCGCGCCCAGCAGGCGTCTGAAAGCCGCAGATTGATGAATCCGGGCCCGGCGACCTCGACGGCGACGATATCCGCATCCGCCTCAAGTTCCAGCGCCAGGCGCACGGCAATATCGCGCGGTTTTGCAGCAAGTGGTTTGGCCAGGACAAGGGCGGCATTGGTGGCGATTTCGCCATGCGAAGGATCCCGCGGCGGCTCCGCCGAAATGCGGTTTAACAGTGCTTTATCCGTGCTGGTTTCCGCTTCGATGCCAATATTTTGCAGTGCGTTTTTAATCCGATTTTCAAAATCGAGGAACAGATCCATCGGCATGACCTTGAAACCGCAAGTTTTTCTGCGGGTGTATTTCCGGAATTCGGCGAGACAAACAGGCGCGCGGCCTAGCCCAGATCAGGTGTGGCGTCAAACAGGCGGCGATGCTCTGACAGCGCGAACCGGTCGGTCATGCCGGCAATGTAGTCGGCAATGTGCCTTGCAAGCTCCGGCGGCTCGGCAGGATCGACCTGCGATTGCCATTCATCCGGCAACAGTGACGGATCGTCGAAAAACGCTCCGTACAGGTCGGAAATAACGGCTTCAGCGAGCTTGACCGGGCGCATAACGGCGTCGGACCGGTAGAGATTCTCAAACAGGAACCGCTTCAATACCACCTCCAAATTGGCCGTTTCACCGGAAAAAGCCACAACCGGCCGCGTCTGGCTTCTGACCGCTTCTGCCGAAGGTTCCGGCATGGCAGCCAGCCGGCGGCGTGTCTCGGTGATGACGTCCTCTATCATCGCGGTGATTAGCCTGCGGACAAGCTCGTGGACCAGCCGGGCATGGTCGAGGCCGGGATAATCCTGAACGATGTCGGCAAGGATCGGACCCGACAGCGGCGCGTCTTCAAGATCGGCGATCGACAACAGGCCGGCGCGTAAACCATCATCGATGTCGTGCGTGTCATAGGCGATATCGTCGGCGATCGCCGCGACCTGCGCTTCGACGTTGGCCGGATGGTGCAGTTCAAGATCCTGCCGTTCGACATAGGCGCGGATTGCAAATGGCAAGGCCTTGCCGGCATAGGTACCGATCGGCGTGCCGTCAGCGTCGGTCAGCGGGCCGTTGTGCTTGACCAGGCCTTCAAGCGTCTCCCAGGTCAGGTTGAGGCCGTCAAACAGCGGATAGCGGCGTTCCAGCATGGTCACCACCCTGAGACTTTGGGCGTTATGATCGAACCCGCCGTAAAGCCTCAGTGCCTCATCGAGCGCCCGCTCGCCGGCATGGCCAAATGGCGGATGCCCCAAATCATGACCGAGCGAAATCGCCTCGCAAAGGTCCTCATCGAGACCGAGCGGCCGGGCAATCGAGCGGGCAATCTGCGCGACCTCCAAAGTATGGGTCAGGCGGGTGCGGAAATGATCGCCCTCGTGATGGATGAACACCTGGGTCTTGTGTTTCAGCCGCCGGAATGCGTTGGAATGAAGAATCCGGTCCCGGTCGCGCTGGAACGGCGACCGTGTCGGGCTTGCCGGTTCGGCATAAAGACGGCCGCGCGAGCCAGCCGGATCGCAGGCACAGGGGGCTCGCCAGCGCTCGCCAGGGCGTTTCTCGTCGTGTGCCAAACCGCTCCTGCGCTCCTTCGCTGTAGTCCGCTGCGACATGCCGGCCGGCCCGATCGCTCGATCACGGTGTCATGGTGTCATTGACACCATGCTGTCCGGTTCTTAGCTAGGAGACGAATATTTGCACAAGGGACCAAGATCCGCGACGCCATGAGCGACGAGACCATCACACTAACGCAAACGGCGGCCGCGCGCATCGCGCACATCCTGAAATCGGAGCCGGCCGGCACCGTGCTTCGCGTCAGCGTGGAAGGCGGTGGCTGTTCGGGGTTTCAATATCGCTATGATCTTGTTGCCGACGATCGCAGCGCCGATGATCTGGTGCTTGTCAAGGACAGCGCGACGGTTCTGATCGACGCCATTTCCCGGCAATATCTGGACGGCTCGGAAATCGATTTCGTCGATGATCTGATCGGCCAGTCTTTCCAGATCCGCAATCCCAACGCCACCGCGGCCTGCGGCTGCGGCACCAGCTTTTCGCTCTAGCTGAATTGCGGTCATGAAGATCGCCACCTGGAACATCAATGGCATCAAGGCGCGCATCGACGGGCTGTGCGCCTGGCTGGCCGATGCCGAGCCGGACATTGCCTGCCTGCAGGAAATCAAATCGGTCGACGAAGCCTTTCCGGCCGGACCGATCGAGGCGCTCGGCTACAATGTCGTCACGCACGGACAGAAAGGTTTCAACGGCGTCGCCATCATCTCAAAAGCGCCGCTGGATGAGTTCAACTCGGGTCTGCCCGGCGATGACGGCGATGAGCAGGCGCGTTTTGTGGAGGGCGTGGTTTCGACCACCGAAGGAGTCGTGCGCATCGCCTGCGCCTATATGCCCAACGGCAATCCGCTTGGCACCGAAAAATACGACTACAAACTCGCCTGGATGCAGCGGCTGGAGGCGTGGCTGGCGGAAAGACTGCGCTTTGAGGAGCCGCTTGTTCTGGCCGGCGATTTCAACATCATCCCGGAACCCGAAGACGTCAGATATCCGGAAAAATGGCTCGATGATGCCCTTTACCAGCCGCAGATCCGGCAATGCTACCGCCGGCTGAAAGCGCTTGGCCTGACCGATGCGGTTCGGGCTGTCGAGACAGGTGGCGAGGTTTATACATTCTGGGATTATCAGGCCGGCGCCTGGCAGAAGAACAACGGCATTCGCATCGATCACATTCTGCTCTCGCCCGAAGCCGCAGACAGGCTTGCGGCCGCCGGGATCGACAAGCATGTCCGGGCCTGGGAAAAACCCTCCGACCATGTCCCGGTCTGGATCGATCTCCGCCATTAGCCGGAAAACGGCGGCGAAGGTGCATTTTTCGGCAAACAATGTTAGGCTTCGACCATGAAAGCCTTCACATTCGCCCTGGTTGGGATCGGCCTTTTTATCGGTTCTGCTCCGGCATCGGCCGATTGCACCTGCCGGTCGAAGGATGTCGTTGCCAGTGAGGGCGAAGTGGTCTGCCTGAATACGCCGCTCGGCCAGCGTCTGGCGCGCTGCGACAAGGTGCTCAACAACACCTCCTGGACGTTTCTTCAGGGCACCTGCCCGTCAGCGTCAAAAACGCTGAACCCGGCCCGCCATGCGCTGGCGAGACTGCACAATCCGATCTGGCCGGGCGAAGGGCAAAGGTCGCGGGCGATATTGCCAAAGTAAGTCCACAATAGGCGCGGCAACCGTTTAACAGGCCTTGTTTTGCCGTTCAAACCAATCCTGCGCCAGCGCCATTGCCTTGGCGCGTTCCGCCTCGCGGGCCGCCGCAAAGGCTTCCTCGTGAAGCAACTGGACGTCTGCGTCCGAAGGCCGTTCTTGCCGGGCAATCGAAAGCCACATCAGGCCGTTGACCGTGTTGCGCCGGACGCCAATGCCCTCCAGCATCAGTCGGCCAAGCATGGCCTGCGCTCCGACATGGCACTTGCCCGCCGACAGCTTGTACCAGCGGGCGGCCTGGCGGTGGTTTTCATCTCCGCCCTGCCCGCTCAGATACATACCCGCCAATCTGTATTGGGCCTCCGCATCGCGGAAATAGGACGCGGCGTAGCGAAAGAACCTGCGCGCCCTGACCTCGTTGGCCGGCATGGCATCGATGATACCGGTCTGGTAATAGCCGCCGATCGCGACAAAGGCGCCCGATACAAAGCGCAAGTCGCTTCCAAGCCGGTCGCCATCCTTATAATCGTTGACGATCCGGGAGAACAGCAGGAATGCCTTGCGGTCATCCTCGGCAACGCCATCTCCGGTCGCATATATCTGGCCCAGCTTCCACAAGGCCGGACGGTGCCCCTTTTCGGCGGCAAAACCCATTCCGTCCAGCGCGTTTTTGGTGTCGCCGTTCTTGTAAGCATCATAGCCTTCGCGAAACGCCTCGCGCGGCGTCGCGTCGAGATCAAATGCCAGCGCCGCTCCCGTGAAGCCGGTTACACCGGCGATGCCGGCGGCCAGAGCGGCGATAATGAGTTTATTGGTCTGCATAACTTTCCGTTTCCGCCGCACCACCGGGATGGGTTACGGCGCCATCTCTGGCCGGGCCGACGCCCTGGGCGTACTTCCACAAAGCGCCCGACCGAAAATCTGTTTCACGCGGCTGCCACGCCTTGCGGCGCTCCGCCAGTTCATCATCGGACAGCGAGACATCGAGCCGGCCTGCGACGGCATCCAGGGTGATGACATCGCCATCGCGTAAAAGACCGATCGGGCCACCGGTCGCAGCCTCCGGACCGACATGACCGACGCAGAAACCACGCGTCGCGCCGGAAAACCGGCCATCGGTGATCAATGCGACCTTGTCACCCATGCCCTGACCGTAGAGCGCCGCTGTCGTCGACAGCATTTCGCGCATGCCCGGACCGCCGCGCGGACCTTCATAGCGGATGACCAGCACGTCGCCTTCCTTGTATTGCCGCTCTGAAACGGCGGCGAAACATTCCTCTTCAGAATCAAAACATCGTGCCGGTCCGGAAAAGCTCTGGTTCGCCATGCCGGCGACCTTCACGATTGCTCCATCTGGCGCCAGATTGCCTTTCAAGCCGACAACGCCACCGGTCGGCGTGATCGGATTGTCAGCCGGACGCACCACATCCTGATCGGGATTCCACAACACATGGGCCATGTTTTCGGCAATTGTGCGGCCGGTCACCGTCAGGCAATCGCCGTGCATGTAGCCGTGCTCCAGCAACGTCTTCATCAACAACGGAACGCCGCCGGCTTCGAACATGTCCTTGGCGACATAGCGGCCGCCCGGCTTCAGATCGGCGATATAGGGTGTCTTGCGGAAGATTTCGGCGACATCGAACAGGTCGAATTCGATGCCGCATTCATGGGCGATCGCCGGCAGGTGCAGCGCGGCATTGGTTGATCCGCCGGACGCGGCGACCACGGTCGCGGCATTTTCCAGGGCCTTGCGGGTGACGATGTCGCGCGGCCTGACCTGCTGCGCAATCAGCGACATCACCTTTTCGCCGGCCGCCATGCAGAAACGGTCGCGGAACTCATAAGGTGCCGGTGCGCCGGCCGAATAAGGCAGCGCCAGGCCGATCGCTTCAGACACCGTCGCCATCGTGTTGGCGGTAAACTGCGCACCGCAGGCTCCCGCAGACGGGCAGGCAACCTGCTCCAGTTCTTCAAGGTCCTCATCCGACATATCGCCGACCGAATGCATACCGACGGCTTCGAACACGTCCTGGACGGTGACCGGCTTGCCGTGGAAGGTGCCGGGCAAGATTGATCCGCCATAGATGAAGATCGACGGCACGTTGAGCCGGCACATCGCCATCATCATGCCGGGCAGCGACTTGTCGCAGCCGGCAAGGCCGACCAACGCGTCATAGCAATGTCCGCGCATGGTCAGTTCGACGGAATCGGCAATCACCTCGCGCGACACCAGCGACGACTTCATGCCCTGGTGACCCATGGCGATGCCGTCGGTCACGGTGATCGTGGTGAATTCGCGCGGCGTTCCGTGCGCCGCCGCAACACCCTTCTTGACCACCTGCGCCTGCCGGCCCAGCGAGATATTGCAGGGCGCGGCCTCGTTCCAACAGGTTGCGACGCCGACAAACGGCTGGTCGATCTCCTCGCGTGTCAGCCCCATCGCGTAATAATAGGAGCGATGCGGCGCGCGCGAGGGCCCAACCGTCACATGGCGGCTTGGCAGCCGCGCTTTATCGAACGTCTTGGCGTCCATGAATTCCTCAAATAAACCTGCTGACGAACCGTGCCATCGCCAGCAGAAACGCCACTGACGGCCAAAGCATCAAAATGCTCGCGGAACGCGAACCGGGTGCGCCTCTTTTATGGCCGAAAAACGGCGCTGTTAACTATGAATGAGCATAGCAGATAAGCTCCTGATCGAGTGTTGCCGAACTGTCACAATCGCTCACAGAGCGACATCCGGCCGACATCAAAACGACCGGCAAAGCCGTTGCGGGCACAAATTCGCGCGAGCGCGCCAAAACCCACCGCGACCTTCCGGCCCGGAGTGATACGAGAGGTCGGGGCGCCGCAGCATGGCGCATCGGCCACGACGTGGCTCATCGGCGTCGCGCCGCTCGCCTTGGACGGAACCTCCGTCCAGGCTGTATCGCCGGGCGTCACGGCAATCACACAGTTGCGGCCCCTTCTTTCGAAGGGACGGGCGAAGCTGTCGAAAGCCTCCTGTCCCGCGCTTACCAAGCACGACCCAGGACGCCGGCCCCGTCCCCGATGGCTCGGCACGCGCACCGGACCTCTCATCGACAGAGCACGGGCAAAATACCATTGCGCACAAGGGTGGGGATAAGTTTTTGGGATTTTTTTCGCAGCGCGACATGACGACCCTTTTTCCTCCCCCTTGACGGGGGAGCTTGCTGCGCAGCAGTCGGGGGGTGAACCCGGTCGCTCGATCCCCCACCCGCTTTGCGCTGGCGCGCAAACCACCCTCCCCGCAAGGGGGAGGGAGAAGGGTCTGGCAGCGCATTGCCACCCCGTCATCCTCGCCCTTTTCTCACTGTCATCCTCCGGTTAAGCCGGAGGACGAGGATGACGGTGGAACAGGAACCGGCGCTTGGCGTATACTTTGATCCGGGTCTGTCGATCTGGGTTTTGACCAAAGGTGACGGCAGGGGGTTGAGGGGCAGCATGCCGTTTGCAGAAACCTTTATTGTGATTGCCTGCTATGCAATCGGAATAAATTTGGCAGGCTTTCTGGCATTCGCCTGGGACAAGCATTGTGCCCGGAACGGAATGTGGCGCGTGCCGGAGCGGACCCTTTTGACGCTGGCTGCTTATCGGGGGAACAATTGGGGTTATCGTTGGTCAGCGGGCCTTGCGCCACAAGACGTATAAACAACCGTTTCGAACCGTTCTGCTATTGATTTTCGTCTTCCAGGTGCTTGTGGTGTTGGCATTGTCTGTTCCGCTAATCCGGGGCGATTCCCGGACATCACCGCTGCAAGCGTCATCGCAGCGGGCGTTGTCGCAGCAGGCGTCACCACAGCGGGCATTGTCGCGGCGGGCGTCCGATCAAGGTCCACGACCCAAAGTCACGCGTCACTGATCCCGAACAGGTTGCGATGCCGCGACCAGAACCGCGAATGGCCGCTCTTCGGCCCGTTCGACCCCGGCCGCGGTCATCCCGCCTTGATCAAATCGGCAGCTTTCTCGGCGATCATGACCACCGGCGCGTGGGTGTTTCCCGAAACGATCGTCGGCATGATGGAGGCATCGACGACCCTCAGGCCCTTAAGGCCATGCACCTTCAGTTCCGGATCGACGACGGATGCCGGGTCCCGGCCCATCTTCGCCGTCCCCACGGGGTGAAAAATCGTCGTGGCGATGTCTCCGGCGGCCTCAAGCAAAGCCTCGTCGCTCTGGACTTCCGGTCCCGGCCGCAGTTCTTCCGGCTCGAATTCGTGCATGCGTTTTGTCGCCATCAGCGCCCGGGCATGACGCAGGGAGGCGATTGCGACGAGCCGGTCCTCGTTGGCGGAAAGATAGTTCGGACTGATTTTTGGCGCGGCGAACGGGTCCGCGCTTGCGACCCTGACCGTTCCCCGGCTTTGCGGGCGCAGATTGCACACAGAGACCGTCAAGGCCGGAAACGTATCCAGTGGTTCGCCAAATGCGTCGAGAGAAAGCGGCTGGACGTGATACTCGATATTCGGTTCCTCGTAATGGGGATGGGAGCGCGCGAACAGGCCGAGCTGGCTCGGCGCCATCGACATCGGCCCGGAGCGGAACAGCGCATATTGCAGTGCTATCCCCGCCTTGCCCCAAAGCGTCGCCTGCCATTCGTTCAGCGTCTGCGCATTGCGGATGCGAAAGACGCTGCGGATCTGCAGATGGTCGTGAAGGTTTTCCCCGACGCCCGGCAGGTCGTGCAACACGTCGATGCCACAGGATCTTAGGTGATGCCCGGGGCCGACGCCCGAGACCTGCAACAGCTGCGGCGAGCCGATGGCGCCGGCGGCAAGAATGATCTCGCGCCTTGCGCCAACCCGCACCGGTTTGCCCTTAAGAAGCAGATCCACGCCAACGGCCCGGTGGCCGTCGAACACCACCCTTTCGGCCTGAGCCCTGGTGAAAATGGCGAGGTTGTCGCGGCCTCTCACGGGTGCAAGAAAAGCCCGCGCGGCGCTCCAGCGCAGGCCGCGGCGCTGGTTGACCTCGAAATAGGACGACCCTTCATTGGTGCCGCTGTTGAAATCGTCGGTCTTCGGCACGCCGATTTCCTCTGCCGCATCGCGCACCGCATCGAGGATCGGCCAGCTCAGCCGCTGCGTCTCCACCCGCAGTTCGCCGCCCTGGCCATGGTGGGCGTTATCCAGCGTTGCGTGATCTTCCGATTTGCGGAAATAGCCAAGCACATCGTCCCATCCCCAGCCCGGATTGCCCTGCTGGCGCCACAGATCGTAGTCGCGCGCCTGGCCGCGCATGTAGATCATGCCGTTGATCGACGAGCAGCCGCCAAGCAGCCTGCCGCGCGGATAGTTGATGGCGCGTCCGTTGAGCCCCGCCTCCGCCTCGGTCTTGAAGCACCAGTCGGTTTTCGCGTTGCCCATGCAGTAGAGATAGCCGATCGGGATATGGACCCAGGGATGGCGGTCGTGGCCGCCGGCCTCCAGCAGCAGCACGCGGCAGGCCGGATCCTCGCTCAGCCGGTTGGCCAGCACGCAGCCCGCCGACCCGGCGCCGACGATCACATGGTCGAACTGTCCCAGATCGGGTCGCGTCGCAGTGCCCATCGATTGTCTTCCATATCGCTGGCAGGCGGTCGGAGCGGCCGGGCGTTTGTGCCCGTTTCCTAGGCCGCATCCTGCAGGCGTTTCAGCGCCGCTTCAATCTTTTCGCGGTCACCGGCATAATCGCTGCGTTTTTCCCGCTCCGCCTGCACGACCGCTTCGGGCGCCTTGGCGATGAATTTCTCATTGCCGAGCTTCTTGTCGAGCCGGGAAATTTCCTCGTCGACGCGCGCAATCTCTTTCTCCAGCCGCGCCCGTTCGGCGTCAAAATCGATGACGCCGGCCAGCGGCAGCGCCGCGACGGCCTCGCCGATCAGGATCTGCGCCGATCCCGCCGGTACTGCCGCTTCCAACCTGATGTCGTCGACCCGCGCCAGAACGCCGATGGCGGTTTTGTTCTGGTCGAGCCGGTCCCGCGTCTGATCGCTGGCCCCGACGACGACGAGATCGGTCCGCCCCTTGGCCGGCACGTTCATTTCGGCGCGCACGGAACGGATGCCGCTGATCAGTTCGACCAGCCAGTTGACCTCGCCGGCCGCCTCGGCATCGGCAAACTCGGCTTGCGGCCACCGCGCCAGGGCAAGGGCGCCCTCGCCCGAACCAGAAAGCTCGTCCCAAAGCGCTTCGCTCATATACGGCATGAACGGATGCAGCACCTTCAGGATGCTGCCAAGAACATGTGCCGCCGTCGCCCGTGTCTCGGCACCGGCGGCCGCGTCATCGCCATTCAGGACCGGCTTGATGAGTTCCAGATACCAGTCGCAAAAGGTGTTCCAGACGAACTGGTAGACGGCGGTGGCGGCTTCGTCGAAGCGATAGGATTCGATCCCGGCGGTGATCTTGTTCGTCGCCCGCGCGGCCTCCGTCAGGATCCAGCGATTGACGGTCAGTTTTGCCGATTCCGCATCGTAGCCGGCGACCGGCCGGCATTCGTTCATTTCGCAAAAGCGCGCGGCGTTCCATAATTTGGTGCCGAAATTGCGCGAGCCCTCGATGCGCGAGCGCGCCGGCTTGACGTCGCGGCCCGGTGTCGCCAGCGAGGCCATTGTGAAGCGCAGGGCGTCGGCGCCGAATTCGTCGATCAGCTCAAGCGGATCGACGACGTTGCCCTTCGACTTCGACATCTTGGCGCCGTGCTCGTCGCGAACGATGCCGTGGATGTAGATTTCCGGAAACGGTTCCTTGTCCATGAAATGCAGGCCGAACATCATCATCCGGGCGACCCAGAAGAAGATGATATCGAAGCCGGTGACCAGAACGCTGGTCGGGTAATAACGGGCAAGTTCCGCCGTCTCGTCCGGCCAGCCGAGCGTTGAAAACGGCCACAGCGCGGACGAAAACCAGGTGTCCAGCACGTCCTCGTCGCGGGCAAGTTTCACGCGGCTTTCATAGTGCCGGAACGCGGCGGCTTCGGCCTCTTCCTCGCTGGCCTCCACGAAGATCTCGCCATCGGGGCCGTACCAGGCCGGGATCCGGTGGCCCCACCAGAGCTGGCGTGAAATGCACCAGGGCTGGATGTTCTCCATCCAGTCGAAATAGGTCTTCTCCCAGCTTTTGGGGACAAACACCGTGCGGCCCTCGCGCACGCTGGCGATGGCCGGTTCGGCCAGCGTCTTGGCATCGACATACCACTGGTCGGTCAGGAACGGCTCGATCGGCACGCCGCTGCGATCGCCATGTGGTACGACGTTGACGTGGTCCTCGACCTTTTCGACAAGGCCGCGCTCTTCAAACATGGCAACGACCCGCTCGCGCGCGGTAAAGCGGTCAAGCCCGTCGAGCGCGTCGATCGTGCCGGCAAGCTCGGCGCTGTCCGCGATACCTTCGGCAAATTCGGGGTTGTCTTTCAGGACGATATTGGCTTCCACGTCCATGACGTTGACGAGCGCCAGATCGTGCCGCCGGCCAACCTCGAAGTCGTTGAAATCATGCGCCGGCGTGATCTTGACCGCGCCCGACCCCGCTTCCGGATCGGCATAATCGTCGGCAATGATCGGCATCAGCCGGCCGACCAGCGGCAGCACCACGTTTTTGCCAATTAGGTCCTTGTAGCGGTCATCGTCGGGATGGACGGCCACCGCCGTATCGCCGAGCATCGTTTCCGGCCGCGTCGTGGCGACCGTGATGAAACGATCCGCCTCGCCTTCGATCGGATAGCGGAAATGCCAGAGATGGCCGTTGCTCTCCACCTGCTGGACCTCAAGATCCGAAATCGCCGTATGCAGTTTCGGATCCCAGTTGACCAGCCGCTTGTCCTTGTAGATCAGCCCCTGTTTGTAGAGTGAGACGAACACCTTGAGAACGGCGGCGGAAAGCCCCTCATCCATGGTGAAGCGTTCACGCGACCAGTCACAGGACGCGCCCAGCCGTTTGAGCTGGTTGACGATCGTGCCACCGGACTCGCCCTTCCAGCGCCAGACTTTTTCCAGAAAAGCCTCGCGTCCGATCGTTCGCCGGTCCGGCTCCTGTGCCTCCATCATCTGCCGCTCCACCACCATCTGCGTGGCGATGCCGGCATGATCCATTCCCGGCTGCCACAGAACGTCGCAACCGCGCATCCGTTTGAAGCGGACCAACACGTCCTGCAGGGTGTTGTTGAGCGCATGGCCCATATGCAGCGAGCCGGTCACATTGGGCGGCGGAATGACGATGCAATAAGGATCGGCCCCGGCATCCGCGCCGGCTCCCGCCTTGAAGGCGCGGGCCTCTTCCCACAGCGCACGGATACGCGGCTCGATCTCGGCGGCGTTGTAGGTCTTCTCAAGCATGATGATGGTGCCGGTAGTTCTGTTCCCGGCGGCGGTTAAACGGACCGATGCCCGGCCTGTCAACAGGCTGGAATATAAAAGCGCGCCAGCAAGCGCCAGCGCGCCCGATCTTTGCGGTGGTTGAACTCAGCGCCGGCCGCGCGATACGCGGTCGATCTCTTCCTTGACAAGCCGTTCCACCAGGGACGGCAGATTGTCGTCAAGCCAGCCCTTGAGCATCGGCTGAAGCATCTCGCTCACCAGATCCTCCAGCGTCCGCGCATTTTGCGCCAGGATCGTATGCGCCAGCGCACTGAAGGCGCCATGGACGACTTCGTCGGAATCTTCGGAAAGAAGGTGGTCCTCGTCGATCGGCGCCGGCGACTTATGTTTGCTTTCCGCAGGCATTGCCATGGATATGCTCTCCTCAACGTCTGAATCATTGTCTGGTTGTGCCGCGAAATCATCGGCGACGGTCTCGGTGGGAGCGTCGAATGCTTCGCTTATTGCCTCATCTCCGGCGGCGGTATCATCGCTCGATGCTGCCTCGCCGGCCGCATCGTCATCGGCGGATTCATCACCGCCGGAAAAAGCATCCCTGGCATCGGCGAGATCCGCTTCGGTGTGTGCATCCATGTCCCGATCTTCGTTCGCCTTGGAGCCTGAATCATCCTCGTCTGGATCAGTGGCGATTGGAGCGGCAGCCTCCTCATCATGATCTGACGCGGCGGCGCCACCGGAAGCATCGGCCTGACCCGCGCCGGCATTGCCTGCCCCCTCACTGTCTTCGGAGATGATCTGCCTGATCGATGCGAGGATTTCCTCCATCGAAGGTTCTGGAGCCGTAGCCGGATTTGCCATTTCCCGATTCCCCGAAAGGCCAAATAATTCGCGCGATCCGTGTTCCGAATCGCCTGTAGTTTACATGAGGCGGGGATTGTTAAGAAAATGTTCTGAAATGCCGCACAGAAAACGGATTTTGCGTGTGCTAGCGGCCGTCCGGCGTTCTGAGGCCAAACCATTTGTCCTTGACCGCCTCATAATGGGCGACCGGATCATGGCGCTCAACCGGCAGGTTGAGAATTTCGGCGCTTAAAAGGCCGGCCGATGACAATAGCAGGAACGAGGCGACAATGCGGTCGCGCTGCGCCACGACCAGATTGGCGCGGGCATCGACGAGTTCTTCCTGCGCGTCCAGCACATCGAGCGTCGTGCGCTGCCCGACCCGCTGCTCTTCCTGCACGCCGCTGAGCGCGATCCGCGACGCTT
>CALZIL010000082.1 GCA_945787495.1 uncultured Afifella sp. | reverse complement strand
GGTCCCAACGCCTTTCACTGCTTCGATCATCTCGGCGTCGGCGACACCGCCCGCAAGATGGCGGTCTTTATCGACAAATTGCGCCTGATGGATGCCGTCGGCGGCGAGGAGATCGTCCATATCCCGCTTGGCGAGGCGTTCCGCGAACGCTTCGGCAATCCCTATGCGGTCGTGCATCGCGGCGACCTGCACGGTGTGCTGCTTTCCGCCTGCCGCGACAATGATCTCATCGAACTCAGGACCAGTTGCGACGTCACGGCCTATGAGCAGGACGGCAGCGGCGTGACGGCGATACTCGCCTCCGGCGAGCGGGTGAGCGGCGCCATGCTGATCGGCGCCGACGGGCTGTGGTCGAGCGTGCGCAAGCAAATGCTCGACGACGACCCGCCGCGGGTTTCCGGCCACACGACCTATCGCTCGGTCATCCCGACCGAACAGATGCCGGAGGATTTGCGCTGGAACGCCGCGACCCTCTGGGCCGGGCCGAAGTGCCATGTCGTGCATTATCCATTATCGGACTGGAAAGTCTTCAACCTGGTCGTCACTTGCCACAATGATGCGCCCGAGCCGGTCGCCGGCCTGCCGGTCTCCAGGGACGAGGTGCGGCGCGGCTTCATGCATATCCATGAGCGGGCGCGCAGCATCATTGAACATGGCAATGACTGGAAACTCTGGGTGCTGTGCGACCGCGAGCCGGTGGAGAACTGGACGCAAGGCCGTGTGACGCTGCTCGGCGACGCCGCCCATCCGACCCTGCAATATTTCGCGCAAGGGGCCTGCATGGCGCTGGAAGACGCCGTCTGCCTGGCCGAAATGGTCTCCCGGCATGATGGCGATCCGCAGCAGGCCTTTGCCGATTATCAATCCCGGCGCATCGTCAGGACGGCGCGCGTTCAGCTCGATTCAAGGGCGATCGGCGATCATATCTATCATCCCGCCGGCGCCCATGCTCTGGTGCGCAACGAAATCATGCAATCCTTGACGCCGGACGATTATTACAACCGCCTGTCCTGGCTTTACGGCGGGACCGGTCTGGACGCCGCGTAAGCCGGCGCGAAATAAGGGAAGGAACGTGATGTCAATGGAACGCCCCCCCGCCGAAACGCCGGAACGGCAGGCCTATTACAAAAAGATCGGCGAGAAGAACCTGACGCCGCTCTGGGCGGTCATGTCGTCGATCATCACGCCGGAGCCGAAAAGCGCCTGCCGGCCGCATCTGTGGCGGTTCGCCGAGGCCAAGGCGTTCATGCTTGAGGCCGGTGGCCTGATTACCGCCAAGGAGGCGGAGCGCCGGGTCCTGATCCTTGAAAATCCCGGCATGCCGGGCGACAGCAAGATCACCACCTCGCTTTACGCCGGATTGCAACTGGTTCTGCCGGGCGAGGTGGCGCCGGCGCACCGCCACAGCCAGTCGGCCCTGCGTTTCGTCATGGACGGGTCGGGGGCGCATACTGCGGTCGACGGCGAGCGCACGCTCATGGAGGTCGGCGATTTCGTCATCACGCCGCCCGGCGCCTGGCACGACCACGGCAACATGTCCGACGAACCGATGATCTGGCTTGACGGGCTGGATATTCCGGTCGTGTCGTTTTTCGATGCGTCTTTCGCCGAAAGCTATCCTGAGGACGAACAGCCGGTCACCCGCAAGGTCGGCGACAGTTTGGCCCGGTACGGCGCCAATATGCTACCAGTCGATTATGCAGACTCTCGGCCTGTCTCGCCGATATTCAACTATCCCTACGCCCGCACCCGCGAAGCCCTGGAACAAATGCGCAAGCAGGACGAATGGGACCCCTGCCATGGCCTGAAACTGCGTTATGTCGACCCCAAGAGCGGTGATTTCGCCATGCCGACAATTGCCTCCTTCATGCAACTTTTGCCGAAAGGTTTTGCGACAAGCGCCTTTCGCTCGACCGACGCGACAGTTTTCACGGTCGTGGAAGGTTCGGGGCGGACGATCATCGACGGCACGGTTTTCGAATGGGGGCCGAAGGACATTTTCGTTGCGCCGAGCTGGAAATGGACAAGCCACGAGGCCGACGAGGATGCCGTGATCTTCAGCTATTCCGACCGTGTGGCGCAGAAAAAGCTCGGGCTGTGGCGCGAAGACCGCGGCAATGCCTGAGATTTGACGGAGACAATGGCCGAACGGCGGAAGGCTTCGCCTTATTGATCCGGTAGCCGGCAAAAGCCTTGGGCCGGGACGTCGAGGGCGGCGTTGAACTTTGAGGAAAAGATCTGGAAACAGATCCAGCCGGTCAATTCGACGATCTCGTCCTCGTTGAAGAATGTCTTAAGAGCGGCGATCTTTTCGCCCATCACCTCATCATCATTGCCGGTGACCGCCTCGGCATAGGCGATGGCGGCGCGCTCTTTTTCGGTGAATGATGGGTCGCTGGTATAGGCATCCAGCGCCAGAATCTTGGCTACCGGCACGCCCTTCTTCTCAAGGCTTGAGGCACTCAGATCTGAACAGAACGCACAATGGTTCAGATGGGCGATACGGTTGGAGACCAAAGCGCGCAAGGCCGGATCGAGGGGCGAGCGCGAGCGGTCGAGACAGCGGTAAAGACCCTGTATCCCGTATAGGATTTTCGGCGCCCGTCCCCAATAGAAAGTCGGCTCCAGGGTGGCGCCGTATTTACGCTTCTGAGCCCAGAAAATAAGGCGCACCAGCCACGGATAACAGTTCAATTCGGGCTTTGAGACCCGCGCCATTGCCTGCAGCCCCCAATCAAAGTTGCCCGGACCCTAACTCTCCAGCGCGCGGCGCCGTTCGTCGAATTCGTCCCTGTCGATTTCGCCACGCGCGAAGCGCTCCTTGAGGATGTCCAGCGCGTTGCTTTCTGCCCGCGACGGCGGGAGATGGCCGCCCAGCGACGTGCCGGAAAGCCATCTGACGACGATGACAAGCACGGCCACCAAAAGGGCGATGTAGAAAATCATCAAAAGCGGACCGAAAATTCCGCCGCCCCACATCCCGTTACCCCACATATGGCCGCCATAATGGGGATGCGAGGGAATTTCCTGTGCCACGGCGAGAGCGGGTGAGAATAGAAGCGCTCCGGCAGCGACGCCAAAGGCGTCAAATCGACTCATGATTTCGTCTCCGAACGGGTTGGATTTTGAACTTTAAAGGAAGGATCGTGGCTTCGGTTTGATCGCGATCAAATTCGTGCCCACCGCGATGCGGATCGATGCCTGGTTGCGGGTGGCGCGGGAAGGGCAGGCCAACTGACAGCATAGCGTTGATCTTGCAAAAAGAGTGGCCGGGACGATCGCCCCGGCCGTTCTCATATCCGCAGGTTATTTGACGCGATCAGTTGTCGCCGGGACCCTGGTCGGGCGTGCCGTCATCGTCGCCCGGCGTGGTCGTAGCACCGCCCGCATCGACCAGCGAGAAGGAGGTGATCGGTCCTGGATTGCGTCGGGAATCGCCGCCATGCGGCTTGGCGATAACGGTGCGGGAGCCATGTTCAAGCTCGATCTCTACTTCCAGCGTGCGGCCGAGATCGTCGACCAGAACCTTGCGGCCTGCCATCACGTCATTCAGATCATCGGCGGACAGATCGAGGGTGATTTCGGGGCGGACGAAATCCTGGGCATCGCCTCCGCCACCGTGGCCACGTCCGCTATTGGCGCTGCCCGGTCCGCTATTGTTATGATCACCGTCGGAATTGGCGCTGCCCGGTCCGCTATTGTCATGATCACCGCCGGAATTGGCACTGCCCGGTCCGCTGTTGTCATGATCATCGTCGCCGCCGGAACCGGAGCCGCTGCTGTCCGAACCGCCATCGCCGTCGGAACCGCTGCCGCTCTCGGCCAGAGCCTGAACGGAGCCGATCTTGAATGCGTCAAGGGACAGATCCAGTCCGACGGGCGCAATCGTCAGAGCAAGGCCTAAAATTCCTGTCGACGCCAAAAGGCGCATTGTCCTGCGTGAAGTTCTGTTGGTCACCGCAACTCTCCTGCATATCCTGATTTCATCATGATGCAGGCGACTGGCGCTTCGCCGGCTCGCCGCAGCATCTGAGAGGACAACAAGCAGGGCTGCGGTTTCTTCCCCGTAAGCGGAAAATATTCAATCGGGTTGCGGATGATGTCCGTATCAGGAGAAACAGTCGGCAAACTGCGGCTCAAACGTCCAGTGTCAGGGTTTTAGATGCGGACCCAGATACCCGCATCATTGCGGCAGGCGCGGGCCCGGCCATTGCGCTCAACGCCGGAGGGCAGCCGGACGATTTCCACAAATGCGCGGCAGAAATGGCCGGAGCGGCCGCGCCAGGTGCGGACCGGTGTGAGGCGGCCGGAATAGTTCGATTTTGCCGATGACCACTGGCGGCTGCGGCCACTGAGATGAGTTTCCAATGCGATCTGCATGGCCGTATCGATTTCCCGGTGGGTATCAGGATCCATGCCGGCATGGATATTGCGCTGATCGGCAACGGCCGGCAGGGTCAACAAAAGGACGATAAATGCGGCCGGCCCGACAAGCAAAAAACTGCGACTCATTTACCCTCGGCCTTTTGCCAGCCGTTCTGGATCAGCCACAGTTCTTCGTCTGACGACAGGTCACCACCCTCGGGCGTCGAATCGCCGGAAAACTCTTCATCATCGTCGTCGTCGCCCGAACCGCTGCCGGAATTGCCGCTGCCCGAGCCGCTATTGCCTGATCCGCTGCCGCTGTTGCTCGAACCGCCACCGCTGTTTTCTGAACCGCCATCGTCGCCAGAGCCGCTGCCGCTATTGTCCGAGCCGCCGCCGCTATCGTCCGAATCGTCATCGGAGCCGCCATCGCCGTCGGAGCCGCTGCCGCTTTCGGCGAGTGCCGTGGAAAGCCACGCGTCATCATCGCCAAACGGCAAATTGAGGGGCAAAGTTGCCAGCAGGAATGCCGGGACGCCTGCCAGGGCGATTGCCCGCAAGGTGGCGATTGCCGAGGATTTGATGAAACGCGCACTCATGATTTTGCCAGTTCCGATCGCGAACCATCCGGTCCGTTCATGTCAATAACACCACAAATGGGCATTTCATCCGTTCATTAACAATTTTTTTAAACCCGGATTAAACAGTGTGTTCGGGTGTTATCCATGCAAGCCGGGACGTGATACGGCACTGCGCGTGAATGACGACGTCCAAAAAGAGATGGTCGCGCTGTTGCCGCGGCTGCGCCGGTTTGCCCTGGCTATGACGCGGTCTGAGGCGGACGCAGACGACCTGGTTCAGGCGACGTGCGAGCGCGCGATCGCCAATCTTGAGAAATGGGAGCCTGGCACCCGCCTCGACAGCTGGATGTACCGGATCGCACAGAACCTGCATCGCAACGTAATCCGCCAGTCAAAGCGGCGCGAAAGCCATTTGAGCGTGGTGGAAGCCACAGCGGATTCGCATAGCGACGGCGAAGCGGCGGCGATTTCGCAAATGGCGCTGAAAGACGTTGTGGCTCAGATCGACCGGCTGCCGGAGGAGCAGCGTGTGATCCTCCTTCTGGTCGTCGTTGAGGGCCGGCGCTATCGCGACGTTGCGGAAATTCTCGACCTGCCCATCGGCACCGTCACCAGCCGACTGGCCAAGGCGCGCGATATGTTGCGGCAATGTCTGGAAGGGACTGAGCCATGAGCGGCAAGCCGACTTTCGAAGATCTTTCAGCATTCGTTGACGGCGAACAGGCCGATATGTCCGGAGCCGCTCGCCCGGACGTAGTCAATGATGCCGAAACCGCTGCCTTGTTGGCCGAGATCAGCAGCGTCGACTCTCTTGTGCGCGCGTATTTTCGCGACGAGGCGGATCAGCCTGTGCCCGATCATTTGGTCGCGGCGATCGATCGTGGCTTTGAAAAACGCCGGGCGAGGAGCGGCGGGAGTGCGTGGCCGGCATCCTGGCTGCCAATCGCCGCCTCACTGCTCATTGCAGCCTTTGGTCTGGCCGGGGCGTTTTACGTTGCCGAACAGCGGGCGCAGACGCAGATCGCCGCCTATGAGGCGCGCTGGAAGGCCGGTCAGCGGGCGCTGGAGGCGGCGCTGCAGGATACGCTGGAGACCAAGGCGAGCGGCACGGAAGTTTCCTTCGCCAGCGGCACGGCCGATTTCCAGGGCAGAATCAGCCCGACACGGACCTACCGGAGCCGGACCGGGCATTGGTGCCGCGAATTTTCCGAAGTCATCGAAAGTGGCGGTGTCAGGGAACACAGGCGCGGTCTGGCCTGCCGCGAGGACAGCGGCGGCTGGCAACGGCTGGAAACGACGATCAGCGGCGATCCGGGTTTTCGCCTGACGCAATAATACAATAGCGAAGATGGCCCGCACTGCGGCGCCAGATGGCTTGGCCGCTTCGGTGTGGCGACGATTATCAATTTTTCTTAGCGTTTTCCTTCCCTTGCGAGAGCGGGCAAATTGTCGGCTTGTCAGGCTTGGCGAAATGGTCATTGTGCCAGCACGCCGTTTAAAGGATTTCGCTGCGGTCGTTCGCCGTCCTGCAGCGTGGGGAGGACTTCATGACGTTTCATTCGCGCAACAAGCCGGTGTCCCTGAAACACCACTGGATGCCATTTACCGCAAACCGTGATTTCAAGGCATCGCCGCGGATGATCTCCGGCGCCAGCGGGCTCTATTACCGCACCAGTGATGGCGATCAGATCCTCGATATGACAGCCGGCCTGTGGTGCTCCAGCCTCGGCCACGGGCGGCCGGAAATTGCTGCGGCGGTCGCCGAGCAGTTTAACGAGTTCGATTTTGCGCCCAGTTTCAATTTCGGCCACACGATCTCGTTTGAACTGGCCGACCGGCTGCAGACGATTACACCGGAGGGGATTGACCGTTTCCTGTTCACCGGGTCGGGGTCTGAATCCGTCGATACGGCGCTGAAGATCGCCTATGCCTATCACCATGCGCGCGGTCAAAGCGGGCGCAAGCGGCTGATCGGCCGGATGCGTGCTTATCACGGCATGGGTTTTGGCGGCCTTTCGGTCAGCGGCCTTACCCCAAACCGCACGGCCTTCGGATCGTGGCTGCCATCCGACCATCTGCGCGACACACACGATCTTTCCCGCAACGCCTTTACCCGCGGCCTGCCCGCGCACGGCGCCGAAATGGCCGATGAACTGGAAATGCTGCTGAAGTTTCATGATCCCTCGACCGTCGCGGCGGTGATCGTGGAACCGATTGCCGGCGCCGGCGGCGTGCTTTTGCCGCCCAAGGGCTATCTGAAACGTCTGCGCGAAATCTGCGACGCCTATGGCATCTTGTTGATCTTCGATGAGGTCATTACCGGCTTCGGCCGCACCGGCTCGGCCTTTGCGGCGCAGGAATTTGCCGTCACGCCGGACATCATGACCATGGCCAAGGGCATCACCGCGGCGACCGTGCCGATGGGGGCGGTCGGTTGCACGAAGGCGATCTATGACACGGTCGTCGATGCCAGCGCCGGCGGCATCGAACTGTTTCACGGCTATACCTACAGCGCCCATCCGCTCGGCTGCGCGGCGGCGCTTGCCTGTCTCGACATCTATGAGGCGGAAGGGCTTTACACCCGTGCCGGCGGGCCGATTGGCAAGGCGCTGGAGGACGCGCTGCACTCGATGGCCGATCTTCCGGGGGTCATCGATGTGCGCAATTACGGACTGGTCGGCGCTATTGAGTTCAAGCCACGCGACAAGCCCGGCGCGCTCGGAACCGCCCTGATGAAGCAGTGCTGGGCGGAAGGGCTGATGGTTCGCCAGATCGTCGATGCCATAGCCGTCTCGCCACCACTGGTCGTTGAGGACAAGCACATTGCCGAATTCCAGGACAAGTTCCGCCGGGCGGCGGAGACGGCTCTCGGCTGAGGTGGCTTTCACCTGAGACGAGCCGTCTGCTAGAATGCCGCCATGACCCTGGAACAGGACATGCCGAGGGACGTTAAAGCACCGAGCGAAACGGAGCGGCAACGGATCGTCGCCGTCACCGGCGCCAGCCGCGGCATCGGCCATGCAATCGTACGCCGGTTCTATGATGCCGGCTGGGAGGTCTACACCTTATCGCGGACGCCGTTTTCCAAGGTCTGTCCGTGGGCGGAGGGATATATCCAGCATATCGAGGTCGATTTCAGTGATCCCGACAGCATCGAGACCGCGATTGCCACGCTGCAGGATCGCGTTGGCGAGAACGGGCTTGATGCGCTGGTCAACAATGCCGGGATTTCGCCGAAAGACGAGGCCGGCGGCCGACTGAGCGCCACGCAAACGGCGATGGAGACCTGGCGCTATGTCCATATGGTCAATGTCATCGCGCCGGGCCTGCTGGTCCAGGGCCTGCTGGAGCCGTTGCGCGCGGCAAAGGGCGCGGTGGTCAATGTCACCTCGATCGCCGGCTTCCGCATCCATCCCTTCGCTGGTGCCGCCTATGCAACATCAAAGGCGGCATTGTCGGCCCTGACGCGCGAACTGGCCTATGAGCTCGGCGGCTCCGGCGTCAGGGTCAATGCCGTGGCGCCGGGCGAGATCCTGACCTCAATTCTGTCGCCCGGTACCGATGAAATCGTGCAGAGCCAGGTACCGATGAAACGCATCGGCAGCCCGGAGGAGGTCGCAGAAGTGGTCTATTTCCTGTGCGAGGCGCCGTCCTCCTATGTCAATGGCGCGGAGATCCATATCGACGGTGGCCAGTCGCTCTGATCGGTGCGGCGGCGCCGTTTGCCGATTTTGCCGCACGGCCAATGCTCCAATAAAATTCGTGGCATCGGAAGAATTTATGCTGCATCAGAGATTTTAATAATATTAAGACAATTTACGGTTGTAATTCCTATTTGACACCTCTGACTTTGGATTTTTTGTGTGGGCATTGTGCCTGTTTAATCTCGAGCTCAAATTGGAGGCTTTTATGCGCCTGTTGAAATTGAACAAATCCGGTAGCTTGATTGCAGTCGGCCTCCTGGTTGGTGGCGTGATCTTCGGCACTGCCTTGCAGGCGACGCATTCGTTCGCTGCCGAAATGCTGCGGGTCGGTGGTACCGGCGCGTCAACCGGCATGTCGCGCGTCGTCGGCGCGGTCTATTCGCAACGATCGGGTGCAGTGCCGATTGAGGTCGTTGAAGGCTTGGGCAGCAGCGGCGGCATCAAGGCCGTCATTGCCAGGGCGATCGACATCTCATTTTCAAGCCGGCCATTGAAGGAAAAGGAACAGGGCAACGGCGTCGTTGCCAACCCGATCCTGCGCACGCCTTTTGTCGCGGTGACCTCGCATCCCGATCCGGGCGACCAGCACAGCGCGGAATTTGCCAACTATTATGGCCGGGCTTCCGTCAAATGGGCCGACGGCACGCCGGTCAAGATCATTTTGCGGCCGAAGAGCGAGAGCGACACAAGGCTCATGGGGGAGTTTTTCCCCGGCATGGCTGAAGCGATTGAGGCGGCGCGGACTCGCGGTGAGGCGCCGGTAGCGCAGACCGACCAGGACAATGCGATGATGACGGAAGCCACGCGCGGCGCGCTGACCACCGGCACCATGCTGCAAATGCTGGCCGACAACCGGCCGTTGCAGATCATGCCCTTTGACGGTGTCGCGCCGTCGGTCGAAACGATGATGTCGGGCAAATACCCCTATTCCAAGACACTCTACATCGTTCATGGGGAAAATCCGCGGCCGATTGTGGCGCGTTTCGTCGCTTATCTGCGCTCACCGGCCGGCATTGCTGAACTTGCCAAAATCGGTGCGGCGCCGGCGCAGTAATTCCGGAAATGCAAGGACGTGCTGACGCGACGGATGATGCGCCTCGCGCACATCACCATCCTTTACGAGGACAGGACAGAGGCACGCGAGGGACGCAGCGTTCATTGGGGGCGATCGGATGAGAAATATTTCGATAAGCGCGATCATTTACTGCATTGGGATTTTCGCGTGTTTGTTTATCATTATCGGTGCCCCGCTTAGTTATTTCATCTCCCGCGCAGGTCACGAAGCGGAAATTTTGAACTTCAAAGGTCAGATCAATGCGGAAAAGCTTGAAAAATACATCTATCTACAAGGTGATTTGTGGGAATTTCAAACCGAACGCTTGGCCGAGGTCATCGAACTGCCGAATAACAAGACCGCCACCATCCATCAGGTGATCCGAAACGCCGATAAAGAGCCTATCCTTGAAGTTGGCGATGAATTGCCCGAGCCGTATTTCACCCGGAATATCGGATTAATCGTTCATGGCGAAAATGTCGGCTATCTGCATGCCGTCTCAAGCCTGCATCCGGTGCTGATCAAGACCGGTCAGGTCGGCTTTTTCAGCCTTATTATCGGAATCGTGGCCTATTTTGGCCTGGTAATCTTGCCCTTGCGGATTCTCAACAAAACCATTGATGACCTTGAAACGCAAAGCCAACGCGCCGAGCTCGCCGATCGAGCGAAGTCTGAGTTTCTGGCCAATATGAGCCATGAGATCAGGACGCCGATGAACGGTGTGATGGGCATGGCGGAACTGCTGTCCAAGACGGAACTCGAC
>CALZIL010000081.1 GCA_945787495.1 uncultured Afifella sp. | reverse complement strand
CCGGATCATCGGGATCGCGTTCGGCCAGCGCCAGACCACCTGCCGCAGCCCCGGCAGCGGCCGGCCGGGCGCCTGATCGCGCCGCCAGTTGCATCTCGTCCTCGCCAGTGAGCGGGTCGAGATGGTGCGCCTGGGCGCCTTCCGGCAAGGCCGGCGGCAGCGGTTCGGGCTCGACAAGTTCGACATGGGCGAGCTGGCCGGTGACGGCGCGGCGCAGGCTGGTCAGCATGATCTGGAACAGCTCGAAGCTTTCGGTCTTGTATTCATTGAGCGGGTCGCGCTGGGCATAGCCGCGAAAGCCGACGACCGAGCGCAGGGCGTCAAGCTGGGCCAGATGCTCGCGCCACAGATGATCGAGCGTCTGAAGAACCATCTGCTTTTCCACACGCCGCATCAGGTCGGCGGTGAACCGGGCGGTCTTCTTGGCCATCATGGCGTCGGCGGCGTCGGCGATGCGCTCGCGGATCTCGGCGTCGGCAATGCCTTCCTCGGCGGCCCAGTCCTTGACCGGCAGATCGAGATTGAAGACAGCCTCGACCTCCTCGGCCAGCCCGTCGACATCCCATTGTTCGGCATAGGCCTTTTCAGGAATATGCTCGGCGATGATCTGTTCGACGGAATCGTGGCGCATGTCGCGGATGGTCTCGGCGACCGTTTCGTCGCGCATCAGTTCGATGCGCTGCTCAAAGATGACCTTGCGCTGGTCGTTCATCACATTGTCGTATTTGAGCAGGTTCTTGCGGATATCGAAATTGTGCGCCTCGACCTTGCCCTGGGCGCGCTCCAGCGCCTTGTTGATCCACGGATGAACGATCGCCTCGTCTTCCTTCAGGCCGAGCTTCTGCAACATCCCGTCCATGCGGTCGGAGCCGAAGATGCGCATCAGGTCGTCCTGCAGCGATAAAAAGAACTGCGAACGGCCGGGATCGCCCTGACGGCCGGAGCGGCCGCGCAGCTGATTGTCGATGCGGCGGCTTTCATGACGTTCGGTGCCGAGCACCATCAGGCCGCCGGCCTCGATCGTGCGTTTGCGCAACTCATCCACGTCGGCGCGGATCGCCGCTTCGGCGGCATCGCGCTCGGCGCCTGCCGGCATGTCGCCCAGTTCATCGGCAATGCGCATATCGAGATTTCCGCCGAGCTGGATGTCGGTGCCGCGGCCGGCCATGTTGGTGGCGATGGTGATGGCGCCGGGCTTGCCGGCCTGGGCGATGATCGGCGCCTCGCGCTCATGGGCGCGGGCATTGAGAACCTCGTGGTCCTTGACGCCGGCCTTCTTCAGTTCGCCGGCCAGGAATTCCGATTTTTCGATCGACGTGGTGCCGACCAGCACCGGCTGGCCGCGCTCGCGGCAATCCTTGAGCAATTCGACAATGGCTTTGTATTTCTCCGCCGCCGTGCGGTAGACGGCATCGTCCTCATCAAGCCGGCAGACCGGCAAATTGGTCGGGATCTCCACAACATCGAGGCTGTAGATATCCATGAATTCGTCGGCCTCGGTGGCGGCGGTGCCGGTCATGCCGGCAAGCTTGTCGTAGAGGCGGAAATAATTCTGGAAGGTGATGGAGGCGAGCGTCTGGTTTTCCGGCTGGATGGTGGCCTTTTCCTTGGCTTCCAGCGCCTGGTGCAGGCCGTCGGAATAGCGCCGGCCCTCCATCATGCGGCCGGTGAATTCGTCGATGATGACGACCATGTCGTCCTTGACGATATAATCGCGGTCGCGCTGGAACAACTTGTGAGCGCGCAAGGCGTTGTTGAGATGATGAACGATGGCGACGTTCTCCACGTCATAAAGGCCATCGCCCTTCAACAGGCCAGCGTCGCGCAGCACGGTCTCGATATTCTCGGTGCCGTCTTCGGTAAAGGTTGCTGACTTGACCTTCTCGTCGAGCTCGTAGTCACCCTCGCCGAGCGCCGGCATGAGCGCGTCTATGGCGTTATAGAGCTCGGATTTGTCGTCGACCGGCCCGGAAATGATCAGCGGTGTGCGGGCTTCGTCGATAAGGATGGAATCGACTTCATCGACGATGGCGAAGTTGTGCCCGCGCTGGACCATGGAGGCGATATTGTATTCCATATTGTCGCGCAGATAGTCGAAGCCGAATTCGTTGTTGGTGCCGTAGGTCACGTCGGCGGCGTAGGCCGCCCGCCTTTCCTCCTGGTCGAGACCGTGCACGATGACGCCGACGGAAAGGCCGAGGAACTCGTATATCTGGCCCATCCATGCCGCATCGCGGCGGGCCAGGTAATCGTTGACGGTGACGACGTGGACGCCCTTTTGGCTGAGCGCGTTGAGATAGACGGCGAGCGTGGCGACAAGGGTCTTGCCTTCGCCGGTCTTCATTTCGGCGATGGAGCCTTCGTTGAGCACCATGCCGCCAACCAACTGGACATCGAAATGACGCTGACCAAGGGTGCGTTTGGCCGCTTCGCGGACTGTGGCGAAAGCCGGCGCCAGAAGATCGTCAAGGCTCTTTCCCCCGGCGAATTCGGCGCGCATCTGGTCGGTGCGGGCGCGCAGCTCGTCATCGCTCAGGGCTTCATGCTCGGCTTCCAGAGCATTGATGCGGGCGACGAGAGGCGTATAGCGCTTGACGCGCCGGTCGCTGGCAGATCCGAAGACCTTTCGGCCCAAATTGCCCAAGCCCAGCATGAGATATCCTCTCTTCTCAAATCGCGCCAGAAGGACCGGAAATGTTCTGCGGCGCGCGGGTCGCACGGCAATCGGGTGAAAACCGTCTTGGTATTCCGGCTACGCATTCCTATGGCGGATTCCGGCGCAAGACCAGACCCGTCATCCACCTAGACTGCGGGCCGGGCGACAGATAAGAACGGACCTTTCTTATGTCAACGTTCCAGACACCCGGCGGACCGGGCCTGGACAGCCGGTTCGAGCCGGTCTCTGCAAGGAGTTTCCATGGCCACTTCCCTGTCCTTCCGCACCGTTGCCAGCCTAGCAGTCATTGCCGTGGCCTTATCGAGCGCAGCAATGATCAATTCGGTGATTGCTCAAGACAGCACGCCGGTCGCCAAAGTGGGCGCCCATACGATCACCGCCGACGACCTGGAGCAAGCCGCTGCGGATTTCAGCCAGGAACTGGCACAGGTTCCGGCAGAGCGGCGGCAATCGATCCTGATCGACGTGCTTGTCGATATGGCGCTGCTGGCCCAGGCCGCCGAAGCGGTGGGTCTCGACAAGGAGCCGGGATTCCAGCGCCGGCTCGATTTCCTGCGCACCCGCGCGCTGCGCAACATTTATGTGGAACGGGAGATCGTCGGAACGATCACGCCGGCCGCCATTAAGGCCGAATATGACAAGCAGTCGGCCGCGTTTCAGCCGGCCGAAGAGATCAGCGCCCGGCACATTCTCGTTGCCAGCAAGGAAGAAGCCGAGGCGTTGATCGCCGAGCTCGACGCCGGCAAGGACTTTGCCGACCTGGCAAAGGAAAAATCGACCGGCCCGAGCGGTCCCAATGGCGGCGATCTGGGCCGGTTCAGCCGCGGGCGCATGGTGCCGGAATTCGAGGCGGCGGCGTTTGACCTGGAGGCCGGCGCCCATAGCGCGGAGCCGGTTGAGACGCAGTTTGGCTGGCATGTCATCAAGGTGGAGGAAAAGGGCGAATCCAGCCCGCCGTCGCTGGCGGAGATGGAGGAGCAGATCCGCAGCACGCTGGTGCGGCAGAATTTCGAAACGGTGATGACCAGGTTGCGCGCCGAAACAGAGATCGAGATCATCGGCGCCGAAGCGGATGGCGGCGCTGCGGCGGCGGAGAGCGCGCCGGCAGACAGCGGCGGCGAGGCGGACACGAAGAACTAGGGTCCGGACCCTGACATGGCGTCAGCGCAGCTTTCTCCCTTCGCCCCGGCTAAATATCCGCAGATGCCCGCCATTGCCGGCGTCCGTCTGGCGACGGCGCAGGCCGGTATCAAATATCAAGGCCGCACCGATCTGCTTCTGGCGATGTTCGAACCGGCCGCCGGAGTCGCCGGCGTCTTCACCCGCTCGCGTTGCGCCGCGGCGCCGGTGGATTGGTGCCGGTCCATTCTTGCCGCTGGCAAAGCGGCAGCGCTGGTCGTCAATTCCGGCAACGCCAATGCCTTTACCGGCATGAAGGGCCACGCCGCGACCAGGGCGAGCGCCGAAGCGGCGGCGCGGGCGGTCGGCTGCCGGCCGGAGGCGGTCTTTCTGGCCTCGACCGGGGTAATCGGCGAGCCGCTCGATCCGGCGCCTTTTGCCGCGCATCTGGCGGACATGGCCGGGCGGGCCGCGCCAGACGGGTTTCTCGATGCGGCCAGCGCGATCATGACGACCGACACGTTCCCGAAAATGGCGACGCGCACGGCGCGGATCGGCGGCAAGAGCGTGACGATCAACGGCATCGCCAAGGGTTCGGGAATGATCGCGCCGGACATGGCGACCATGCTGGCCTTCATCTTCACCGATGCGGCGATTGCGCCGCAGCCGTTGCAAAAGGCGCTGGCGAAGGCGGTGCGCGGCAGCTTCAACGCCATTACCGTCGATGGCGATACGTCGACATCGGACACCGTGCTGCTTTTCGCCACCGGCGCGGCAACGTCACGCGGCGTGCCGGAGATCACCAAGCCCGGCGGGCGGGCGCTGGTCGGCTTTCAGGCGGCGCTTGATGATCTGTGCCGCGATCTGGCGCAGCAGGTCGTCAAGGATGGCGAGGGGGCGAGCAAATTTGCCGAAATTAACGTTACCGGCGCAATTTCGGCCGCATCGGCAAAAAAAATCGCCCTCAGCGTCGCCAATTCGCCGCTGGTCAAGACGGCGCTGGCCGGCGAGGACGCCAATTGGGGGCGGGTGGTAATGGCGGTCGGCAAGGCCGGCGAGCCGGCCGATCGCGACAGGATTTCCATCCATTTCGGCCCGCACCGCGTCGCCTTCGAAGGCGAACGCGATGCCGATTATTCGGAAGCGGAACTCTCGCGCTACATGAAGGCGGCGGAGATCACTATCGGCATCGATCTCGGCCTGAAAAGCGGCAAGGCGACGGTCTGGACCTGCGATTTGACGCGCGGCTACATCGCCATCAATGCCGATTACCGCAGCTGAGGGGCGCTAAGCGGTGGTGGCGCTTGTTCTTGTCACCGCCTGCGCGCTGCTCGATGCCGACAACCGGGTGCTGATTGCACAGCGGCCGCCGGGCAAGGCGATGGCGGGTTTGTGGGAATTTCCCGGCGGCAAGGTGGAACCGGGCGAAACCCCGGAAGACGCGGTTATTCGCGAGATTGCCGAGGAACTCGGCGTTAAAGTAACCAAACCCTGTCTGGCACCTTTGACTTTTTCCAGCTTCGATTATCCTGAATTTCATCTGTTGATGCCACTTTATGTCTGCCGACGATGGGAAGGCATGCCGGTTGCACGCGAACACAGTGCCCTGAAATGGGTGCGCGCCAACCGGCTTCGCGACTATCCCATGCCGCCGGCGGATGAGCCGCTGATCAGCCATCTGGCCGATCTGTTATGATGACGAATAAAGGCCGAGGGTGATGCCGTGACCGACCTGTTTCGCCAGTATTGCAAAGACGAGAGCGGCGGGACCGCCATCGAATATGGCCTTGTCGTCATGATCCTGTTGGCCGCGCTGATCTCAATCGTCGGAACAGGCGGCTCCGTTTACGACATGTATCAGAAGCTCACCGCCATCGTCACCGCGATGAGCTAAGCCGCGACCGGCGACCGAGCCCCGGTCAATCCGATTCTGATCTGGAACGATCTGGCGCAAGCGCGTCGGCGAGGCTGACGCTGGCCGAGCCGCGCCGGGCCGGTTTTGGCTGACTGGCATGCGGCGCCCAGCCCGACATTGAAACGATATCGAATGTCGCGCGGATGCGTCCGTCCGGATCGGTAAAATTTTGCGCGTAAATTTCCGCCGCGCGCATTAAAAGCCGGCGTGGCATCGGCCGCCGGTCGCGGCCGGTCATGACGTTCGACGCGGCCATCGCCTTGAGGTCGGAAAACAGCGCCAGGGGCGTGGCGTAACGCACAGTCAAAACATCGCGGTCGGTGACCGGCAAGGCGAAACCGGCGCGTTGCAGCAAGGCGCCGATCTCGCGGACATCGGCAAAGGGCATGACCCGCGGACTGGCGCCGCCGGCGATCTCGGCTTCGGCCTGGGTCATGGCAAAGCGCAGTTCGTTCAAAGTGCCGCCGCCGGCAAGGGCGGCCAGCAACAGGCCGTCGGGCTTCAGCGCGCGGCGCAACTGCACCAGTGCGCCGGGCAGGTCGTTGGTCCAGGTGAGGGCGAGCGGCGAGACGACGAGATCGACGCTTTCAGGGCGAAGCGGCAGCACTTCCTCGTCGCCGACAAGTCCGGCAATGGCCTGGTTGCCAGCGCCGGCAAACGCCTCCGGCACGCGTTCGATGCGATAGACGGCGCCGGCCTTGCCGCTGGCGACCAGCTTCGCCGCCAGGCGGCCGGTCACGCCCATCATGGCGATGGCCGTCTTAAAATGCCTTTCCACGGCGCCGAGCCGCTGGACCAGATCGTCGCTCACCGCATCAAGCAAAAAGGTCGCGCCGGCATCGGGCTGGCGGACGTTGCCGGCAAGGGCGCGGGCAAGGCGCTGCCGCAAGAGTGGCTTGTCGATGATCAGCGGCGGCGGCATTGTCTTTCCGTAAAGCAACGGCCTGTGACCGGCTTGCCCGATTCTGGTATGAGTCCATGATGGCGCATGGCGAAGCAATGGCAAGAACGGTGTGGCTTGGAAAGGTCCTTGCCGGGCTGCCCAAGCGCGCCGTCGATCTCATTCTGCCGCCGGCCTGTCCGGCCTGCCGGGCGGCAAACGGGTCGGGAGCGGCGCTGTGCGCCGGTTGCTGGGCCTCGGTGCGGTTTCTGGCGCCGCCGCTTTGTCCGGTGCTCGGCGCGCCGTTTGCCCATGACATGGGGCCAGGCATCGTGTCGGCGGCGGTGCTGGCCGATCCGCCGCCTTTTGCCCGCGCGCGCTCGGCCGTCGTCTACGAGGATACGGCGCGGCGTCTCGTCCATGCGCTGAAATATCGTGACCGGCATGAGGTCGCCGGCTTTATGGCAAGGGCGATGATCCGCGCCGGCCGGGAACTGCTGGCCGATTGCGAGCTGATCGTTCCGGTGCCGTTGCATCCGCGGCGGCTGTGGCTCAGGCGATACAACCAGGCGGTGCTGTTGACGGACCGGATCGGCCGGGAGAGCGGCATCGCGGTCGAGCCGATGGTTCTGCAGCGCATCCGGCGGACCCGCCAGCAGGTCGGCCTGAGCGGCCGTGAACGGGAAACCAATGTCCGCGGCGCATTTCGGGTGTTAATGCCCGAAAAGCCGATGATCGGCGGCCAGCGCGTGCTGCTTGTCGATGACGTCTATACGTCGGGTGCGACGGTGCGGGCGGCAAGCCGGGCGTTGACGCGCGGCGGCGCGGCGGCGGTCGATGTGCTGACATTCGCCAGGGTCGTGAATTGAGGGGCGTGACATGCGGCGGCAATTCGCCGCTTTTGGCTCCAGGCTTTGGATTTTGGCAACAGCCGGCTTATATCTTTGGTCGAACGGAAATTTACGGACTATGCGATGGCTGATGTGACGATCTATACGCGAAAGTTGTGCGGCTATTGCGTTGCCGCCAAACGGCTTTTGGCCGACAAGGGTGCGATGTTCGACGAGATCGACGCGACCTTCTCGCCGCAAAAGCGCAACGAAATGATGACCCGGTCCGGGCGCCACACCTTTCCGCAGATCTTCATCGGCGATAGCCATGTCGGCGGCTATGCCGAGCTTCGTTCGCTGGACAATGCCGGCAAGCTCGATCCCATTCTGACCGGTTAGACCGTCATGACGTTTCGCGCCGCACTCATCCAGCTCAACTCGTCGACCGACATCGCCGGCAATATCGCCAGTGTCGAAAAGCTGGTGCGTGATGCGGCGGCGGCCGGCGCGCACTATGTGCAGACGCCGGAAATGACCAATATCGTGCAGCGTGACCGCGCGGCGCTGCAGGCAGTGATCAGTCCGGAGACAAGCGACCCGGCGATCGCGGCGTTTTCCAGGCTCGCCGGCGAATTGGGCATTGTCCTGCATATCGGTTCGCTGGCGCTCGATGCCGGCGGCGGCAAGATCGCCAATCGCGCCTATGTCTTTGCGCCCGACGGTTCGGAACTGGCGCGCTATGACAAGATCCATCTGTTCGACGTCGATCTGCCGGGCGGCGAAAGCTGGCGTGAATCAGCGATCTATACGCCGGGCGAAGCGGCGGTGATCGCCGATCTGCCGTGGTGCCGGCTTGGCGTTACCATCTGCTACGATTTGCGTTTCCCGCAGCTTTACCGATCTCTAGCCCATGCCGGAGCGGCGGTGCTGTGCGCGCCGGCGGCGTTCACCCGCCAGACCGGCGAGGCGCACTGGCACGTGCTGCAACGGGCGCGGGCGATCGAAAACGGCGCCTTCATGTTGTCCGCCGCGCAGGCCGGCCGCCACGATGACAAGCGCGAGACCTACGGCCATTCCATCATCGTCGGCCCGTGGGGCGAGGTCTTGGCCGAGGCTGACGGCGAGACGCCGCAGGTGGTGCTGGCCGACATCGATCCGGCGCTGGCGGCGGACGCGCGGGCGCGCATTCCGGCGTTGAAGAACGAGCGCGCCTTTGCCGGTCCAGATGCGCGCCCGGGCGCAGCACCTTCGCTGAGGTCGGTGTCGTGATCCGCTATGCGCTCACCTGCGAGAACGGCCACCGGTTTGAATCCTGGTTCGGCGATTCACAAGCCTACGATCAGTTGCGGGCGGCGGAGGCGGTGCTGTGCCCCGAATGTGGCTCGGCGGCGGTGGAAAAAGCGCTGATGACGCCGCAGGTGGCGACGGCGCGCAGGAAGGACGCCAAGAAGGACAAAGTGCGGCTTGCCGCCAATCACGCCATGCAGGCCGAGGCGGTCGCGGCAATACGCAAGATTCGCGACCATGTGACGGAAAACGCCGATTATGTCGGCGACAAGTTCCCCGAGGAAGCCCGCAAGATCCACTACGAGGAAGCCGAACCGCGCGGTATTTACGGCGAAGCGACGGGCGAGGAGGCCAAGGCGCTTGACGAGGAGGGGATCGAATTCCATCCCCTGCCGGTCTTGCCGGAGGAGCAGAACTAGGGCGTGTGCTCATAAATCGTTGTTGCCATCCGACCTACGATGATGTCCGCTCCTGAGGTCTGCAGACGTTCCCGATATTGTTCCGCATGGCGCAAAGTGCCATGAACGGCCATTCGATAACGCGCTTGCTCACTCCGGCATGCCGGCTTTCCGCAGCAGGCTCAGATACCGGTCCTGGTCTTCCTTCCGCTTGTAAAGATGGGGATGTTGGTAGTTCGACAATGTGCGTTCTGGATGTTTGTCGAGGAACGCCTTCATCGCGGCGTGCGCCTTCTTGTCTCGACCGGTCGCCGCATAGGCTGCGGCCAGAAAGCAGAGAGAATTTGCCCCCCGCCGCGCGCGCTCCGCATAGTCCGGCTCGAGAGTGCGTACCGCATCCTCGTAGCGACCGGCGGTAAAATGGGCCATACCGATATGTGACACGGTCCCCCAACTCTTTGGATCAAGCTCCAAGGCGGTTTTCAGGGCTGTAATGGCGTCGTTGCCTTGTCCCATCCAATGAAAAATAAAGCCCAGGAACATGTGTGCGTCTGCATAGCCTGGCTGGACCTCCACTGCTTGCCGCATGGCGGCCAGGGCTAGGTCGTGGTCGTGATTCATCAGGCGAGCATTGCCCAGTGCTACATAGGAGTAAGCGAGCGTATCATCGAGAGAGGTCGCCTGTTTGGCCAACTCTAGCGCTCGCTCGATGTCCTCTTTCTGCGATGCACCACGTTGATAGCGTAGGTCTCTGGAATAGGCGAACGATAGTCCGGCGTATCCACCGGCGAAAGTGGGATCAAGTTCAATGACTCTTTCGAGGAGTTTTTTCCTCTTGATCCGTCGTTCGGGATCATCCCTTAATTCCATCAAACGTCGGGCGCGCAGAAAGGTTTCGTAGGCTTCCAGATTATCCGTATGCCGGCGAAACAGTCGTTCCTGCTCGCTGGCCTTGAGCGTCACCGCGAGTTCGGAAACGACACTCCGGGTTACGTCATTCTGAACGGCGAACACGTCTTTGAGTTTGCGGTCATAGTGTTCCGCCCAAAGATGCTTTCCGGTCTTTCCATCGGTAAGCTGGGCGGTGATGCGCAACTGTTCTCCCGACCGGCGCACGCTGCCTTCCAGGACGTGCCCGACGCCGAGGTCGCGTGCCACGTCACGCACATCCACGAATTTGCCTTTGTATTTGAAGGACGAGTTGCGCGCGATCACGATGAGCCCGGAGACTTTCGACAGATCGGTGATGATGTCCTCGGTGATGCCGTCGGAGAAGTATTCCTGTTCCGGGTCTGCCGACATGTTGGTGAACGGCAGCACCGCTATTGATGGCCTGTCCGGAAGCTTGAGCGCCATCTTGTCGGTT
>CALZIL010000080.1 GCA_945787495.1 uncultured Afifella sp. | reverse complement strand
AAGCCTGAGCACCCATCCGGCGACGAGGATCGCCAGGCCAAGAAGCGCAAAAATGCCGGTGGTCATTGCCGCCTAGCCCCATCGACCGGTTTCGATCGACCGAACGGCCAGGAACAGGAACAGGGCGGTCACGCTGAGATAATAGACGATCGCTCGGGTATCTATGATGCCGTGGACGAAATCCGGGAAGTGATCGGCCAGCGACAGATAGGAGAGCACTTCGCCGAGACCGCCGGGCGCGAACCGGGCCGCGGTTCCGAGAAACCACAATCCGAACAATATCCCACCCGCGACCGCGGCCGCGACGATCTGGTTGGACGTGATCGACGACGCAAAAACACCGACTGCGAGCGACGCGCCGCCGATCAGCAAAAGCCCAAAATAACTGGTTGCGATCGGACCGAGATCGGGATCGCCGAAGACGATCAGGAGCAGCGGATAATAGAGCGTCAGCGCCAGCATTGCGGTGAGCACGGCGACGCTGCCGGCGAATTTTGCGAGCACGATTTCCACATCGCGCACCGGTGCTGTCAGCAGGAACTCGAACGTGCCAAGCTTCTTCTCTTCTGCGATCAGCCGCATGGTCAGTACCGCGGCGAATAGCAGGATCAGAAACCCCGCCGCGTTGAGAAACCCGGTCAGGCTGGTGTCGGAATAGTTCGTGGCCGCAAGATAGGTGGCAAAGAAAGTACCCGACAGCGCGAGGAATATCGCGGTCACGACATAGGCCATCGGCGCGTTCAGATACGAACGGAATTCCTTAGCCGCAATGATGCCGATATTCCTCAATGGATGCTTCCGGCATCGTCGGCCAGCTTGAGGAATATATCCTCAAGGCCCACGCCGGCCGGCTCCATGGCAAGAAGCGTCCATCCGTGCTCCACCATGACACGAGTGATCGCCGCCTGCGGCTCCTGATCGAAAGAATAATCAATATAATGATGCGGCTTCTCGAACGTAACGCTGAGGACCAGATCAATCTGGGAGAGCGCTTCGGACACCGCCTCAGCCGGACCGTCAACAGTCAGCCGCAGTCGCTTTCCGGCTTTCATCGTATCTGAGAGATTGTCGATCCGGTCCTCCGCCAAGATTCGGCCCTTGTTGATAATGATCACCCGTTCGCAGATAGCGCTAACATCGGGGAGGATATGGGTCGACAACAGGATCGTCCGATCCTTGCCAAGTTCGGTGATAAGCGCCTTGGTTTGCGCAACCTGGATTGGATCGATTCCGGCCGTTGGCTCGTCAAGGATCAGCACTTCTGGCTCGTGTACGATCGCCTGCGCCAATCCGACCCGCTGCCTGTAGCCCCTGGAAAGCTTGCCCAAAATGACGTCGACATAGTCTGCAAGTCCACAGGTCACCACAACCTCATCGATCCGGGCTTTGGTTCGCTTTCTGTCCAGCCCTCGCAGCCTCGCCGCATAGGTAAGATAACCTCGGATTGTCATATCGGTGTAAAGCGGTGCCGTTTCCGGCAGATAGCCGACCAGCCGCCTGCCAGCGAGTGACTCGGCTGCCATATTGTATTCGCCGATCCAGACTTCGCCGCAGCTGGGCATCAGATATCCGGTCAGCATGCGCATCGTGGTGGTTTTACCGGCACCGTTCGGCCCGAGGAATCCGACGATTTCACCCTTGCCAACGGCAAAGCTGATATCGTCAACCGCCAGGCGCTCGCGGTAAGATTTGGTAAGATTCTTTACCCTGATCACTGTGCCGATCCGGATCTGCTCGTCATCGCTTCAAGTTGCTCAATAACCCAGGCGTCGGTTTCTGAATCGTAGCCGTTATTGAAGCCGTGGAACTCCACCTTGTGCGTCTCGAAGGCGCCGGCAAGCCAGTCGTCGAGCGCCGTCGCCTTCTTGCGCTGGAGATCATCACCGTCCACCTCCCGTGCTGCCTTTTCCGTAACCACGAAGATACCGAAATTCCCGTCGCCGACTTGAAGTGGATTGCTCGCCTCGCCGACCTGAAGGTCTTCAAACGCCACCTTTGCAAGGTCCGGCGCCAACGCCTCGCGAGTATACCATCCAAGCTCGCCTTCTTTGCCACGCAGCCGTGGATCCTGATTCAGTTCGCGAGCCAGTTGGCCTAAATCCTCACCGGCGTCGAGCCTATTTCTGACGGCTAGCGCATCCTCAACGGTTGGCCGGACGATCACGTGAAGGCGGACGTGCTCGGCGACCGTCGATATCCGTTCGGCAAGGTATTGAGTTAATCCGGCGCTCAGCAAGCGTGTGCGGACCAACTCCTGGTACTCGGCGTCTGAAAGCTGGCTGTCGTTCAACTGTTGGCGGTACCATTCGCCGAATTCGTATTCGGAGATCGAATCGCCGTTGCCCCGCGCCATGGTCCGCAGCGCCTGTGCCACATCAGAGTCGGATACCTTGATATTATACGGCAAGTTCGGGGCAGCTTGCCGGATGATTTCTTCGAAACTCAGACGCTGTAGCAAAGCGAGCGGTTTTTCGTCCGATACCGCCGCGCGCTTGAGAAAATAGCCCATGTCGATCGAAGCATCGCCGACGATCAGGACGGTCGTGCGAAACGGTGCGATATGATCGCGATAGATCGCAAAGCCGGCGACTGCAGCAACGACAAGTAGGACGGCGGCGGCGGTGAGTATCCGCCACCCCTTGGCATAACCTAAGCCTATCTTTCCGCAATTTGGGCCAATCATCGCAGCCATTTTGGTCTCAATGGCACTCCTTGCAGACGGGTTTCATATGGCCTCCCACGCCACAGCCCTCGGCATTTCAATGTTAGCATATGTCTATGTCCGCTGCTTGACGGCCGATCAGCGTTTTACGTTTGGACCAGGGAAAATCAACAATATCGGCACTCAATGCCCGTGCCAGTCCGCAGCTGAGCGTCCGCCATGCCTTCAGCTTCAGACATATCGTGGGCGGTCGCCACACGGCGATTAATAGCGCATAGCTGCCATAGGGCGGTTCACGACGCACGGGAAGTTTTGCCCCATTCGAGACTCTTGGAGGAGCCTGGGTATGCGTCTGCTGTACCCCCGAAAACCACCGTTGGCTCAAAGGGGATTTTTGACCCAAAACGGACTCTAGAGACCCGATCTGGGGGCATACCTCGCCGGATTGCATGCTCTGTAACAGCAAATTTTCGCGTCACGCAAATGCCCGAGGGCGGCGGCAAGAGGCATGCGGTTTGCACGTCCGGCGAGTTCGGGTCACATTCAACCGGCTGAGAGGGTTCCATATGGAAAATCCCAGCTTATCCCCTGCCTATATACACCGGCACCGCATGTGCAGAAGTTGCCGTGTGATACGCGATCTGTGCCAGCGCTTGGCAGCATTTTCTTCACACCGGGTGAATAGTGGGGAAACGGCGCTATTAATAGCTGGCAGGTTACGACCTTCCCCGAAAAGAATTGTTGTGTATTCGGCAGGCGTATAGTAACTTAAAGATATGATAAATTTCTCCTACGAAATTATGATTGAATATTATTATAATTTTTACCATGTTTTTTAAAGATTTCATGGTTTTTTAAGTTTAATTTCATCCATAGGTTGAAAATGATCATCTTGGGAATAACGATGAAACTAAGAATAATTCTATTTCTGCTCTTTTGCGTGCTGACCATAGTGCCGCTTGTGTTGTTTTGGGTCTGGCCGCATTCGGGTGTTTTGCAGAACGAATATTCTGTGTTTGCGGTCTTCGGGACCGCGGTTGCCATTGCCGCAGGTCTCGCCATTGTTGTGGCCTTCTTTATTTCCCGCCCGCTTAACCGGGTCATCGCGGCGTCAAAGAAAATGGGCGAGGGAGACATTTCCGCCCGGATCAATGTGACTTCAAGCAAACTAATGCCGACCGAGTTTCGCGCCGTTCAGGAGAGCTTCAACACGATGGCTGGGCATATCCATCGGAACCTCAATCAAATTGAATCCTTAGCCTATATCGATTCCGTCACCGGTTTGCCGAACCGGGAATGCTTTCGCAAGATGGTTGAAAGCAACATTGTCAAACTGGGTAATGCGGGCGGAAGCGGCGCGATGATCTTCATGGACTTAGACGGGTTCAAGAAAGTCAATGATGAGCTGGGACATGATATCGGTGACGAGCTTTTGATGCATTTTGCCCACCGAGTATCGAACGTCTTGAAAGTACCGCTGGAAAGATCCAAAAAACAGATCCCCAACGGCAGCAACAAGCAGGAAACCGAGGATTATCGAACAACATTTGCAAGAATAGGCGGCGACGAGTTTGTCATCTTTTTGCCGAACGCCGGAAATGACGAGGCGATCCTCAATAGGACTGAATATATTCTTGAAGTGATCAGGCAGCCGTTTTTGCTTGGTAACAATGAAGTGCTTATCGGCTCTAGTGTCGGCGTCGCCCGTTTTCCGCAGGATAGTGACAATTACAAGCAAATCCTGAGCCAGGCCGATGCTGCAATGTTTCGGGCGAAACGATCCGGGAAAAACACTGTTTGTCTTTTCGACCAGTCTTCCGACACTTCGGCAGTCGATGGACATATTTTGGGGCGGGAAGTCCGGAATGCACTGCGCCAGGACGAACTCATCATTTATTATCAACCCAAGATTTCCTGCCACGACGACAGGGTCACCGGCCTGGAAGCCCTGATCCGGTGGCAGCATCCCGAACGGGGTCTTCTGCAATCGGAATCGTTCGTGCCGTTTATCGAAGCCTCCGATGTGATTGTCGGACTCGGCGAATGGATGCTGAAAAACACTGCCCGCCAGATTCTGTATCTGGCCAGGAAAGGCCGGACAATTCCCATCTCCGTCAACATCGCGGCCAAGCACTTTGCCAACAATGCGTTTGCGGACCGGGTGGTTGAAATCGTCAATGAGATCGGGATCGAACCGTCTTTGCTCGAAATCGAAGTAACCGAAGCGGTTGTGTTGAGCGATCTTGACCGGGCCAGGAGCTCCCTTCAGAAAATCCGCGATTTCGGTGTCCGGGTGGCGATTGATGATTTCGGAAAAGACTATTCCAATCTCTCCGGCATTGCCTTTCTGCCTTTCGACATTCTGAAAATCGACGTGTCGTTCATTGCAAAGATTACGGCGGAGGCCCGCATGCGCGTGATATTGGAATCGATTATCGATCTCGCCTCCGGCCTGAATTGCATAACCGTTGCGGAAGGCGTTGAAACCGAGGAACAGGCTCAGTGTCTGAAGGAGCTGGGCTGCGACCAGATGCAGGGCTTCCTATACGCTGTTCCGATGCTCAGGGACGAGGTGGAAGACTGGCTTGCCGGCCCTCAGCCACGTGAGGTATCAAATCTCCAAGGCATACTCGCCGAAAAATTCCAGCCCAAAGTCGCCTGATCAAGAGCTTGAACAGTCATAATGCCGCAACCGGAATTCCCGGGCGTTCGCGCGCCGCGAGCCTATCTTATCCCGCAGGCGAATCCACCGTCACCGCCAGTGCAAACACTGCTATGTGGAAGGCGATCTGGGCTTGTGGATTCCGTCAATCACCGCCTACCGAGCAGGTTTCGCGCGCCTGGCAGCCACCATTGAGGTACGATCCGCATTCGATGCCCGCAAGATTTCCGCTAACCTAATAAGTCTGGATTAAAGCGTTGGCAGTTAGATTACACTCGGTACAGCATTTAGAGCGATAGCTCACGCTCACCCTTTGTAAAGTCTCTCGCGACCAAGACTGGAAAACGCCTCACCGTTACAGTGGTCGCACCGGGCTCGATCGAGGGAGATACGACGCTCAATGACATGAGCCCAGAGCGTCGCGCCCACCACCGAGTCAGCTCGCCGACGGGATAGCTTCTCACGTGTACCAATCTCGTGGCAATCCTTCTCAACCTCGAGAAGCCCACCAGCGGCAAGCGAAACGGGCTGAGCCGCTTGCCCACCAAGCGCTATAGCATCAGGTTTCCCGTCCTCACATCCAGGTCGATGTTAAGTTCCTGACGTTCAAGAGAAAAAGCGGCGCAACGAGCGGCGCTCTGTTCACTCATGTTTAAGAATACAACCTTAAATAGTATATCGCAGGAATAATTCAGTTTCCCGCATCTGAACCGTGGAGGCGATCGGATGGGCATTATCGGCAAGTTAAAGGCATTTGCGGCCCTAATTCCTATTTTTGGATTACACGGTTCGGGGGCGCGATCATTGCCGGCTCGGCCTTGCCCGGCGCGAAGAGGGCAAGACAAGGCTGAACACGGCATGACCGGTCAACAGGCTCTTGGCGGAGTAGACGACGCAATGGCGGACACCAGCAAAATGACTGACGGAAGCATGTCCGATACGGCATTGGGGATTGCCGCAGTTGAGTTCCGGGGAGCGCCGCGTTAATGGCCAGTCCAAAAAATGTGATCCGGTCTGTCCGAGTTCTTTATGCGATTAGTCTGGTGATCGTCACGTTGGTTGGGGCCGGATTTTTCGTCGTTTCCCAAAAAAACGCCGACGAATTGCAGATAACGAGCCGGATCAGCGACCTGCTCGGCAAACTGGACATCGCCAGCCAGGCGTCTGGTCAATTAGGAGTGCAACTCATCAAGTCTGATACGGCCGAAACAGTTTCGATGTTCAATCGCACTTTTGCCATTCGCGCCGAATCGATCCACAAATTGCTCACTGAGGTCGAATTTCTCTGGCCGCAAATGTCGGAGGATTTGCGCAACCGGCTAAAGGTCGCCAGCACGAAATACAAAGATCCGCTCGACATTTATCGCAGCCTCCTTGAGGCGGTGCGCGAAGCCGCCGGCGCCATGCCGGAGAATGTCAAATCCGTCGGCAATCGAATTCACGGAATCCATCTCTTACTTGGCCGCGACATCTTCGAGGCTATGAATAGCGAGATCAATACCTATAACAAGGAGCTGGCAGACGAGTTTCATAAGCTGGTCTATGTGTTCACTGCGACCGGTGCTGGCATGGTGATCTCCTTCGGCCTACTTATCTTTTATCCGATGGACAGGCAGATCCGGCTGTCGTTCAAGGAACTAGAATTCATGCGCCGCAAGGCCGAATTGTCCGACCGGGCGAAGTCGGAGTTTCTGGCCAATATGAGCCACGAGATCAGGACGCCGATGAACGGCGCGATGGGCATGGCGGAACTGCTGGCCAAAACGGAACTCGACACCAAGCAGAAAATGTTCACAGACATCATCGTCAGGTCCGGCCAAGCGCTGGTGACGATCATCAACGACATCCTCGACTTCTCCAAGATCGATTCCGGCCAACTGGAGCTCGACCCGCAGCCGTTCAGGCTGGCCACCGCGGTCGAGGACGTGGCGACTTTGGTCTCCGCCAAGGTGCAGGAGAAGGAACTGGAGCTGGCGGTGCGCATCCAGCCGGACCTGCCGGAAATGTTCATCGGTGATGTCGGTCGCCTCCGCCAGATCATTACCAATCTGGTCGGCAATGCCGTCAAGTTCACCGAACAAGGCCATGTGCTGGTCAATGTCTCGGGGACCGTGACCGCCAATGATGCTAAGGGGGCGGACGATGGCGTCGGTGGCGCTACGGCGGAGCTGCTGGTCAATGTGGAGGATACCGGTATCGGCATCCCGGCCGACAAGGTCGATCATGTGTTTGAGAAGTTCACACAGGTCGATGGTTCCTCGACGCGTACACATGAAGGCACCGGGCTCGGCCTGACGATCGCCAGGAAACTTGTGGAGATGATGGGCGGCAAGATCGGCGTGGAAAGCGAACCGGGCAGAGGCTCGACCTTCTGGTTCACTCTGCCGCTGCCGGTGCATGAAGGGACCCGGCGCAAGCGCGTCCCGGTCGATATATCGGGCGCTCGGGTGCTGGTCATCGATGACAATGAGGTCAACCGCTCGATCCTTCTGGAGCAGCTCGGGTCGTGGAAGTTCGACGCCACGGCGACGCCTTCGGGGCGCGAAGGGATGGCGGTGCTCAACCATGCAGCGCGGATCGGCCGGCCGGTCGATCTGGTCATTCTGGACTTTCAAATGCCGGGCATGGACGGCGCCGAAGTCGCCGATCTGATCCGCGCCGATGCGGCGATCAGCGAGACGCCGATCGTCATGTTGACCTCCATCGATGACGACCGCCATTCCCGCTTGCGGCGCGATCTGGTAATCCAGGGCTATCTGGTCAAGCCGGCGGGCTCCTCGCTGCTGCTCGATACAATGATCACCGTCCTGCAGGACTCCCATCACGTAAACAGAGTCGAGACGGCCGAGGCCAAGACGAAAGAGGCTGTGGCGACGGATGCTGAGATGGCAGAGGCCCCAACGGCAGAAATTGTGGCGTTACCGGCGACAAAGACAGACACCAGGACAGCAAAAGCGCCTGCGGCCGCCCCGCCGCTGGCGCTGCCTCCGACCCGCACACAAGCCGGCAAAGGCGACGGCAAAGTCGCCATCAGACATGGAAGGAGCAGTCTCATGATCCTCGTGGCGGAAGACAATGAAGTGAACCAGATCGTGGTGGAGCAAATCCTTCTCGATGCCGGGCATGCCTATTCGATTGTCGAAAACGGCCGGCTGGCGCTGGAGCAGTTCATGGCCGAACGGCCCGATTTGGTGCTGATGGATGTCTCGATGCAGGAGATGAACGGGCTGGAGGCAACCAGAGCAATGCGTGGGGCGGAGCTGGATGCCGGTGACGGCGTGCGCACACCGATCATCGGGCTGACAGCGCATGCGCTGAAGGGCGACAGGGAACTTTGTCTGGAGGCCGGCATGGACGACTACATACCCAAGCCGATCAGCCCCGATGCGCTGCAGGCGAAGATCGCCGAATGGCTGGAGAAAGCCGGCAAGTCTGGCGAACCGCAAAGCGACAGCGCCGTCGCGTGAAGCTTGCATGGTGCTCCGAGGGTGCCCGGTGCATCGGCAACGGAACCTTGACCGGCCGCCATTGACCGCGCACCGCGCCAGCGTCACTCTCGCGCATCCCGCGTGCGAGCGGAGCAACGCTGTCCGGTGGGCGATTTTCTTCCACCGCAGGCCGGATTATTTTGGCTTTGGACGTCGTTGCGATCGGCTCGTGGTACTGGTACCAAGTCGCCAATCGCGCCTAGTCAAAAGCCAAATTAATGCCGGTCATATGAGTCAGTAGTATCAACCGTTAGTATAAACCATGTCACTTGAAAACAAAGCCGCCATCATCACCGGCGGCGCGCAGGGAATCGGCCTGGCCATCGCCCGCCGGTTTCTGGACGGTGGCGCCCGCGTCGTGATCGCCGACAAGGACGAGGATGCCGGCGACGAGGCGATATCGACGCTCGGCGAACTGGGCGCCGTCCGCTTCATCCATTGCGATGTCGGCGATCGCCTCAGTGTCCGCAACCTGGTGGCGGGAACGGTCGATGCCTTCGGCCAGATCGATATCCTCGTCAACAATGCCGGCATCACCCACGCAGCCGATTTTCTCGATCTTGCCGAGGAAGATTTCGACCAGGTGATCCGGACCAATCTGAAGGGCGCGTTTTTGGTCGGCCAGGCGGTCGCCAAGCGCATGGTCAAGCAGATCGCCGATGGCGGCGATCTTGGAACGATCATCAATCTCAGCTCTATCAATGCCGTCGTGGCGATTGCCGATCAGGTGCCGTATTGCGTTTCCAAGGGCGGCGTCAGCCAGTTGACCAGGGTCATGGCACTCGCCCTTGCGCCGCACGGCATCCGCGTCAACGCCATCGGACCCGGCTCCATCCAGACCGCCATGCTGACGAACGTGGTCGATGATGACGAGGCCCGCCAGCGCGTCCTGTCGCGCACGCCCGCCGGGCGTATCGGCGAGGCTTCTGAGATCGCCGCCGTCGCCGCTTTCCTGGCATCCGACGATGCCAGCTACATCACCGGCCAGACGATATACGCCGATGGCGGCCGGCTGGCGCTCAATTACACCATGGCGAGCAACGAGGAAGATTGATCGCCGCCGGCGGCTTGTCGCAGTTTGGCTCTCGCAGGTCTATTGTGGGCCGATGAACACGGCGATTCGCATTCTCGGTATCGATCCCGGCCTCCGGCGCACCGGCTGGGGCGTCGTCGCCGTCAAGGGCTCGTCGCTGTCCTTTATCGCCGCCGGTACGGTCGGCTCGGACGGTTCGGCCGCATTGGCCGACCGGCTGATGCAGCTGCATGACGGACTGACGGCGGTGATCGGCACCCACCTGCCGGACGAGGCGGCGGTGGAAGCGACCTTTGTCAACCGCGACGCGGCGGCGACGCTGAAGCTCGGCCAGGCGCGCGGCATTGCCATGCTGGTGCCGGCGCAGGCCGGTTTGCCGGTCGCCGAATACGCCCCCAACCAGGTCAAGAAGACGGTGGTCGGGGCCGGCCATGGCGCCAAGGCGCAGATCCGCATGATGGTGTCGGTGCTGTTGCCCAGAGCCTCGTTCGACAGCGACGATGCGGCTGACGCTCTGGCCGTCGCCATCTGTCACGCCCATCACCGGCAAAGCGTCCAGGCGCGGCTCGCGGCGCAGGGACTGCCGGCATGATCGGCAAGCTGAAGGGGGTGATCGATTCCTACGGTCCCGACTGGGTGATCGTCGACGTGCAGGGCGTCGGTTATCTGGTGCATTGCTCTGACCACACCCTGCAGGCGCTGCCGCCGGCCGGCGAGGCGGCAATGATCGCCATTGAAACCTATGTCCGCGAACAG
>CALZIL010000079.1 GCA_945787495.1 uncultured Afifella sp. | reverse complement strand
GCCGCCTTCGTTGCCTGGAACTTTCCGGCCGTCAATGTGATCCGCAAGGTCGCCGGGGCACTGGGGGCAGGCTGCTCGATCGTCATCAAGGCCAGCGAGGAGACGCCGGCGACATGCATCGCCATTGCCCGGTGTTTTCAGGAAGCAGGCCTGCCGGACGGCGTGCTGAATGTTGTGTTCGGCGTGCCCGACGATGTCTCCCGGCATCTGCTGGCGAGCCAGATCATCCGCAAACTGTCGTTCACCGGCAGCGTTCCCGTGGGCAAGCATTTGCAGAAGCTGGCGGCCGACACGCTCAAACGGTGCACGATGGAGCTTGGCGGCCATGCGCCGGTGATCGTTTTTGATGACGCCGATATTGAAAAGACCGCCAAGTCCGCGGCGGCGTTCAAATTCCGCAATGCCGGGCAGGTCTGCATCTCGCCGACGCGGTTCTATGTCCAGGAAAAGGTCGTCGATCAATTCGCCGACGTATTCGCCAAAACGGCGAGCGAGCTGAAGGTCGGCAACGGCATGGAAGAGGGCGTTTTCATGGGTCCGCTGATCGCCGAACGGCGGCTCGCCGTCATGCAGGGCTTCGTCGATGATGCCAGGGCGCACGGGGCCGAAGTGATGACCGGTGGCGAGCGGATCGGCAATCAGGGCTTTTTCTACGCACCGACCGTCATGAAAAACGTGCCGGACGACGCCATGATCATGAATGAGGAGCCGTTCGGGCCGTTGGCGCCGATTGCCGCCTTTTCCGATTTCGATGACATGATCGCGCGCGCCAACAAACTTCAATTCGGCCTTGCCGCTTACGCGTTCACCCAGAACGGTGCGCAGGCGGCGCAGCTCGGCGAACGCATCGAGACCGGCATGCTGGCGGTCAACAGCTTCGTGGTTTCGACGCCTGAAACGCCGTTCGGCGGCATCAATGAAAGCGGTTATGGCTCGGAAGGCGGCATTGAGGGGCTGGATGCCTATCTGCGCACGAAATTTGTCACCGAAATCGGGGTTTGAAGCGGCAACGATCGCCGCAGTGACCGGCTTTGCCCGATTGCAACAAAGCACCGTGAAACAAAAAGGGGCACCGGCGAAGGTGCCCCACAGCAATAGTCAATCGTCTGCAACCGCCTGCACTCGGGGCCTGAACCCCAAGCAACGCAGGACTATGCGGCCGTCGCTCTAATGCAGCGTTTCGGCCGTTTCCAGGCGGGCGATTTCGTCCTTGATCTGCAGCTTGCGTCGTTTCATTTCGGTGATCTCAAGATCGTCTGTCCCGGGATGGGTCGTTGCCTCTTCGATCTCCCTCTTCAGCGCCTCGTGGCGCCGTTGAAGCTCTGCAAGATGCGATTCCACGGACATTCGCGCCTCCATTTCTAAGGTCTGACTGGGAAAGTTTGCCACAGATTCCCTTTTGTGTCGAACGCACCGGACTTCGCCCTGGGTAAAGCTGTGCACCGGGGGGCTGTTTTGCCGGTTTGTCGCCATTTTGCAGGCTGAGCCCGGCATGGTATCGTGATCGCAACAATGAATGACGGGCGGTGCGCATGAGCGGCGATGACGGGGTCGTGAAGCCGGATAATATGACCGTGCGGGCCGAACTGGTGCAGTTGCGTCAGGAACATCGCGATCTCGATGTGGCGATCGAAGCCGTGCAAAGCAAGCCGCACCCGGACACGCTCCAGGTGCAGCGGCTGAAAAAGAAAAAGCTGATTTTGAAGGACCGGATTGCCGCGCTTGAAGATTCGCTGACCCCCGATATCATCGCCTGACCTTGCGGTCCGGCTGCTGATCACGCTAAACGCCCGGCTCTTCGCAAAACGGGGCAGGAACCTATCATGGCCAGTCATAAAACGGCGGCGCCGGTCGCCATCATCATGGGCTCTCAGTCCGACTGGCCGACCATGCGCCATGCGGCGGCAAGCCTCGACGCGCTCGGCATCGGCTATGAGGCGCGGATCGTTTCCGCCCACCGCACGCCCGACCGGCTCTATGACTTCGCCAGGGGGGCCCGCGATGCCGGGTTCAAGGTGATCATAGCCGGTGCCGGCGGCGCCGCGCACCTGCCCGGCATGACGGCGTCGATGACAAGCCTGCCGGTCCTCGGCGTGCCGGTGGAATCAAAAGCCCTGCATGGCCAGGACAGCCTGCTGTCGATCGTGCAGATGCCGGCCGGCGTGCCGGTCGGGACGCTCGCCATCGGCAAGACGGGGGCGGCCAATGCCGGTCTTCTGGCCGCCGCCATTTTGGCGACCGCCGATGCTGATCTCACTGAGCGGCTGGACGCCTGGCGGCAGGCGCAGAGCGATGCGGTCGCTGAAAAACCGACCGACGATGGCTGAGAGACGTCATTTGACGGATGCCGGCATGGTGCTGGCCCCCGGATCGATGATCGGCATTTTCGGCGGTGGCCAGCTTGGCCGCATGCTGGCGCTGGCGGCGGCGCCGCTCGGCCTGAAATGCCACATCTATTGCCCGGATCCGCAAAGCCCGGCCTTCGACGTCGCCGCGGCCAGGACCATTGCCGCCTATGACGATGAAGGCGCGCTCGACCGCTTCGCCGGTTCGCTCGACGTGGTCACCTACGAATTTGAGAATATCGACCTGGCGGCAGTGGAGCGGCTGGCGAAAACGGTTCCGGTCCGGCCCGGTGCGCGGGCGCTGGCGGTGGCGCAGGACCGGCTGGCGGAAAAAACCTTCTTGCAGGACGCCGGCATTGCGGTTGCCCCCTTTGCCGCTGTTGATTGCCTTGCCGGTCTGGAAAATGCTGTCGCTGCAATCGGCCGGCCGGCGGTGCTGAAGACGCGGCGCCTGGGCTATGACGGCAAGGGCCAGACGCCGATCACCAAAGACACCGATTTGGATGGTGCGCTGCAGGAGGTTGGCGGCGCAGCATCGATCGTGGAAGGTTTCATCGACTTTACCAAAGAGGTGTCGGTCATCGCCGTGCGCGGTGCCGATGGCGCGACAGCCTGCTACGACGTGGCGGAGAATGTGCATCGCGAGCACATCCTGCACACCTCCACCGTGCCGGCGGCGATATTACCGGAAACTGCTACCGATGCGCGACGGATCGCCGAACACATCATGACGACGCTCGACTATGTCGGCGTCCTCGGGGTGGAGTTTTTTGTCACCGAGGTCGATGGCCGCGAGAGCCTGCTGGTCAATGAGATCGCGCCGCGGGTGCACAATTCCGGCCACTGGACGCAGGATGCCTGTGCGGTCTCGCAGTTTGAGAATCATATCAGGGCGGTCGCCGGCTGGCCGCTGGGGCCGACCGGCCGGCACGCCGATGCCGTCATGACCAATCTGATCGGCGCGGAAGCCGACGCCTGGGCCGCGCTTGCCGCAGATACTGCCGCGCGGCTTCATCTTTACGGCAAGAACGAAACCCGGCCGGGCCGCAAGATGGGCCATGTCAACCGGCTGAGCAGCCGGACCTGACAGCCTTGCGCGGCGCAGCAAAGTGTGGTGCAAGGCCGCTTAGTTCCCTTCAGGATATTTTCATGAAAATCAGCGGAAACGATATCCGTCCCGGCAATGTCATCGAATATGACAGCTCGTTGTGGGTGGCGGTGAAAACCAACAAGGTGAAGCCGGGCAAAGGCCCCGCCTACAACCAGGTGGAACTGAAAAACATCATCGATGGACGCAAGCTCAACAACCGCTTCGGCTCCGACGAACGGGTGGAACGGGCGCGGATCGAGCACAAGGATTTCCAGTATCTCTACAAGGATGGCGATCAGCTCGTCTTCATGAACAACGATACTTATGAGCAGATCAATCTGGCCGAGGATTTCGTCGGCGAGCGGGCAGCCTTCCTGCAGGACGGCATGACCGTATCCCTGGAAATGCATGAGGAGCGGCCGATCGGCATTTCGCTGCCCGACCAGGTGGTTCTGGCCGTGAGCGAGACGGAGCCGCACATCAAGGGTCAGACGGCGTCGTCATCCTACAAGCCGGCGATGATGGAAAACGGCGTCCGGGTCATGGTTCCGCCATTCATCGCGGTGGGCGAGCGGATCGTCGTCGATACCAGCGAAATCGCCTATGTCCGCCGCGCCGACTGAACGAGACTAGCTTGACATGGCCCGCTCGGCCCTCATCAACGTCATGGTCCGCGCCGCAATGAAGGCGTCGCGCAAGCTGGCGCGCGATTTCGGCGAGGTGGAGAACCTGCAGGTGTCGCAAAAGGGTCCGGCGGACTTCGTCTCCGCCGCCGACCGAAAATCAGAAGAGATCATCCACCAGGAGCTGGAACTGGCGCGGCCGGGCTACAGCTTCCTGATGGAGGAATCGGGCGCCAGTCAGGGGTCGGATGCGCAGCATCGCTGGATCGTCGATCCGCTCGACGGAACGACGAATTTCCTGCATGGCATTCCGCTGTTTTGCATTTCAATCGCGCTGGAACGCCAGGGCCGGCTGCAGGCCGGCGTCATCTATAATCCGATCAGCGATGAACTGTTTTCCGCCGAACGCGGCGCCGGCGCCTTTCTCAACGATCGGCGTATCCGCGTTTCAGCCCGCACCCGGATCGCCGATGCGGTTATCGCCACGGGCATTCCGCATCGCGGCCGCGGCGACCATGGCGAGTTTTTAAAGCAACTCGCCGGCGTCATGGCGGTCACGGCCGGCGTGCGGCGCTGCGGCGCTGCGGCGCTCGACCTTGCCTGGCTGGCCGCCGGCCGGTTTGACGGTTTCTGGGAGAGCGGGCTGTCGGCCTGGGATGTCGCGGCCGGTGCGCTGATCCTGCGCGAAGCCGGTGGCTTTATCAGCGATAGCGCCGGCGGCGATCAGATCCTGGATGTCGGGACGATTGTTGCCGGAAATGCGGCGATTCATCGCCACCTTCTCGACCTGATCAAGCGCTAGGAATAAGCCCGCGCTGCGGGCGTGCGGTTTGCGGCTTCGCGCCGGGCGCAAATCACGCTAGAAGGTGAGCAAGGCAGATATAAGCTGAACGGGAGAGGCATGGCCCGCGAATTTGATCCTTACAAGCTTTCCAGTCCACGGATTTTCCTGGTCAGGATGCTGATCTTCCTGGTGATCGCCGGATTTGTGCCGTTCATTCTGTATCGGCCGGTGGCCATCGCGTTTCTTGGTAACCCCTGGCTGAACGGCATGATCGTCTTTGTCCTGGTCGTCGGCATCATGCTGGCTTTTCGCAGTGTCGTGCTGCTGATGCCGGAAGTGCATTGGGTCAACACTTTCCGCCGCCGGGGCGGCGATTTTGAGGAGATCGAACCGCGGCTGCTGGCGCCGATGGCGACTTTGCTGCGCGACCGCGCCGATACGGCGGCGCTGTCGACCTCGACCTGGCGGTCCATTCTGGATTCGATTGCCACGCGGCTCGACGAGAATCGCGAAACGCTGCGTTACATGACCGGCCTTTTGGTGTTTCTCGGCCTGCTCGGCACCTTCTGGGGCCTGCTCAGGACCGTCGGCGCCGTCGGTGAGACGATCCAGTCGCTGGACGTTGGATCCAGCGACACCAGCGTCGTCTTTGAGGAGTTGAAATCCGGGCTGGAGGCGCCGCTTTCGGGCATGGCAATCGCCTTTTCATCGTCGCTGTTCGGCCTGGCCGGATCGCTGGTTCTCGGCTTTCTCGATCTGCAGACGGGGCAGGCGCAGAACCGCTTCTATACCGAGTTGGAAGACTGGCTTTCAACACTGACCGATCTGGAAGACCTGGATTTCCCGGACGAGGAAGCCGGCAGCACGGTCCTGGAAATTCGCGGCGCCGTCGAGCGGTTGTCGCGGACCATGCAGGATGGCGGGACGAACAAGGCGGCGACGGCGGCCATGGCCAATCTGGCGGAAGGTATCCAGAGTCTTGTCCAGCATATGCGGTCCGAACAGCAGATCGTCCGCGACTGGATGGAAGTCCAGTCCGAACAGCAGCAGGCTTTGAACACCACGCTGGAAAAACTGGCCGGGCTGGGCGGGTCGGCCGATGAGCAGCGCAGTCTGTTCGGCGAGGATGCCAAGCCGGCCCGGCCGGTCAGCGATCGCCGCAGCGAGGGCTAGAAAATGGCCCTCGCATATGCCCGTCGTCGTGGCAGCGCCCGCGCCGATTACTGGCCCGGATTCGTCGATGCCATGGCGACGCTGCTGCTGGTTTTCATCTTTCTATTATCGGTTTTCGTCGTCGCGCAGTTCTTCCTCAGCCGCGAGATTTCCGGCAAGGATACGGTGCTCAACCGGCTCAACGTGCAAATCGCCGAACTGACCGAATTGCTGGCGCTGGAACGTGCCTCTTCCAGCGACCTGACCGCCACGTTGTCGGCGATCCAGGCCAATCTTACCGATGCGGAATCGGAGCGCGACCGGCTGCAGGGCCTGCTTGATGCGCGCGCCGGCGCCGCCGATACCGCCAATACCCGCATTGCCGTGCTGGAAGGCCAGTTGGGCGAGGAGCAAAGCATCAGCGAGCGGGCGCTCGCCCAGGTGGAACTTCTCAACCAGCAGATCGCCGCGCTCAGGCGGCAGATCGGGGCGCTTGAGGACGCGCTGGACGCATCGGAAAGCCGAGACCGGGAAAGCCAGACCAAGATTGCCGATCTCGGCCGCCGGCTCAATGTGGCGCTGGCCCAGCGGGTGCAGGAATTGTCGCGCTACCGCTCGGACTTTTTCGGCCGCCTGCGCGAAATCCTCGCCGGGCGCTCCGATATCGAGATCGTCGGCGACCGCTTCGTGCTGCCGGCCTCGGTGCTGTTCGGTTCCGCCTCCGATGTGATCAATGACGAGGTGCGCGACGAACTGGACAAGCTGGCCAATGCGGTGCGGCAGCTTGAGAGCGAAATTCCGCCGGAGATCAACTGGGTCATCCGCGTCGATGGGCACACCGATATCCGGCCGCTGGCGCCGAGCAGCCGCTTCCGGTCGAACTGGGGCCTGTCTGCGGCGCGCGCCATTTCGGTGGTGCGCTACATGATCGACCAGGGCGTGTCGCCGCAGCATCTGGTCGCCGCCGGCTTCGGCGAGTTCCGGCCGCTCGATGACGCGGCGAGCGAGGAATCCTATGCCCGCAACCGGCGGATCGAGCTGAAGCTGACGGAACGGTGAGTTCCGGAGCGGTTGCCTAGATTGCCGGAGCCGCCGCCGCCGGCTGGTCGCCGGCAGTCTTGCCCAGATCGAATTGCAGCCGCGCCAGCCGGGCATAGAGCCCGTCCTTGGCGATCAGGGCTTCGTGGCTGCCTTGCTCGACGATGCGGCCCTCATCCATCACAACAATGCGGTCGGCGCTTTTGATGGTCGCCAGACGGTGGGCGATGACCAGGGATGTGCGTCCCTGCATCAGATGCTCAAGCGCTGCCTGCACGGCCGTCTCGCTTTCCGCATCGAGCGCGCTGGTCGCCTCGTCGAGGAGAAGCACCGGCGCGTCCTTCAGGATAGCACGGGCAATGGCGATGCGCTGGCGCTGGCCGCCGGACAAGGTGATGCCGCGCTCGCCGATGATTGTCTGATAACCGTCCGGTAAAGCGGAAATGAACTCATCGGCATAGGCCGCCTCTGCCGCGGCGCGGACACTTGCGTCATCGGCGCCGGGCTGGCCGAAGCGGATATTGTCGGCGGCGGAGGCGGCAAAGATCGTCGGGTCCTGCGCAACCAGCGCCAGATGCGCGCGTGCCGCCGCCGGATCGGCGGCCGTCAGATCGACGCCGTCGAGCGTCACCGAACCGGCACTGGGGTCATAAAACCGCATCAGCAACGAGAACAGCGTCGACTTGCCGGCGCCCGATGGGCCGACGACGGCGACGCGTTCGCCCCGTGCGACGGCCAGATCGACATCGTTCAGAACTGCGCCGTTGCCGGCGCCATAGGTGAAGCTGACGCCTTTCAGGGCGATGGCGCCGGTGACCGGTTCGGGGATCGGCTGCGGATTATCGGGCGCCACGATATCGGGCTCGGTGCGCAACAATTCGGCGATCCGTTCGGTGGCGCCGGCGGCCTGGGAAATCTCGCCCCAGACCTGTGACAATTCCCCGAGCGCGCCGGCGGCGAAGACGGAATAGAGCACGAACTGGCCAAGGTGGCCGGGCGTCATCTGGCCGGCAAGGACGGCCTGTGCGCCCCACCACAAAATGCCGACGACGCTGGCAAAGACCAGAAATATCGCAAAGGCGGTCAAAAGGGCGCGGGCGCCGGTGGCGCTGCGGGCGGCGCCGAAGGCGAGTTCCACCAGCGACGAGAACCGGCCTATCGCCGTGCGCTCATGGGTAAAGGCCTGGACGGTGCGCACGCCGCCAATGGTTTCGGTCGCGTAGGCGGCAGCATCGGCCAGCGTGTCCTGGGCAAAGCGTGAGCGTTTGCGCACCCGGCGGCCAAAGGCGACGATGGGCAGGACGATGAACGGGATCACCAGCAGCACCAGGCCGGACAGGCGCGCGCTGGTGATCACCATCATGATCGCGGCGCCGATGAAGAGCACTAGATTGCGTAGCGCGATGGAGGCGCTGGCGCCGACGGCGGATTTGATCTGGGTGGTATCGGCGGTCAGCCGGGATATGATTTCGCCCGACCGCGCGGCGTCGAAAAATGCCGGCGAGAGGTGCATCAATCGGCTGAACAGATCGCTGCGCAGATCGGCGACGATGCGCTCGCCGATCGTCGTCACCAGATAATAGCGCGAAGCGCTGGCCACCGCGAGCAGGGCGGCGATGAGAATCAGCATGGCGAAATAATTGTTGACGAAGACCGCATCCTCGCCGGTGAAGCCGAAATCGATCATGCGGCGTACGGCGAGCGGCAGCGCCAGGGTCACCAGCGCCGCTGCAACCAGCGCGGCGAAAGCGGCGACCATGCGGCCGCGATAGCGCATCAAGTAGGGCCACAGGGCGGCAAGCGGGCGCAGCGAGTGCCGCGCCTTGTCACCGTCATCGGCAGTCAGCCGGTCCGGTTTACGGTCCTGGGTGTGGTAGCGGTCGGTCATGGCTGAGCGCTCTCAGCACGTGCGGCGCGGTTGCGCAAGAGGTTTGCGGCGATCCTGACGATGTCTTGATGTCGGATCGATGGCGGCTTGAAGGTTGCGGCGCAAACCGTTATAGGGTCGCCGAACCGTGAAACTTGTTGGCGCCGCCGGCCGCGAAATCGAATTGTCGCAGGGCGCGGCGGGCGTTTTAAGAGACCGATCATGAAAAAAGACACGCATCCGGACTATCACGCCGTCAAGGTTGTGATGACCGACGGAACCGAATACTGGACCCGTTCGACCTATGGCGCCGACGGCGATACGCTGCGACTGGACATTGATCCGACGACCCATCCGGCCTGGACCGGTGGCAGTCAGCATCTCGTCGACCGCGGCGGCCGGCTGTCGCGGTTCAACAGCAAATACAAGGATTTCCTCGCCTCCTGACCCGGCGCGCGATCGGACACAAAAGAGCCGGCCCCGTGCCGGCTTTTTTCGTATTGGCGATTTTGGACAGCTTCATTGCCGGGCGCTGGATTCTGAATTTCACGCGCATTTTTCCCAAAAACCGGTACCCGCTTTCCGGAATACGCTTTAGCTGCGCCGCCCGAGCGCCGCCGAGAGGGCCTCGATCTGCTCGCCGACGGGATTGGTCTCGCTGTCGATATCGCGAGCCTGCTCGAACAGGGCCGCGTCGATCCGCTCGATACGCTTTTGCAGGCCCAGCGAGCGGGCGACCAGATCCTTGAAGGCGTCCGGAAGCTGATCCCATCCCGGCCCGTTCATATTGGTCGCCAGCTGGTCGAGCTTGATCTTGCGCTTTTCCTCCGCCGCCTGGTCGACGGTCATGTCGCCTTCATTGACCGAGCGGTGCAGGAGCAGCCAGGAGGCCAGCTGCATCAGCCTTGTCGTCAGCCGCATGGATTCGGTGGCGTAGACGATTGAGGACGGCCGGCCCAGATCCTTGGCCGAAACCCGGCCGTCGCCATCGAGATAGGCGGCGGTTTCCTCCACCAGCGTCATGCCGTCCTGGAAAAGAGAGCGAAAGGTTTCGGACTGGGCGTAAGCGTGCCCGAACGAAATCGGCTCTTTTTTCGGTTCGTCCCGGTGCATGCGCGGCAACTCCAATCCGGTTTTCAACCTGGCGGCCGTTTCTGGATGACGGTCCGTTCCAGGCTCTTGTCCTGGTTCATAATCCTGGCTCGTGGGCCACGTGTGCAAGCACATATGGGCCTTATTTGGGCATTTTCGCGCAAGTAGGGGTGCGACGCAATCACAGCCTGAATAAAGGGTAAAAAAAGAGCCGCAAATGCGGCTCTTTAAAGTTTTCAGGGAGGCGTCAAACAGAGTGGTCAGGAGCCACTCGGGTCCGTATCTGTGGACAACGCCATTAAACCCCGTAAAGGTTAACGCGCGGTAAAGATCGCCAATTTAATTAAAAACGAGCGTTTCATTTCGGATCAGATCTTGAAGACAGAGTCGGCCGCCGACAGGCTTTGCCGCTTCCTTTCAAGGTCCTCCTCATTGCGTTTTATTTCCGCCTTGAAGGCGGCGATACGCTCTTCCAGTTCTTCCAGCGAGAGCAGGGTCAGATCATCGTCGACGGCAAATTTCGGTTTCGGCGCGGGCCGATCGTCATCAAGAAAGCTCATCGTCTCCTCATTAGCCCGCCGCCAATCGCTTTCTGACTTTCGTCGCAAAAGCATCCGGATCTAACGGTCTCTTGCTGAAATGGCGATGCTGATTGCAGAACCAACATGCGGCAACGATATTCTTGCTGGTGTCCTTGCCGCCTTCGCTTTTTGCGTGGAGGTGTTCGGCGGTGCACCTGAATTTTGCCCCTCGCTTTAACGACAGCCTAAAGCGTTTACAGAAAACAGCAAGATTATCGGACCACATCGGTTGCCGGCAGTAATGACACAGGCCAGATTGCGCCTTCATTTTTTCGGTGCGGATTTTAGATATGATTTTTCCCATCGAGTGCGTCCTTTTGCTTCGAATTTCGTTCGAAGCGGACGCGCAGCGGTAATTAATACCGCCCCTCAGTTGGGAGCAAATGCTCGCGCAAGACGGCGCAACAAATGCGCCACTCCGCAGTCTTTCATCGGTAGGCCGCTTTTAGCGAGCGGCCCATACAGTCGCCAATTAATGGCTCCCAAGCCTTCGGCAATTCCGAAGCTTCCGCGCCACGAATATAGCAAGTTCTGGCCTGGGCTCAATACGATTCTGTTGCAGGGCCGTTAAGTCGGGCAGCATCTGAATCGGCCAGGGACCACCCTCTCCCGCAACGGGAGAGGCAGGGGTGCATTGCCGCCGCCGCGCCGCACCCGCCATCATCCTCCGATCGGTCCTTTCCGTAGTCCCCCGCACCCTCACTGTCATCCTTCGGCTTGACCGGAGGATCGTTGTCAACTTTGTGCGGCGGCGACCCGATGGTCCGGTCATTTCCCGATCATGGGGGCCGGACCATGACAGTGGTGGGAATGGATCCCGGACCAGCAGCGCATCATTGGATATTGCGCTATCATGCTGCAATTGCTGAATAAATCGATGATATGAAAAAATTCCTAAAAACTTATCCCCGCTTTTTGCCGCCATGATATTTTGCCCGTGCCCTGTCGCAGAGAGGTCCGGTGCGCGTGCCGAGCCATCGGGGACGGGGCCGGCGTCCTGGGCCGTGCTTGGTAAGCGCGGGACAGGAGGCTTTCGACAGCTTCGCCCGTCCTCTGGAAACAGAGGGCCGCAACTGTGAGATTGCCGTGACGCCCG
>CALZIL010000078.1 GCA_945787495.1 uncultured Afifella sp. | reverse complement strand
GCCGGCATGGTCGCCGCCTGGGCCGTCGCCGCCTCGCCGGCCGTCCTGATGGCCGTGCTTTTTGTCTGGGGCGGCGTCACCGGCGGCCTCTACACGGTCGGGCTCGCCCATCTTGCCTCGCGCTATTCCGGCAGCGCGCTCGCCAGCGCCACTGCCGCTTTCATTTTTTGCTATGCGCTTGGCATGCTGATCGGACCGCTCGCCGTCGGCGATTCCCTTGCCCGCTGGCCGATCGCCGGCTTTCCGCTGGTCCTGGGTATCGTTTTCGCTGCTTATGCGCTGATCATCGCCTGGCGGATTGCCGCCTCGCGCATGTCCCCATCTTGACTTCCGGTCAGCGAAGCGTCATGTCAGCGCAAATCTTTTAAAACCGATCGGGAACATAAAAGATGGCCAAGGCCAGCACCGTCAAGATCCGTCTCGTCAGCGAGGAAGGCACCGGCTATTTCTACGTGACGAAAAAGAACACCCGCACCATGACCGAAAAGCTCTCGGTTCGGAAATATGATCCGAAAGCCAGGAAGCACGTCATGTTCAAGGAAGCGAAGATCAAATAGCGTTTGTCTCGCAAACGCTGATAATCAAGGCGCCTGACGGCGCCTTTTTTGTTGTCTTTGACGAGGTCTTGGCAAAATCGGCTGAAAGAGTGGCCGACCGATCGTGGCTTTTAACGAGGAGGCCACTCACCACGTCCGGCCGGCCGACCCCACGGACCCAGGAGATGCGGCGGACCTGAGCAATTCCATGGGGTTTCTCGATGTCTTGTTGAAAAACCGGCACCACAACTGAATGCAAGCCTTCCTGAAGACCAATCCAACCCCAACGCGGCGGCGAAATCCAGCAATAGGTGAACAATTGGTAAACGCGCACGCGACCGGATTGTTTCGTATCAGGACGGGCTGCGTGACGTTTCGTCAGGCGGCTTCGGCGACAACCCGGTTCCGGCCATCGCGTTTTGCCGCATAAAGCGCCTTGTCGGCCCGCAAAATCAGCCCGTCGGCACTATCGCCGTCACCGCGGAACGCGGCAACGCCAACGCTGACCGTCATCTCAAGATCCGGCATGCTTTTGTGGGAAAACGGCTTGCCGGCAACTTCGCATCGCAAACGATCGGCGATCGTGGTCGCCTCTTCCAGATCCGTGCCCGGCATGACGATGATGAATTCCTCGCCGCCGAACCGGGCAACGAGATTGATGCCGCGAACGCCATCCTTCAAGCGCTCGGCAAACTCGACCAGCACGGCGTCGCCGCTGGCATGGCCGTGAACGTCATTCACCGATTTGAACAGGTCGATATCGAACATCAACAGCGACACCGGCTCGCCGTTATCGGCCGAACGCTCCAGCAGCGAGCGCAGATGGCTGTCCAGATAACGCCGGTTATAGAGACCGGTCAGCGGATCCTTGACCGCCATTTCCACGGCGTCATTCACCAGATTGCGCAGGCAATCGGCATAGTGCTTTCGCCTGATCTGGGTGCGCGCCCGGGCGCGGAGCTCGTCCTCGTTGATCGGCCGCAGGACATAATCATTGACCCCCATCTCCAAGGCCCGCCGGAGCGCCTCAAGATCATCGGGCTCGGTGGCCATGAGGATCGGCGTAAACCGCGAACGATCGATCGATTTCAGATCGGAGCACAGGCGCAGCCCGTCGGCACCGGGCAATTGGCGGCTTGTGATGATGAGATCGAAATCGCGGCTAGCGGCCAGCGTCATGGCTTCCTCGGCCGTGGCGGCGGTTTCCATGACGGTTTTCGGGCCAAGGGCGGCTTTTGCCTTGTCGATTGTTGAGGCCAGGTCGTCGACAACCAGAACCCGCCCCCCCACCGGCATCTCCTGCGTCAGGATAGCCGAAGGATCGATACCAACCGATTCCATCGCATTCGCCCGCACCTGCAATTCGTCCGTCGTCGCCTTGAGCCGGGCAAGGCTCTTGACGCGGGCGAAAAGCGCCACCTCGCTGACCGGTTTGGTCAGGAAATCGTCGGCGCCACACTCCAGTGCCCTGACGCGATCCTGTGGTCCGTCGAGCGCGGTCACGATAACGATCGGGATCGGCGCCGTTTTCGGATCGCTCTTGAGAGCTTTGCAAACGTCAAATCCGGAAAGGCCCGGCATCATGATGTCGAGAAGCACGACATCGATCCGCTCCGACCGCGCGATCCGTAGAGCTTCCTCACCGCCGCGAGCAGTCCGGACATCGAAATATTCCGCCTTCAGCCGGACCTCAAGCAGCCGGACATTGGCTTGAACATCATCGACAACGAGGATACGCGCGGACACGAGCCTGGCCTCTAGAGCGAGATGAGGTCAAATTGAATCATTTGACCGGCTTTTGGCGTCTGCTGACGAGGCGCGGTTGGCGCCGTGGTCTGGCCGACCACAAGCGGACCGCAACGAAGCTCAGCGGGCGCCAAAAGCCGGCCTCCGGTGGGCCAAATCAGCCCATCTCCAGCGTTGCGGAGCTTGTCCGATGCACCACATCGCGCGGCGCTCCGCGCCTCGGCGACAGGCTGATTTGACTCCATCAAATGGTTCAATTTGACCTCATCTCGCTCTAGGCTTCGCCGACGAAGGTTTTGACCGTATCGATGAAGGTCGCCACCGAGATCGGCTTCGACAAATAGCCCTCGCAACCGCCCTGGCGAATCCGCTCCTCATCGCCCTTCATGGCAAAAGCGGTCACGGCTATGACGGGAATATCCTTGAGCGCGTCGTTCTGCTTGATCAACTTGGTCACCTCAAGCCCGGAAATCTCCGGCAATTGGATATCCATGATGATAAGGTCCGGACGCCGCTCCTTGAGCATGGCAAGGGCTTCGTTGCCGTTTCGCATCGGCAGCGTTTCGTAGCCTTTCGCGCACAGGAGATCATTGAAGAGCTTCATGTTGAGCTCGTTGTCCTCAACGATCATGACTGTCTTGGCCATCCGCCATCCTCCATGCCGTGCATATAGGCGGCATTGTTGAGGATTCGCCCAACAAAATCTAATTTGATGTTCTACCCTTAAGGAAAGGCAAACGCCGTTGGCGGCACCTGCATTAACCATAACGGTGGACGAGGCCCATTTGCTCGCCGTTAAAGGCTTGAGTTTTATCGCAAATGACCCCGAAATGCTGGGCCGGTTCATGGACTTGGCCGGCCTTGCTCCCAAAGACCTGCGCGTTGCCGCCGGCGAGCCGGAATTTCTTGCCGGCGTCCTGTCGTTTTTGATGGATCATGAGGCCGTGCTTCTGGCATTTGCCGCTACCGCCGGAATTTCGCCACATCATGTCGCCAGCGCCCATCTCGCTTTGTCGGGAGCGCCGGCTTTCGAGAGTTGATCATATTTGCGGTTGCCCGAGCCTGATCCGGCCTGCAAACTCCCGCAGCGATAACAGGCAGCGCGATGACTGATCGCAAAGACCATTTTGTCGCCGGTTCGTGTCTGTGCCGGGATTGCCTGGGCGAATCCCGTACCGACGCCGGACGCTGCCCCAATTGCGGCAGTCCGCGCCTGTTGGCACATCCCGAACTGGCCGATCTCGCGATCGCACACATCGATTGCGATGCGTTTTACGCTGCAATCGAAAAGCGCGATGATCCGGGCCTTGCCGAAAAACCCGTGATCATCGGCGGCGGGCGTCGCGGCGTCGTATCGACCGCCTGCTACATCGCCCGCACATTCGGCGTGCATTCCGCCATGCCGATGTTCAAGGCCTTGAAAGCCTGTCCTGGTGCCGTAGTCGTTCGGCCGAACATGGAAAAATATGCCACGGTCGGCCGGCAGATCCGCACCATGATGCGCGACCTGACGCCCGCCGTTGAGCCGCTGTCGATCGACGAAGCCTTTCTTGACCTGAGCGGAACGGACCGGCTGCATCACGCGCCGCCGGCACGGGTTCTTGCCGGATTTGCGCAGACCGTTGAACGCGATGTCGGGATTTCGATCTCGATCGGTCTCAGCCATAACAAGTTTCTCGCCAAGATCGCTTCCGACCTCGACAAACCGCGCGGTTTCTCGGTGATCGGCCGGGCCGAGACCCGGTCATTTCTTGCCGAGCAGCCGGTTGGTCTGATCTGGGGTGTCGGCAAGGCGATGCGTGCCCGGCTGGCCAGGGACGGCATTACCCGGATCGGCCAGTTGCAGACGATGGCCGAAAAGACCCTCGCGACGCGCTACGGCTCGATCGGCCTGCGCCTGTCGCGGCTGTCACGCGGCGAGGATGTCCGCGCCGTTATCGCCGGCCAGGGCGCCAAGAGCATCTCGTCGGAAACGACGTTTTTTGAGGATCTGTCGGCTGCGGCCGATCTGCTGCCGATCCTGCGCAAATTATCGGAAAAGGTGGCGGCGCGGCTGAAGGACAAGGATCTTGCCGGCAACACAATTGTCCTCAAATTGAAGACCGCCAGTTTCCAGACCCGCACGCGCAATCTAAAGCTTGCCGATCCGACGCATCTCGCCGACCGGATATTCCGCACCGGACGTGATCTGCTGGAGCGCGAGATCGACGGAACGCGGTTCCGGCTGATCGGCATCGGCGTTACCGGTTTGACGGAGGGCTGGCGCGCCGATCCCGATGACCTGCTCGACCCGGAGGCGACGAAAAGAGCGCGGGCGGAGGCCGCTATGGATGCGATCCGCGCCCGCTTCGGCCGCGATGGCGTTGGGGTCGGCCTTACGTTTGCGCCCGGCAAGGACGACAAACGCTGACCGCAGCACTGCGCATCCTGTTTGGGCAGGCCTATTTGGGTGGACAGGATTCCCGATCGAGCGCCGTGATCGATTCCAGCGTCCCCGAAAGCGCATAATCGCCGTAATCCATCACCAGTTCACGCGTTACACCGTTCTCGTAAAGCATGAAATTCATTTGATAAACCGGTGTTTCTTCGCCGAATTCCTGGTTTTCCGAAAAATCCTGACTGAAATAGGCAATGGAAACCGGCCAACGGGTTTTGCCCTTCGTCAACGGTCCGTTTGCCTGGTCACGCTCAGGCGTTCCGATGGCGGCCGTGGCGGTGTCGGCTTTTTCGCCGGTGCCGGCGCCTTCATAGATGGATGTTGAGAAAAACCGCTGATCGGTCCGTGCCGCCGCGATAAGCGCATGCAGGTGCTGGCTGGGGAAAAGCGGCGCCCCGACAATTTTGACCGATTTCTCATCGGGATTCTGCAAACGAACATCAAGCCCGCGGCCACTGCGTCGCGCCGAGCCCTGGATCTCTTCCACGACCCGGTCGTTCATCATCGTCTTGGAGATAAACCGGTAAAGGTCGCCATCGCCGGCCTCAAAGGTGGAGACGCGAAAATCCAGAATGCGATCGGCGCCCTCGTCGGCGCTCAGACGCACGACAAGGCGTTGGCTCATCGTGTAGCCGTCGCAGGCATTGCCGGCGACCTCAAACACCATCCGGCCATCTGCCGCGGTGATCCCGGACCGGTTCTCGCGGTCAGCAAGATCGATCCGGTAGATGGCGCGATGCGGCACGGGCGTGGTTTCAGCTGGCGGGGCCGGCTGCGGCGCCGCCCCGGTCAGGACGAGCGTAGCGGCGAGAGCGGCGGCAAACCGCCATGAGGAATCGAGGATCATTGTGCGCATTGTTCCTTACAGTGCGGCGAAACGGGGGCACAAAACGGATAGGATTGTAAAGCAGATAATCTCATTTGCCTAAATATCGATGTTGAACCGTGCTGCCGCACTCCAATATGGTCCCGGGCAAACCCGAGGGAGCACGGCATGGACACCATAAAAGACAGACTGGACGCTTTGGGCATCAGCTTGCCGGCCGCTGCCGCGCCGGCCGCGAACTATCTCCCCTTTGCCCGCCATGGCGATCTGATCTTTGTCTCCGGTCAGCTTTGCATCGGCCCGCAAGGCCTGACGATCAAGGGAAAGCTGGGCGATAATGTCGCCCTGGCCGACGGTCGGGAGGCAGCGCGCCTGTGCGCCCTGAATATTCTTGCCCAGGCAGAGGCCGCGCTGGACGGCGACCTGGAGCGCATTGCCCAGATCATCCGCATCACCGGTTTTGTCGCCTCCGCGCCCGGCTTTACCGACCAGCACCTGGTCATCAACGGCGCATCGGACCTGCTCGTCGACGTGCTTGACGAGCGCGGCCGCCATTCGCGCGCGGCGGTCGGCATGGCCTGCCTGCCGCTCGACGCGGCCGTCGAGATCGACGCCGTCATTGCCGCGCGCTGAGCGGTGAAACGCTTGGCACAGGCCGACGGGCTGTCATGGCTGACACTCCGGCCGATCGCCCATCGCGGTCTGCACGATATGGCCGATGCGGACCCGCGAAAGCCGGAAAACACGCTGGCCGCCTTTCAGGCCGCGGCCGGGAATAGCTATGCGATCGAATGCGACCTGCAAATCAGCGCCGATGGCGTGCCGGTGGTTTTCCACGACGACACGCTTGACCGCCTGACCGGCGAGAGCGGCCCGGTTCGCAGCCGCACCGCCGGCGAGCTGGCAAAGATCGGGATATTGAACAGCGGCGAAACGATTCCGACCCTGTCAGACATGCTGGAACAGATTGCCGGCGCGGTGCCGCTGGTCATCGAACTGAAAAGCATTGCCGGTGAAAACGACGGGTTTGCGCAGGCCGTCGCCGACCATCTTCGCAATTATTCCGGCCCCGTCGCCGTCATGTCCTTCGATGCCGAACTGGCCGCTGTAATGACGGAGGCCGCGCCGGGCCTGCCCGTTGGCCTGGTCGCCGAAGGCGGGCTCGCCACGACGATCCGGCACCTGGCCGCCATCATCCGCCACGGATTTCATTTTGTCTCCTATTCGCTCACCGACCTGCCGACGCCGGCGCCGCTGATCGCCCGCTGGGTTCTTGGGCTGCCGCTGATCTGCTGGACTGTGCGCACGCCAGCCGACGCCCGCAAGGCCAAACGCTGGACCGGACAAATCACCTTTGAGGGCATCCGGCCATAAGATCGGCAAACGCCGCGCCTAACCTTTGCGCGCAGCAAACCCTTCACAGCCATTGCGCGAAGCCGTTTCGGCCTTACGTTTGAAAAGATGACCCACCAGCAGCAGGACGCGGCACGATCTGTCCGGGTGATATCGGCGCTTGCCGATATCGGCCGGGCCGATTGGGATGCCTGCGCCAATCCGCAAGGCACGGCCTATAACCCATTCGTGTCATGGGACTTCCTGCATGCCCTGGAAGAGGCGGAATGTGTCAGCGCCGAGACCGGTTGGCTGCCGCAGCACCTTGTGCTGGACGGATCGGGTTCCAGGGATTGCGGCGGTGTCGCCGGCGTCATGCCGTGCTATTTCAAATCGCACAGCCAGGGCGAATATGTCTTCGACTATGGCTGGGCCGAGGCCTTTGAGGCCGCCGGCGGCCGCTATTATCCCAAACTCCAGGCCAGCGTTCCGTTCACCCCGGTCACCGGGCCGCGGCTCATGGTTCGCTCCGGCCCGGACCGGGAGGATAACCAACGATATCTCGGCACCGCGCTGGGTGAGCTCGCCCGCCGCCACAAGGTTTCCTCCGCCCATGTCACGTTCGCGCGCGAAGATGAATGGCGGATCCTGAGCGAACTCGGCTATCTGCGCCGCACCGACCAGCAGTTCCACTGGATCGATGAGAACTATGGCGACTTTGACGGATTCCTCGCCTCCCTCGCCTCGCGCAAGCGCAAGGCGATCCGCAAGGAGCGGCGCGACGCCCTGGCGAGCGGCCTTGAGATCACCTGGATCACCGGGTCGGACATCACCGAGGCGCACTGGGACACGTTTTTTGGTTTCTACATGGATACCGGCTCGCGAAAATGGGGCCGGCCTTATCTCAACCGGCGCTTCTTTTCGCTGCTCGGCGAGCGGATGGCCGAGCGTGTTCTGCTGGTCATGGCGAACCGCGATGGACGCACCATCGCCGGTGCGCTCAACCTGATCGGCTCCGACACGCTTTATGGCCGCTACTGGGGCTGCCTGGAGGACCACCCCTGCCTGCATTTCGAGGTTTGCTACTATCAGGCCATCGACTTCGCGCTTGCCAGCGGCCTTGCCCGGGTCGAAGCCGGCGCCCAGGGCGCCCACAAGCTGGCGCGCGGCTATATGCCGGTCACCACCCATTCGGCCCATTACATCGCCGATCCCGGATTTCGCCAGGCCGTGGAGGACTATCTGGACCGCGAGCGCCAGCACATCGCCTTTGAAAACCAGGCGCTTGCGGACCAGGGTCCGTTCCGCAAACCGGGCGGACTTGACCGCGAAAGCGTCACCTGAAACCGTAATGTTGAACAAAAAACGGGGGCGAAGATGACCGACAGGCCGGCTTACGACGACGACAACATCTTCGCCAAAATCCTGCGCGGCGAACTGCCGTCACAAACGGTCCGGGAAGACGATCATACGCTCGCCATCATGGACATCATGCCGCGTGGCGACGGCCATGTCCTAGTGTTTCCCAAAGCGCCCTCGCGCAACATTTTCGACATTGACCCGGTGGACCTCGCCCGCACCATGGAAGTCGTCCAGATCATCTCAAGGGCGGTGCTGAAGGCCTTCGGCGCCGACGGCGTGACGATCCAGCAATTCAACGAACCGGCCAGCGGCCAGGTCGTCTTTCACACCCATTTCCACGTCATCCCGCGTTTCGACGGGGTGAAGCTGCGGCCCCATACCGGCGAGATGGAGGATCAGGCGGTGCTTGCCGCCAATGCGGAAAAAATCCGCGCCGCGCTCTAGTCAACCGGGCAGGACAAGCCAGCCGACAATGAGAACGAGTTCGGCCGCGACGACACCGGCCAGAACGTTTTTCCGCGCCGCCATGAAAGCCCCCCAGCCGATCGCCGCCGCCACCAGCCGCAGCTCAACCGGCGCAGCGGCGAGCGCCCCGGTCGGAAACAGGATCAGTTTGCCGATCACTCCGGCGATAAGCGCCGTCGCGACCGCCTTGACCCAGTTGAGCACTTCAGAATCATCATGCAGGCGGTTGCCGGCCAGAACACCAAGCCAGCGCCAGATATCGGTCGCCAGAAATCCGGCCAGCAGGATGAACAGATACGGCCCGAAATCTCCGGCCCAGCCCTGCCCGAGCGTCTCGAACGTCGTCGTCACGGTTCATGCCTCTTGAGCCGCCCGGCAAAAAAGGCCAGCGTGCCGCCGCCGAGCCCGGACCATAACAGGTCGAGGCCGACATCGAGCCAGAACAGCAGCGGACCAAGCACCAGGCCGATGGCGAGGGCATAGCGCTCGGCAGGAATGCGCGCTGCGGCGCTGAGTGCCGTCAGAAAATAGATCGGCGTCAGGAAAAAAAGCGCGGCGGCTGCCTGAACCGGCAACGCCCCGGCAAGCAGAAAGCTGGCCGCGGTCACGGCGATGTTGCAGACCGACAGAATGACGGCGAAGCCGGCGAAATAGGGAATGCGCGCCGACCGGGGCAAAGCCGGCAGTTTCAGGAACGACCAGACCCAGGCGGTGATCGCGACGAAATGCGACAACGCCAGCAGCCGCCAGCGCGGCGTGTCCGGCTGCCGCACCATCGGCACCCAGGCGGCGACCATCGGCGTCAGCCGCACCGCCGACAACGCCACCGCGATCCAGGTCACCAGCAGCGAGGCGCCGGACGTCATCGAACCGACCAGCACGACCTGGCTCGGCAGCGCCCAGACACTTGCCGTCATGAACACCGCCTGGCCAAGGGTCAGCCCGCTCTCACGGCACAGAACACCGAAGCCGATGAACGTGACCATCAGGATCAGCGCCGGCGCCGAGGCAATGCCCAGCGTGCCGCGCGCGAACCAGACTATCCAGGATTTCTGCGGCTCGTCGTCCTGCTGCGCACTCATGGCGCGTCAATAGCCGCCAACGGACAGAACGAAAAGGTCGGGAGGCCGCTTAGGCGCGCGATCGCAGCTCCGTGTTTGTCTTATGAATTGGAACTGTCCGGTTTTCAGTGTCTGGGGCTCGGCATGGAAGGGAGGGTTTCTGCGGAGCGTGATATGCCGACTGTCCTATTTGTGATTATTTTGCGGACAGTCTGACAAACCCTCCCCGACGGACAATTTCGGTAAGACAGATGGCGTCTGGCAATGTCCGCTTTACCCCCACGAACGGACATTATGTGGCGAGTCGAGCATGTCCGTTTTGTGCCAACACCGGACATTGGCGGTTGCCCAAATCGCACCGCAATCCGGCCATCGCGATACTGGTGGAGGAACCGTCCACAGCATCAACAACGGACAGTTATATGTTTCCAAGTTCTGAAGTCAGAGAGGGTGTTCCTCAATGATCACCTTGTTGGGATAAAAGGCAATTAGACCCTTTATATCTTGTGAGAAATCGAACGGCTGCTCGTAACTCCAGGCAAGATCGGAAAGCGTTTCATGTCGGCTTTCCAGACTGAAATAACTTGCATCACCCTTAAGGGGGCAATGAGTTTTGTTAACTTGCTTGGTTAGTGGCATCAATACATCTTCCATCGGCAGATACACGATCGGATCATACAGCGTCTTTCCTGCTTCCAGAACTCGCATCGCATTCATCGTTTCGGCCAGTTTCGATCCATCAGATAACCGAACTACGATACGTTTGTTGATGGGCTTGAGCACCATGAAATGATTTGGTGCATCCGGCCTTCTGATTGCGCCTTCCATCCTCAATCTCCTACCGTGCTAAATAAAACCAGCATAGACGGGTTCCACTAACGTCACTTGCGCGGCGCGTCTGCTTTTACTTTGTCGAACTCCCGGCGCCGTGCCGCAATCTCATCTTCGGAAAGCAGCGCTGCATTCGAATAATCACGCTTCCAGTCGGCAACGCCATTCCAGGAGAACGGTGATTGCGCCGTAGTGCGCGGTCCCTTCGCCGAATTCACAAGGTTGACGGCAAGGCGC
>CALZIL010000077.1 GCA_945787495.1 uncultured Afifella sp. | reverse complement strand
GCGGAAGCCGCCAGAAAGCCGGCCGCGACCAGGATTGAAAAGGTTTTGTTGATGACCATGAAATTCGTTCTCCCTGCAAACGGCGTCTGCGCGCCATGTCAAAGAAGAAACCACCTCGACCGCGCAGCGCTTGCGCCCCGCCGCGGTGAGATGCCTGTCTTCCTGCATAAATGGTGCGGCGTGGTGATCGATAAGTAAAGTCGATTAATCTTATGTGGCAATCGTATGTGCCTATGGTTGCGCCGCCAGGATTGTCGCAGACGCCGCCGACTCACGCATAAAATCCCAGTGCGGCAACGCCGCTGGCGACGATCGCTGCGGCGAAGACCCTGCGGCGCCACGGCCGTTCGCCGAACCAGACCGCGCCGATGATGGCGGCAAAAATCACGCTCGATTCGCGCACCGCCGACACAGCGCCCAATGGCGCAAACACCTTGACGTAAATCACCATGCCGTAGGCCAGAGCGGCAAATGCGCCGCCGAGAAGGCCGAGCCTTATCGCTGGCCATCGCATCGCCGGCGGCTTGCCGCGCTGCTGCAAGGCAACGACGATGACCACCGGAAATTCGAGGAAAAACAGCCAGCCGATATAGCCAAACGGACTGTCGGCAAGCCTGACGCCGATGCCGTCCACGACCGTGTAACTGGCGATAAACAGGCCGGTTCCGGCGGCCGCGGCCACGGCCAACGGGTTCGGGGTTGATCCGAGAGAAGGCAACGAAAGGACAATGATCCCGCATGAGACCGACAACAGGCCGAGCCAGGCCAGGAGCGGCAGCGTTTCGCCGGCAAAGGCCTGCGCACCGAGCGCGACCAGGACCGGCGCGAGACCACGCGATATCGGATAGACCTGGGAGAAATCACCGAGGCGATAGGCCAGAAAAAGGAAGACGTAATAGCCGTAATGGATCAGCGTCGAGGCTGCGATGTAGGGCCAGCTTTCGGCCGCCGGAGCCGGAAACAGGGCGATCAAGGCGGCGCCGGCCAGGACATTGGTCACCGAGATCGCCGCGAGCGTCAGCGCCCGATCGTCGGCGGCCTTGATGATAGCGTTCCACAGGGCGTGCAGAGCCGCCGCGCAAAGAACAAGTGTAAGGGCAAGCCCTGACACGTGCGGCCGTCAAGGGGCCAGGACGGCGTGCTCGACGATACCGAGTGCGCGATCAAGATCGTCGCGCGCGATCGTCAGGGGCGGCGATAGTGTCAGCACGCATCCCTGGCTGATCTTGAAACTCAATCCCTCATCCAGACAGCGGTAATAAATCTTTTCGGCAAGATTGTTGCCCGGCGCTCGCGTCTGCTTGTCGGCAACGATCTCGACACCGAACAACAGCCCCCTGCCGCGCACATCGCCAACGATCGGTGAGCGGTTCATCAGGTCATGCATGCGCTCCATGGCGTGGCGGCCAGACACCGCTGCTTGCTCGACAAGCCCTTCTTCCTCGATGATCTCAATGGTGGTCAGCGCCGCCCGGCTGGTCACCGGATTTTTCTCATGGGTATAATGGCCAATGGCGAATTCGCCGGCGACATCGAGATCGGAACGCACGATCGTCGCGGCGATCGGCAGGATACCGCCGCCAAGCGCCTTGCCGAGCACGATCATGTCCGGCGTCACGCCATCATGGTCGGAGGCGAAAAACCTGCCGGTCTTGCCAAGCCCTGTCGGGATTTCATCGAAGATCAGCAGCGTACCATGATCATCGCAGGCTTCGCGCACGCGTTTCCAGAATCCAGGCGGCGGCACGTAAGGAACGGCGCGCATCGGTTCGGCGATCACCGCGGCGACATCGCCTTCGCGCGCCAGCACGTAAGCCAGCATCTCGGCGCAGGCCAGGCCGCAGACATCCGGGCCGGCATGGTTATAGGGACAGTGGTAGCAGGCAAACGGCGCGACATGTTCGGCGCCCGGCAAGAGCGGACCGGCAATGTGCGAGCGGAACGTCTGCTCGCCGCCGACGCTGGCGGCGCCGAACCCGGCGCCGTGAAAGGCATCCCAGAAGGAGACCGTCTTGAAGCGCCCGGTCGCCGCGCGCGCCACTTTCAACGCGACCTCGACAGCGTCGGAGCCGCCGGTGGTGAACAGCACCTTGCCCAGCCCGTCGGGCGCGCGGGCGGTCAGCGTCTCCGCCAGCGCCACCGCCGGTTCGCAGGCAAAACGGCGCGGCGCGAAGCTGAGCTCATCGAGTTGCGCCTTGATTGCCGCCGTCAGCCTGGGATGGCCATAGCCGATATGGTGGACGCTGTTGCCATGGAAATCCATGTAGCGCCGGCCGGCCGTGTCCTCGATCCAGATGCCTTCGGCTTTGGCGATGGCCGACAGGCACGGCGTCGATAATGCCTGGTGCAGGAACACGGCGGCGTCGCGCTCAAGCAGGGCGCGCGTTGCCGCATCGTCATGCCGGCCCCGCCACGCGGCGCGCGCGGCGGAGGTGTTCGACTCGCCTTCTGTGTGCGTCGGAGGCGTTGAAGGTTGCGCCATGCGGATGCTCCCTTGCTCGCCTCCCTTTAGCACGTCCCGTCAGGGTTTTTCGCCGCGGGCCAGGCGGGCATTGATGTCCTCGATCACCGGCTCGATGTCGGTGAGGCTGTCGATGACATAGTGCGCGCCGGTTTTTTCCAGGATATCGCGGGTAATCGCCATCCGCCGCTCGATCTCCTCAGCAGGCAGGGCCGCGCCCTGTTCGGGCGTATCGACGTCCATGTAGTTTGAGTAGCGCACGACGCCGACGCCCCAGCAGCCGGCATTGAGCGCCTCGCCGACACCCGACACGGTGTCATCGATCTTGACCACCGACTGGATCGTATGGATGCCCAGCATATCGAGGTTCTTGTAGACCATGTGCGGCGCCGGCCGGGCGCCGTGGGCGACCTCGTCACCGGCGACCGAGGCGTCGGGCCGGTAGCCCTGCTTGGCCGCTTCCTCTTCCAGGATATCAACCATGGCGCGGGTGAAGCCGGTCGAGGAACCGATCTTGATGCCTTGCCCCTGCAGGCGACTGATCACATCGGCGACGCCGGGCAAAAGATCGGTGTATTTGCGCAGGCAATCGAGCTGTAGCGGCACGAAGTCGGCGAACATGGTGTCGACGTCGCCCTGATCGGGATATTTGCCGTGAACGCCCTTCCAGCGCTCGCGGATTTCCGGCACTTCGGTCAGCGCCTTTATGTGCAGGTCCTTGCGCAGCCCCATCGGACCGCGCGCCTCGGCCATCGAGATCTCGACGCCTTGGTTCTTGAACACGTCGACGAACACGACGGCGGGCGCGACGACATAGGCATCGGCGGTCGTGCCGCTCCAGTCGAGTACGAGGGCCTTGACCTTGCCGCGATAGGAACGGCTGTAGACGAAATCGGACATGGAAAGTCTCCTGAATTCACATTGTTGGTTGTCTGGGTGGGTGATCTGGGTGGTTTGTCTGGTTCGGGTGGTCGGGCCGACCGAAAAGCGGTCGGGTCAGTCGATAAGTCTGGCACGTTCGGCCAGCGCCTCGGCGGGCGGCGCGGCGTCATCGACGCCCATCTCATTGAGCGATTCACCGGCGGCCTTGACGACCTGGCGCATGACCGCGGCGTCCATCCGGCCGATACAGCCAATGCGGAAACTGTCGACCATCGTCAGCTTGCCGGGATAGATGATGAACCCCTTGACCTTCATCAGCTCGTAGAATCGGGTGAAGTCGAAATCGGTGTGCGCCGGGTTGAAAAACGTCACGATGATCGGTGACAGCCAGCGGTCCTTGAGCAGCGTTTCAAACCCGAATTCGCGCATGCCCGAAACCAGCGCGTCGCGATTGCCGGCGTAGCGTTCGCCGCGTCCGCTGACACCGCCTTCGGCCTGGTGGATGCGCAGCGCCTCAAGAAAAGCGGCGACGACATGGGTCGGCGGCGTGAAGCGCCACTGGCCGGTCTTTTCCAGATAGTCCCACTGCGCGTGAACATCGAGGCTGAGGGAATGGCTGCGCCCCTTCGTCGCCGCAAGCGCCGATTTGCGGGCGATGACGAAGCCGAAGCCCGGCACGCCCTCGATACATTTGTTGGCCGACGAGACCATCGCCTCGTAGCGGATGTCACGCACATCCAGCGGCAGCGCACCGAAGGCGCTCATGGAATCGATCAGCAGCTTGCGGCCGTTTGCGGCCACAATCTCGGCAATTTCCTCGATCGGGTTCAATATGCCCGAACTGGTCTCGCAATGAACGACGACGACGTGGGTGATCGCCGGATCCGCCTTAATGGCCGCTGCCACTTCCGGCCCGCGCGGCGGCATGTAGTCGCCCTTGTCGATCGCGGTATAGGCACGGCCGAGATAGTCGAGCGTCTGCGCGATCCGCTGGCCATAGGCGCCGTTCATCAGCACCAGCGTCTTGCTGTACTTCGGCAGGAAAGAGCCGAGCATGGCCTCCACGGCGAAGGTGCCGCTGCCCTGCATCGGCACGCAGTCGAAGGCGCCTTCGCTATCGCCGGCCATGGCAAGCAGACGCCGCCGCATATCGGCGGTCATCGCCCGGAAGTCGCTGTCCCATGACCCCCAGTCCTTCAGCATCGCCGCCTTAACCGCATAGGCGGTCGTCAGCGGCCCCGGCGTCAGCAGATAAGGCTCGCCCATCGCCGGCGGCGTGAACGCCTCGGTCTCAGATCGTTCGGCCTCTGCCAGCATCGCCTCAGTCTTCCGTTGTGATTCTTATCGGGGCGAACCCGTGTCGAGTCGGTGCGGACAATCTGCGGTCGGGCGATGTATATGTAAAATCGTTATTTTATATGAGAACCATATGTGCAATTTATCGATTGGGTCCCGACGCCCGGGAGGAGAATTCGATGCGCTACGTGCAACTGCGCGCCTTTCATCATGTCGCCGTTTGCGGCGGGTTTTCGCGCGCGGCCGAAGCGCTCGGCCTGACCCAGCCGGCAATCTCGGACCAGGTGCGCAAGCTCGAAGAGCGATATGACGTCATCCTCTTCAACCGCAACAAAAAGCAGGTCACACTCACCCAAACGGGTCAGCATCTGCTGACGATCACACGGCGCTTTTTCGAGATTGAAAACCAGGCATCGGAACTGCTATCGGAATCGCTTGCCTTGCGCTCCGGCTCGATGCGCATCATTGCCGATTCAGCCCACCATCTTCTGCATATTCTTGGCCGCTTTCGTCAAAACTATCCCGGAATAGACGTCTCGGTGCATTCGGGTAACTCGCAGGAAGTGACCACCAGGCTTTACAATTACGAGGCCGATATCGGCGTTCTCGGCGAGGTTCCAAGAGGCAGCGATTTTGAGACGATCAAGCTCAATTCCACGCCGCTGATCGCCTTTGCCGCCAAGGGGCAGGCGGTGAGCGGCAAGCAATCCATGCCCCTTTGCGAACTTCTCAAGCAACCGCTTGTGCTGCGCGAACGGGGCTCCAAGACCCGCCAGAAACTTGAGGAGGCGGCCGCCGAGCGCGGCCTGCCGCTCACCGCTGCGATTGAGGCGGAGGGGCGCGAAGCCGTGCGCGAGATCGTTGCGACGGGGGCCGGCGTCGGCATCGTCTCGGCCGCCGAATTCTCCCAGCACATGAATCTCGTTCCGATCCGGATCGCCGATTGCGAAATCCTCATGGAAGAGGCGCTGATCTGTCTGCGCGAACGCGCCGGTGGCAAGCTGGTGCGCGCCTTCCTGGAGATCGCCAAAGCCGAGTCGCCACCGGAGCATTATCCGGCAGCTGTCAGGTCCGGGATCGACGCTTCCCGGACATTGCCAGGGACCGGTCGATAAGTCCGAACGACAACCCGCAGGCATGAGCTGAGCGCCAAAAGAGCCGTTTTTCGCAGTCGCGGATCGCGACCGGTGTCGCCCAGGCGAGCGAAACGGCGTCCCGCGTTCAGCGGTTTCCTGTTGGCAATGCCAGCGAGAGCCAGCGAATGGTCGACACAGGCTGGCATTGTTGCGATAGACGCAATGGCTGCAGAAATTCGCACAGGCGGCCGCAGCCGCATCCACATCAAAGGAGAGATCGATCATGCCGGACAAACTGCCGTCAGCGGCACAGAAAATCGCCGCCAACTATCCACAGGCCTGGAAAGCCTACGAGGATTTGGGAAGCGCGTGCGGCCAAGCCGGACCGTTGGATGCCCGCACGCAGCGGTTGGTCAAGCTGGCGATCGCCGCAGGTGGGGGATCGGAAGGTGCGGTCCACTCGCATGTCCGGCGGGCGCTTGATGAGGGCCTGAGCGCCGATGAGCTGCGGCACGTGGCGCTGCTCGCCGCCCCGACGCTCGGCTTCCCCAGGGCCGCCGCGGCGCTGAGCTGGATCGACGATCTGCTCGACTAGGCGTCCGTTTTGCTCCTGTGCCACGCTGATGAGCAGCAAGAAAAAATGCAATAATTTCAACTGGCTGGGGAACCTGGATTCGAACCAGGACCGACGGAGTCAGAGTACGCTGGACCTTGTTTCTCCGAGTTTCCAGATGTATCCTATAACTCTTTATTATAAGGGATATTGCAACTCGCTGAAAGCGTGCGACACTGCGTGATAGCGCACAAAACGCACAAATAACGCACAAAATGACCGTTTTGTTGAACGAGAAAAAGGTGCTGGCGATCAAGCCGCAGGAGCGGACCGTCGAGATTCGCGACTCCTTGGTCAGGGGGCTCGTTCTTCGCGTGAACACGCGGGGCCAGAAGGTTTGGGATGTCGTCGTACTAGACGCAAAGAAGCGCAAGAGGGTGCGCCTGGGAACGCATCCTGAAACATCTGTTTCCGTTGCCCGCAGGTTAGCTGAGCAGGAAAAGGCAAATCCAGGCGGAATTGTTCATGGTCAGATCAAGACGGTAGCCGATCTCTGGGAGAAATATCGAGCCGCACGGGAAGGCCGGTTGCGCGCTTTTGGCGATGTTGAGTCGGTCTGGCGAATGTGGGCCAGGCCGAGAATTGGACACGTTCGCCTTACAGATTTGACAATCCACCACGGACGCGACCTGCGCGATTACGTGCGCGATCAAGCCGGACAATTACGCGCTGGTGCCGTAATCCGTTACATCCGCCCTATGCTTGTCTGGGCTGAAGAAGAGCAACACCTTTCAGTGAATCCGTGGGCTGGATTGAAGGCAAGAGGCGAATCCGTCCCCCGCGACCGAGTCTTATCCCTCAAAGAATGGCGCGATCTCTGGGAATCCAGTTTTAAAGAAAAGTATCCTTTAGGACCGTTTGTTCGCGCCCTGATGCTCTCGGGCCAACGCCTGAACGAGGTCGCGGGCATGAGGTGGGACGAAATAGTCGGAGACATTTGGACGCTCCCGCCAGAGCGGAGAAAGGCAACCCGACCGGAAAAGGCCAAACCACATGAAGTCCCTTTGCCGGATATGCTGCATGTGCTGATCGATGAACAACCCCGCTTGGGGCCATGGGTCTTTACTACGCTTGGAGATCGGCCAATTTCTCCCGGCTCAAAGCTGAAAGATAGACTCTCTGCGGCAGCCGGGCTGCAGAACTGGCGGTTCCATGATTTGCGCCGCACAGCCGCGACACTGATGTCGGAGGCGGGCGTTATCGGTTCATCATCGAAAGGGTGCTTGGCCACTCTGATAACTCGATTACCGCCGTCTATGATCGCGGCTCCTATCGCGAGCAGAAGCGCGTCGCGCTTTCTCGTTTGGAAGAAACGCTCGCAGGCGATGGTTGCTTTGATCATTCCGATCATCCAGTCGGGAAAACGCCAGATGACTAGGCGCGGCAAAATGCCGAAAAAACGAATCCCGCTTGACCCCATCACGGTCGGATCGGGAATCACTGAATACAGCCGGCCGCCGTCAATCTTTGACCCCCCCTACCGCGATAAAGCGCTGAAAGGAGCTTTGGTAGATAATAACGTTCGAAAATCGCCCGCAAAGCCGTTGGACAATTTTCGATGGGAAATTGAGAAATTTTGCCGCGAGGTCTTTGCAGAAGAAGGACTGCCCGACCCTTTCAGTTTCATACATCGGGAAGGAAAATTTCCGCCGTTGGGTGGCCATATTGTGATGGCTAAGGGCGAGGAATACCTGATGGAAAAAAGCGACCTGGGATATTATCTCTCGGCGTTTTTATATTCACCCAACGAAGATCATTCTCGGCTTTGGTATGCTTCGCGGTTGGCGTTTGAGCTTACAAGGCTGGACCTTATTTTCACAAAAACTCAAGCCAATTCCGAGCCGGCAGCGGCCTTGATAATGTATGCTGCACAGATCGGCATTGAGCTTGGCCGGTTGGACAAGGAGCGCAGGCTAAAATTTAACCACGAGCTTGACGCCCTGCGGGGGAAGAAAACAATCGCGGCTGCCGCTAAAGGCGGACAAAATCGGGCATCCGAAACCCAAAAAGATTATACCGGCGCATTCGCAGAGATGGATCGTCGAACCGCCGCCGGTGAGTCAAAAGCTCACGCAGCGAGGCAGGTGGTGCGCCAATTTGGATTGGCGATAAAACCGCAATCTTTGGCGAAAAATTATCAAAGGCGCGCCACGCGAAGAATCTAAGGACAGTGCCCGCCAAAATCCCAGTCGAATTGCCCACGTTGCTCCGTGAAAGCCCTCGCATTGTGCGGTGGCAAATCGAAAGGGGCAGCAATGGTACTTCCCGATCACTATCGAGCAACGCGCACGGAGGTTGAGCAATACTTCGGAAATCCGACTCGTCGGAAACTAGAAATTCTGGCGCATCAAGGCAGCGGACCGACCTATGAGAAAATTGGCCGGCGCTGTTACTATCGCATTGGCGATGTCGAAAAATGGCTTCGTGATCAGGCGGTTCAGAACACTGCCGAGTATCGGACAGCCGAACCGGAAAGCCCGGCTGTAACATCTGCCAAGGACCTAATCAGCGTCAAAGAGGCTTGTGACCGCTCAGATGAAAAGCCGGCGACGATTTTAAGTTGGTGTGTCCGGCACAAGATCGGCAGACACGTCAAAACCGATAGCGGTAGTGCCTGGAGGGTCGATCCTGACAGGCTTGAGCGGCTTCTCGCGGAGCGGGAGGTGGCGGCATGAATCTCCGAATCCTCATCGCGCTCACCGAGATTTACGACCTAGAAGGTCCGCGCCTGGCAACGGTCGATTACCTGGTCGAGCATGGCATCGATATTAACAGGGTTGCCGGTTTTTGCGGCTCGCCGACTGTCGCGCCAATCACGCTCTTGCCGAACCAATGCTTCGATTTTCCCGACCATGGCGCTGGGGCTGTTGAAAGCGTGGTTATTGAAGCGCGGGGCGAAGACGGCGAGACCCTCATTGACCTTGTGGCATGGCCGGTTGCCGACCCGTCAGACGTTCGGACATTGCTTGGCGTTGCGCCGATCCTAGGTCTTTGGGCGGCGCATAATTCGGCAACCTACATTTTCGGCCGGCCGTTGGTCCTAAGCCGCACGCCCTTGGAATGGTTGCAGGCTGGCTGCACCGGCTCGGCGGTCGCCGTCCCGGATCTCGCAACCCGGATCTTTTTGGACATTGCTGACATCGGCGGCCGGATCGGCGCCAGTGACCATACCCACCAGCGCGAACTCAAAGGCAGCCTGCAAGACATGATCCGCCGCGTTGAAATTGTCAGCCCGAAACCCGATCGGGGGGCGGCATAATGTCAGAACCTATCGATCAAACGGAACTTAGCTCCGAAGACTGGGGAGAGTTAGATCAATCAGGCGCGGAAATCCTGGCGCAGGTGGAGAACTTCCTTCGGCGCTTCGTGGCGTATCCATCAGAACATGCCCTCGTCGCGCACGTCTTGTGGATTGCGCACGCGCACCTGATGGACTCTTGGGAAAGCACACCGCGCATTTCTTTCCAATCAGCTGAACGCGAATCCGGCAAGACGCGCGCCCTGGAGGTTACTGAATGCCTGGTCCCAAATCCGGTGCACGCCGTGAACGTCAGCCCGGCCTATCTTTTCCGCAAGGTCGGTGACAATGAAGGGGCCCGACCGACAATTCTCTATGACGAAGTGGACACGCTGTTCGGTTCAAAGCAGCAAGACACCGGCGAGGTTCGCGCGCTGTTGAATGCGGGTCACAGGCGCGGCGCTGTTGCCGGCCGTTGCGTTTGCGTCGGGAATAGAGTGAGAACCGAAGAGTTCCCTGCTTACTGTGCCGTTGCACTCGCCGGGATCGGCGATCTCCCCGACACAATTGGATCGCGTTCCATCATCGTCGGTATGCGCCGCCGCACACCGGAAGAACAGGTTGAACCATTCCGGCGCCGGTATGCTGCCGCCCAGGGCGCCATCATTCGAGACGCACTTGCGCAATGGTGCGCCAGCATCGGCGCGGACATGGAAGATGAGCGACCGGAATTGCCGCACGGCGTTGATGACCGGGACGCGGATTGTTGGGAACCGCTGATCGCGATTGCCGACGCCGCCGGCGGCGACTGGGCGGTGGTGCGTGCCCGGAACGCGGCTACTGCCCTTGTGGTCGAAGCCGCTAATCGAAACAGGACATCCGGCGTCCAGCTTCTTGCCGACCTTTTCAAGGTGTTCGACGGCGCCGACAAGCTGTCAACGGAAACAATCCTGGAAAAGCTCCACAGTCTGCCGGAATCGGCATGGGCCGATATCAGGGGCAAGCCGCTCAATGATAGAGGACTTGCAACCAGGCTAAAGAAATATGGCGTCGCGCCGAAGGTGGTTCGCATCGGGACCGGGACGCCGCGCGGCTATCTGGCAGCCGATCTGCATGATCCCTGGAAACGCTACTACCTCCCGCACCCAAAAAAAACGCAACATCCGCAACATTTGAGCGAAACATTCGTGAAACCCGCAGAAAACCTGGAAGAAAATGTTGCGGATGAAGCGCTACAAAGGCGCAACACGTCCGCAACCGGCGCAACACGAA
>CALZIL010000076.1 GCA_945787495.1 uncultured Afifella sp. | reverse complement strand
GTTGCCCAGCAGACGGCGGAAGCCCTGGCGGCAATCGCGCTGCTGCAATGCGTGCGGCCCGGTTCGCCGGTGGTTTATGGGTCGTTCACGTCGAATGTCGACATGAAGACCGGCGCGCCGGCCTTCGGCACACCGGAATATATGCGGGCAACGCAGATGTCGGGGCAAATGGCGCGGTTCTACAATCTGCCGCTGCGAGCCTCCAACACCAACGCCGCCAATTTCCCGGACGCGCAGGCCGCCTGGGAAAGCGCCTTCTCGCTGTTCGGGTCGATGACCGGCCACACCAACATGATCTATCACGGCGCCGGCTGGCTGGAAGGCGGGCTGTGCGCCTCCTATGAGAAATTCATCATCGACTGCGAGATGATCCAGCAACTGAGCTATTACCTTCAGCCGGTGCCGGTCAGCGAGGACGACATCGCCGTGGAAGCGATCCGCGAAGTCGGTCATCGCGGCCACTTTTTCGGCGGCCAGCATACGCAGGACCGGTACGAGACGGCGTTCTATAGTCCGTTTTTATCGGACTGGAGCAATTTTGAATCCTGGCAGGAGCGCGGCAGCCTGACCGCGCACGAGCGGGCCAACACGATCTGGAAAAAAATCCTCGCCGAATTCGAGCCGCCGCCGATCGACGCGGCGATCCGGGAGGAACTCGATGCCTTTGTCGCCCGGCGAAAGCAGGAAGGCGGCGCGCCGACCGACTTCTAACGGCAGATATCGGCATCCAAAGGTAACGGCCAACACGGTTTGAAGGGGCTAGAGAAAATGAAATCCCACACTCAGGTCGCGGTCATTGGCGGTGGTGTCGTCGGCTGTTCGGTGCTTTTCCACCTGACCAGGGCCGGCTGGAAAGACGTCGTCCTGCTTGAACGCGACGAGTTGACGTCCGGTTCCTCGTGGCACGCGGCCGGCGGCTTTCACACGCTGAACGGTGATCCGAACGTCGCCAAGCTGCAAAGCTACACCGTCGGTCTTTACAAGGAACTGGAGGAAATTTCCGGCCAGTCCTGCGGCCTGCATCTGACTGGCGGCGTCATGCTGGCCGATACGCCCGAACGCATGGATTTTCTGAAACTCGCCCATGCCAAGGGTCGCTATCTCGGCATGGAAACGGAGATCATCTCGATCGCCGAGGCCAAGGCGATGTTTCCAATCCTCGACGAGAAACATTTCGTCGGCGCCATGTTCGATCCGGTCGAGGGCCATCTCGATCCGTCCGGCACCACCCACGCCTATGCCAAGGCGGCGCGCGTCAACGGCGCGGAAATCTATCGCCACACCAGGGTGGAAGAGCTTGTCCAGCGCGACGATGGTTCATGGGACGTGATCACCGGCAAGGGCAATCTGGTCGCCGAGCACGTGGTCAATGCCGGCGGGCTGTGGGCGCGCGAGGTCGGCCGCATGGTCGGCCTCGAACTGCCGCTGCTCGCCATGGAGCACATGTTTCTGCTGACGGAGGATATTCCGGAGATCAAGGCCTATAACGAGGATGCCGGCAAGGAGCTCATTCACGTCATCGATTTTGGCGGCGAGATCTATACCCGCCAGGAGCAATACGGCCTGCTGCTCGGCACCTATGAACAGGCCTGCAAGCCGTGGTCGCCGAAGGAAACGCCGTGGGATTTCGGGCCCGAATTGCTGGAGCCGGATCTCGACCGGCTGGCGCCGTCGCTGGAAATCGGCTTTGCCCATTTCCCGCCGCTGGAACGGGCCGGCATCAAGCAGGTGGTCAACGGGCCGTTCACCTTCGCGCCCGACGGCAATCCGCTGGTCGGACCGGTGCGGGGGCTGCGCAACTACTGGTGCGCCTGCGCCGTCATGGCCGGCTTTTCGCAAGGCGGCGGCGTCGGCCTGACGCTGGCCAATTGGATGACGGAGGGCGATCCCGGTTACGACATCTGGGGCATGGATGTGGCGCGCTACGGCGACTGGGCAACGCTCGCCTACACCAACGAAAAGGTCCGCGAGAACTATTCGCGGCGCTTCCGCATCCGCTTCCCCAACGAGGAGCTGCCGGCAGCGCGGCCGACACAGACGACACCGCTCTATGACCGGATGATCGCCCAGGGCGCTGTGATGGGCGATAGCTGGGGCCTGGAAACGCCGCTGTGGTTCGCACCGGATGGAACCGAACCCAGGGACGTCCTGTCCTTCCACCGCTCGAATGATTTTGAGCATGTGAAGGCGGAATGCCTGGCGGTGCGCAATGGCGTCGGCATCACCGAGATCGCCAATTTCGCCAAATACGAGATCACCGGAGCCGGCGCGGAAGCCTGGCTGTCGCATCTGATGACCAACAAGATGCCGCGCCAGGGCCGGATCATCCTGACGCCGATGCTGAATGAATTCGGCAAGCTGATCGGCGATTTCACCATCGCCAAGCTCGGCGACGAGCGCTTCCTCATGTTCGGCTCCAGCCAGGCGCAGATCTATCACATGCGCTGGTTCGAGCAGCATCTTCCCGAAGACGGGTCGGTGTCGGTCAAACGCATCGATCTCGGTCTGGTCGGCCTGTCCATCGCCGGGCCGAAATCGCGCCAGCTTCTGGCCAGCGTCTGCGATGAAGACGTATCCAACGAGGCTTTCCGCTTCATGGATTTCAGGGAAATGGATGTCGGTGGCGTGCCGGCCATGGTCGGCCGGATCACATATACCGGCGACCTCGGCTACGAGATGTGGGTAAAGCCGGAATATGAGCGGCGGCTCTATGACCGGATGATGGAAGCCGGCGCCGGTCTGGACTTGAAAAATTTCGGCATGCGAGCGCTGCTGGCGCTGCGGCTTGAGAAGAATTTCGGCACGTGGTTCCGCGAATTCCGGCCGATCTACGGGCCGTTCGAGGCCGGTCTGGACCGCTTCGTCGATCTGACCAAGAACGAATTCATCGGCCGCGACGCGGCGGTGGCGGAGAAGGAAAACGGGCCGAAACTCACCCGGATTTCCATGTTTGTCGACACCGCCGATGCCGATGTGATGGGCGACGAGCCGATCTGGCATATTGATGATTCCGGCGACAAGGTCGTCGGCTGGGTGACGTCGGGCGGCTATGCCCATTTTGTCGATAAATCCATGGCGCAGGGCTATGTGCCCAGCGAGCTCGTCGACGGCGCCGGCAACGGGTCGTTCGAAATCGAGATCCTCGGCGAGCGCTACCGGGCGCATCTGCAGATGGAGCCGCCCTTCGATCCGCAAGCTGAGCGCATGCGGGGGTAGCACGGCATGGATCAGCGCCCGCCCAAGTCGGTATTTGGCCACCGCCCGCGCAAGATCCGACCCTTTGAACTGCCGGAGCATCCGGGCGATGGCGCCGGTTATGACGCGCTCGATGCCTTTGCCATGCAGAAAGCCGCCAGCCTCAACGCGCATGTGATCGGCCATGGCGCGCTTGCGGAGGGCGAATGGCAGGCGCTGAGTCTTGAGGCGCCCGACCAGCCGGCGATGCGGCGCTACCGGCTGGAGCGCATCCGCCAGCAGCTTGCAAGCCGCGATCTCGCCGGCGCCCTGCTCTACGACCCGCTGAATGTCCGCTACGCCACCGATTCCACCAACATGCAGCTATGGGTCGCCCATAACGCCGTGCGCTATGCCTTTGTGGCGACCGACGGGCCGGTGATCCTGTGGGATTTTCACCATTGCGAGCACCTGTCGCATCATGTCGAAACCGTCGACGAGGTGCGCCACGGTATCGCCTGGTTCTATTTCCTGGCCGGACCGCGATTTGAGGACATGGCGGGGCGCTGGGCCGCCGAAATCGCTGCCGAAGTCTTAGCCCATGGCGGCGGCAACCGTCGGATCGCCGTCGATCGCATCAACCCCGAAGGCGTCGAGGCACTGGCTGCGCACGGCATCACCGTCGCCAATGGCGAAGAGGTCATGGAACTGGCGCGCTCTGTCAAATCGGCCGACGAAATCAAGGCCATGCGACGGTCGATCGGCGCCTGCGAGGCGGCCATGGCCGTGATGGAAGAGGCGCTGCATCCGGGCATGAGCGAAAACGATCTGTGGGCGATCCTGCATGCCGAAAACATCCGCCGCGGCGGCGAATGGATCGAGACGCGGCTTTTATCGTCCGGGCCGCGCACTAATCCGTGGTTTCAGGAGTCTTCGGCGCGGATCATCGAGAACGGCGACATCGTCGCCTTCGATACCGACCTTGTCGGCCCCTACGGCTATTGCTGCGATATTTCCCGGACCTGGCTGGCCGGTGATGCTCGCCCGAGTAACGAACAACGCTCGCTTTACGCTATGGCGGCGGAGCAGATCCGCGCCAATGTCGATATGCTCAAACCGGGGCTGACATTCCGCGAATTGTCGGAAAAAGCTGCGAGCCTGCCGGCGGATTATCTGCCCAACCGCTATTCTGTGCTGTTTCACGGTGTCGGCCTTTGCGACGAATATCCCTCTGTCCCCTACCCCGAGGACTGGCAGAAGGGCGGCTATGACGGCGTGCTTGAACCCGGCATGGTGGTGACGGCGGAAAGCTATGTCGGCCGGCACGGCGGCCATGAGGGCGTCAAGCTGGAAGACCAGGTGCTGATCACCGAAACCGGTCACGAACAGCTTTCCACCTACCCGCTCGACGCGGCGCTACTGGGCCTTGCCGGCTGAACGCAACTTGCGGCGATGGGGCAAAAGTGATCTATGCCGGCCTCACGATTCACGACAACCGACATGCCATGACCGATCTGCGCGCTCTTTTAAAGCAACGCCGCGTCCTGTTGGCCGACGGCGCCACCGGCACGGCCTATTTCGACATGGGCCTGACGGCCGGCGACCCGCCGGAACTGTGGAACATCGACCAACCGGATCGCGTCCGCGCCCTGCATCAGGGCTTTGTCGATGCCGGCGCCGACATCATCCTGACCAACACCTTCGGCGGCAACCGCGACCGGCTGAAGCTGCACAAGCTGCAGGACCGGGTGTTTGAGCTGAACAGGTCTGGCGCGCAGATCGCCCGCCAGGTCGCCGATGCGGCGGGCAGTCCGATTGTCGTTGCTGGTTCCATGGGTCCGCTCGGTGAACTGTTCGAACCGCTCGGCGCGCTGACCGAGGAAACCGCGACGGATGCCTTCACCGTGCAGGCCAAGGGCCTGAAGGCCGGCGGCGCCGATATCTGTTGGATCGAAACCATGTCGTCGGCGGAGGAATTGCGGGCCGCCGCGAAGGGCGCCATCAATGCCGGCATGGCCTATACGGCGACGGCCAGTTTCGATACGGCCGGCAAGACCATGATGGGGCTCGACCCGGCCGATCTGGCGCCAATCTTCGACGATCTGGCCGAACAGCCGGTGGCGCTCGGCGCCAATTGCGGCGTCGGCGCGTCGGACCTGCTGGTTTCGCTGCTGACGATGAGCGAAGCGGCGCCGGACCGGATCTTCATCGCCAAGGCCAATGCCGGGGTGCCGAAGATTCACGGCGAACATGTCCATTATTCGGGAACGCCGGAACTGATGGCCAATTACGCCCGGCTTGCCGCCAATGCGGGAGCGCAGGTCATCGGCGGCTGCTGCGGAACGTCGACGAGGCATCTGGCAGCCATGCGCGCCGCCCTCGATGCTTATGAGCCGGAGCCACGCCCTGACCGGGCGGCGATTGAAGCGGCGACGGGTCCCTTGGTGAACCCGGTTGTCGATCAGGCAGCTATGCGCCGCCGCGAGCGGCGGGGTCGGCGGCGAGCCTGACAAGGCAGATTTGGCCCGGCGCACGCCGTGAAGCTGCCCTATCCGTCATCGCTGACGGTGAGCCGGACCGGCTTCGGCTAACGATGGCATGTAATTGGAAAACCTATTTTGCCCTGAAAATATGGTTAATGCCGCTTACGAAACGGAAGCTGCAATATTGTTCTGATTTTAACTTAACTCATTATGCTTTTTGGAGTGTTTCAAAATTAACCTCGTACGTTAATCGAGCGAATTCACAACGGGGCTGGCATCGCCGGATTTCCAATGAAACTGCGAACGGTTTTATTTTTGCTGTTTTGCGTTCTGACCTTGGTGCCGGTCGCCCTGTTTTGGGTCTGGCCGCATTCAAGGGCTCTGGAGAACGAATTCGCCGAGGTCCGCGGCCGACACCTGCTGCTGGCCCGCAATCTTGGCGCGGCCCTTGAGCGCTATCACCGCGACGCATCGGCTGCATTCAATCTGCTGGCCGCGAACGTCGATCACGATCACGAAATCCTGCAATCGAATGACATCCTCCTCAATCTCGGGTTTCGGCATATCTGCATGGCTGAGGCAGGAACAGGCAGAATTGTTGCCGAAATCAGCCCGGCGCTCAAGAAGTGCCCTGATTTTGTGCCAAAGGAACGATTTGCGTATTTCGCCTCGATCGCACGATCCGACAAAATCAGTTTTACCGAAGTAATGGCCGGACCAAACGGCCAGCCGATGATCTATCTGGTGCGACGGCGGGGTGACAAAATCGCGATCGGCGCGCTGACGACCGAATATTTTGTTCGTCTGGGCAAGGCGATCTCGTTTGGCGTGAAGGGCCACGCCGCAATTGTCGATCACAAAGGCAATGTTTTAGCCCATCCCCTCGACAGCTGGATCGCGGCGCGAAAAAACATCTCGAAAGTGTCTGCCGTCAAACGGATGTTGAACGGCGAAACCGGGATCGAGACTTTTTATTCGCCGGCGCTGAAGGGCGATATGGTCGCCGGATTCACTTCTGTTTCCGGTCCCGGCTGGGGCGTCATGATCCCGCAGCCAATCGAGGAACTGGTCGCCAAGGCCGAGCGGGTCAAATTTTCGGTGTTCGCTATCTTCGCGGCCGGCATTGCCATCGCCGCAGGCCTCGCCATTGTTGTCGCCTTCTTTATCTCGCGGCCGCTTGAGCGGATCATCGCGGCTTCCAGGAAAATGGGCGCTGGGGATGTTTCCGCCCGGATCGATGTCACGTCGAGCAAACTGATACCGGCCGAATTCTGCGCCGTTGAGAAAAGTTTCAACGTGATGGCCGGGCAAATCCACCAGACCCTCAACCAAATCGAATCCCTCGCCTATATCGATACCGTCACCGGTTTGCCGAACCGGGAATGCTTTCGCACCACGGTTGAAAGTGACATTGCCAAGCTGCGCGATACCGGCGAAAGCGGCGCGTTGGTCTTCATTGATCTGGACGGGTTCAAGAACGTCAATGATGCGCTGGGTCATGATACCGGCGACGAACTTCTGATGCATTTTGCCCACCGTGTATTAGCCGTGTTGAAGCTGCCAATCGAAAAATCCAGCAAGCCCGACCTTGATGACAAAAACAGGGAATGCAGAACAACATTTGCACGAATGGGCGGCGACGAGTTTGTCATCTTTGTGCCAAACGCCGAAGATGACGAGGCGATCGTGAGAGAAATGGAAAATATCCTTGAAGCGATCGGCAAACCCTTTCTGCTCGGAAACAATGAGGTCTTTATCGGCGCCAGCGCCGGCGTCGCCCGTTTTCCGCAGGACGGTGACAGTTATAAGAAAATCGTCAACCAGGCCGACGCCGCCATGTATCGGGCGAAACGGTCGGGAAAAAATACCGTTTGTCTATTCGACGAGTTTTCCGACGCGACAGCCATCGAGGAGCATCAGATCGGGCGGGAAATCCGCAGCGCGCTGCGCAGCGACGAAATCGTTCTTTATTATCAGCCTAAAATTTCCTGCGAAGACGGCAGGGTTGCTGGCCTGGAAGCCCTGATCCGCTGGCAGCATCCTGAACGCGGGCTACTGCTTTCCGGTTCGTTCGTGCCGTTTATCGAATCGACCGATTTGATTATCGAAGTCGGCGAATGGGTGCTGAAAAACACCGCCCGCCAGATTCTGGATCTGGCCAGGAAAGGCCGGACCATTCCCATCTCCGTCAACATCTCGGCCAAGCACTTTGCCAACAGTGCATTTGCCGACCGGGTGATTGAAATTGTCAATGAGATCGGAATCGAACCGTCGTTGCTTGAAATCGAAGTGACCGAAGCGGTCATATTGAGCGATCTCGACAAGGCCAGGAGTTCGCTTCAAAAAATCCGCGATTTCGGCGTCCGGGTGGCAATCGACGATTTCGGAAAAGGCTATTCCAACCTCTCCCGCATTGCCTTTCTGCCTTTCGACGTTCTGAAAATCGACATGTCGTTCATTGCAAGGATTACAACGGAAGAGCGGATGCGGGTGATTGTAGAATCGATTATCGATCTTGCCTCCGGCCTGAATTGCATAACCGTTGCGGAAGGCGTTGAAACCGAGGGACAAGCTGAGTGTCTGAAAGACCTGGGCTGCGACCAGATGCAGGGCTTTTTGTATGCTGTTCCAATGCTCATGGATGAGGTGGAAGAGTGGCTTGCCGATCGTCAGGCACATGCGGTGTCAAATCTGCAAGACATGATCGCCGATAAATTCCAAACCAAAGTCGCCTGAACAAAACTCCGGCCCGACAAGATTCGGTCATCGGATTTTCTCCACATTACCCGGCATGACGCTGGCTTATCCGGCGGCTTTGTCCGCAGTAACAGCGCCCGCAAACGCCGCCATGTGAAAGGCGATTTGCGCGTCGCCATACCGCCATTCGCGGCCGATCGGGCATGCATTGCGCGCCTGGCAACCACCGCGCAGGCACGATCCGCCTTCTGTGCCCGCAAGATATTCCGCGCAGGCGGGGACATTGTAGCCGCCGGTTGAAAACGCACCGACGGGACAGGCGGCTAGGCATGGTTTTTCAGCGCATGAATCACACGGATGCGCGGATAGTTCTTCACGTGTCGATTCAAGTGCTTCATGTTCTGATTCAACGTCGTTCGACAAGATCAGCACGGCGCGATAGGCGTGCCAAAGGCCATATTTCGGGTGGATGAGAATGCCCAATGGCGATGGCAGCAACCGCTCGGCCCGCATCGCCCAGCGCTGGATGGGCGGCGCCGGCTGATCAAACGGAAATATCGCCCGCGCGCGGACCTGATCCGCAACGGGTTCGACGATGCTGCGAGTCCAGCGGTCAAGCGGGTTCGGGTCGCCGTCGATGAACGGCGCGAAGGCCCGCCACATGGCCGCACCGGAATTGCCGATCAGCACGAGCTTTGAAACGATGTCGGCTTGCAGATTGGTTCCCGCCAGATCGTCGGCGGTTGGCTGGAAAGCGCCGCGGACGATCAGGCCGTGCGATTTAAGCGCTTCGCTTAGTTTCGCGGCAAGGCCGGTCACGGATCGAACCGGTGACACTGCCGCTCATTCATGTCGCCGAATCGGGCAGCAACGCCTTTTTCTGGCGGATGAAGTCCTGCAACGCTTCATCGATGCCTTCATCGAGGGGCGGCGCCTCGTAATCGGCCAGCCATTTTTTGTAGAGCGTCGTAGCGCGCTCTTCAGCCGATTTCGATCCTTCCGCCTGCCACTGTTCGAAGGAATTGTTGTCGGCGATGGTGGAGCGATAGAAGGCCGTCTCGAAATTAACCTGCGTGTGGGCGCAGCCGAGATAATGACTACCGGGACCAACTTCACCGATGGCGTCCATCGCCTGGCCGTTTTCCGACAGATCCACGCCCTCGGCAAAACGCTGCATCATCGCCAGCTGATCGCAGTCCATGACGAATTTCTCGTAGGACGAGGACAGCCCGCCCTCCAGCCAGCCGGCGGCGTGGAGCACGAAATTAACGCCGGCCATCAATGTCGGGATCAGCGTATTGGCGCTTTCATAGGCGGCCTGGGCATCCGGCACCTTGGCGCCGCACAGCGAACCGCCGGAGCGGAACGGCATACCGAGACGGCGGGCAAGCTGCGCCGCGCCGTAAAGAACCTGAGCCGGCTCCGGCGTGCCGAAGGTCGGTGCGCCGGACTGCATGGAAATCGATGAGGCGAATGTGCCGAAGACAACTGGCGCGCCGGGCCGGCAGAGCTGGGTGAAGGCGGCGCCGGCGAGCACTTCGGCGAGGATCTGCGTCAGCGTACCGGCGACCGTGACCGGCGACATGGCACCGGCCAGGATGAACGGCGAGACAATTGTCGCCTGCCCTGCCCGGGCATAGACCTTCAGCGCTCCGAGCATGGTAGCGTCGAACACCATCGGCGAATTGGCGTTGATCAAATTGATCAGGACACAGTTTTCGTCAACGAACGCATCGCCAAAGACAAGCTTGGCCATGGCAACGGAATCCTCCGCCCGCAGCGGATGCGTGATGGAGCCCATGAACGGTTTGTCGGAATAGCGGATATGGCTGTAAACCATGTCGAGATGGCGCTGGTTGACCGGGATATCGACCGGCTCGCAGACGGTGCCGCCGGAATGGTGCATGGCCGGCGCCATATAGGCGAGCTTCACGAAATTGCGGAAATCCTCGATCGTTCCATAGCGGCGGCCACCGTCGCGGTCGCGCACAAAGGGCGGACCATAGACCGGCGCGAACACCGTTGCCTTGCCGCCGATCTGGACTGACCGGTCCGGGTTGCGGGCATGCTGGGTAAAGACCTCGGGCGCGGTCTTGAGCAGCGACCGGCAGAGGCCTTTGGGGAAGTGGACCCGCTCGCCGCTTATATCGGCGCCGGCATCCTTCCACAGCGCCAAGGCTTCCTCATCCTCGCGGAATTCGATGCCGATCTCTTCAAGGACCGCGTCGGCATTGGCCTCGATCAGCGCCAGGCCGGCCTCGTCAAGGACACCGAACGGCTCCAGCTTGCGGGTGATATAGGTCAGCTGCGTTGCATGCCCGCCTTGGCGGCGGGCGCGCCGCGCATCGGCGCCGCCGCTGCGCCGCCTGCCTTGGCGGCCGCCACTTGGCGTTTCACTGGCCGTTTCGCTGTCCGTATCCGACATGATCAAGCCCTGTTTTCCTGTCCTGCCGGCCGTTCCGCCGACGTTTTCACGTCACGTTAAAAACCTAAGCTTTC
>CALZIL010000075.1 GCA_945787495.1 uncultured Afifella sp. | reverse complement strand
TCAGCATTGTTTTGCGGCTGTCCTGCTTCCCGTCCTGACCGTGCCGACATGCGCGCCCTCCCCAGAGCCTCATCCCCCACCTAGAACGCAAAGAAATCGTCTACACCTTCACCCGTTCCGCCTTGGGATCGTAAAGCGGTTTCAAACTCGCTGTCGCGGCAAATCGCGTCCCCGCGACTTCAATTTCATAGGCCGAGCCTAGGATACCGCCCGCCGTCTCGCCCGTTTCGCAAGCGACATAACCAAGGCCGATTGCGGCACCCAGATGATGCCCGTAATTGCCCGATGTGAGATACCCGGTGAGCTCACCGTCACGCCAGATCGGCTCGGCGTGATACAGTAACGGCTCCGGCTCCGTGAGTTGAAACTGGATCAAGCGCTTCGATAGCCCGGCTTCTTTCTTCGCCAACACCGCCTCGCGGCCGATGAATTCGCCGAAGCGCGACGCCGGCTTGTCGACCTTCACCGCAAAGCCGAGTCCGGCTTCCAGCACGTGATCCTCATCGGAGATATCGTGGCCGAAATGCCGGAAGGCTTTTTCGATGCGGCAGGAATCGAGCACATGCATGCCGCACAGCCTCAGCCCGTGCGGCTCGCCGGCCGCAACGATCGTATCGAAGACATGCGGCGCCATTTCCGTGGGCATGTAGATCTCCCAGCCGAGTTCGCCGACATAGGAGATGCGGTGAGCCCGGGCAAGCGCCATGCCGATCTCGATTTCCCGGGCGCTGGCGAAAGGAAAAACGTCATTGGAAAGGTCGGTGGGGGTCAGTGGCTGCAACAGCGCCCGCGCATTCGGCCCCATGACGGATAGGCAGGCTTCGGCGCTGGTGACATCGGTGGCGATGCAATGCGCCTCGTCCGGAATGTGGCGTTTCAGCCAGGCCATGTCGCGCACCGCGACGGCAGCAGCCGAGACCACCAGGAACGCCGTTTCAGACAACCGCGTGACGGTGAGATCGGCCTCAACGCCGCCGCGCCCATTGAGCCATTGCGTATAGACGATCCGCCCCGGTTCCACCGCGACATCATTGGCGCAGATCATCTGCAGAACCGCTTCGGCGTCGCGCCCCTCCACCCGGTATTTGGCGAAGGATGTCATGTCGAACAGGCCGACGGCCTGGCGCACCGCTTTGTGCTCGGCGGCAGCGTAATCGAACCAGTTCTGCCGGCCCCAGCTATAGCGGTATTGCGACTTTACACCTTTGGCCAGGTCGTCGGCCGGGACAAACCAGTTCGGCCGTTCCCAGCCGGCGACCTCGCCAAAACAGGCGCCGCGCTCGGCCAGCCGTTCATGCAGCGGCGAGGCGCGAATGCCGCGCGCGGTGGCGAATTGCCGGTACGGGAAATGGTCGGCATAGAGCAGGCCGAGGGTCTCCGTGACCCGTTCTTGCAGATAAAGCCGGTTGTTCTGGAACGGCTGCATGCGGCGGATATCGACATCCCACAGATCTTCCTGCGGTTCGCCGGCGTCCATCCATTCGGCCAGCGCCTTGCCGGCGCCCGGCGCCGTTTGCACGCCGATGGAATTGAATCCGGCGGCGAGGAAGAAGTTTTTCAGATTCGGCGCTTCGCCGAGCTGGAACCGGTCATCGGGCGTGAAGCTTTCCGGACCGTTGAAGAAGGTATGGATACCGGCGGTTTCCAGGGCCGGCATGCGCGCCACGGCGGCTTCCAGGATCGGCGCGAAGTGGTCGAAATCGTCGGCCAGCTGATCGAAACAGAAATCTTCCGGAATACCGTCCTGGCCCCATGGCTTGGCGACCGGCTCGAAGGCGCCGATCAGCATCTTGCCGGCGTCCTCCTTGTAGTAGGCGCATTCGTCGGGAACCCGCGTCGATGGCAGGTCGCGCGGCAGGTCCGGTATCGCCTCGGTGACAATGTAGAAATGCTCGCAGGCATGCAGCGGCACATCGACACCGGCCAGCTTGCCGACCTCACGGCCCCACATGCCGCCGCAATTGACGACATAGTCGGCGGCGATCGATCCCGCCTCGCCGTTCATTTCATAGGCGATGCCGGTGACGCGGCCGTCCCTGGCGTTGACATTCGTCACCTTGACGCCTTCAACGATGCGGGCGCCATGCATGCGCGCGCCCTTGGCCAGCGCCTGGGTGATATTGGTAGGGTCGGCCTGGCCGTCCTTGGGGATGAACACCGCGCCGACGGCATCGGCGAGATTCAGATACGGATTGCGTTTTGCCGCTTCGGAAAGCGAAATCTCTTCAACTTCGACATTGAACGCCCGCGCCATGGAAGCGCCGCGTTTCAACTCCTCCATGCGCTCAGCCGTCAGCGCGATGCTCAGCGAGCCGGTTTGCTTGAATCCGGTCGCGACACCGGTCTCTTGCTCCAGCGTGATCAGCAGTTCCGGACCATATTTGGCAAGGCGGGTCAGATTTTGCGTCGCCCGCAGCTGCGTAATCAGCCCGGCGGCATGCCAGGTCGTGCCGCAGGTGAGTTGCCTGCGCTCCAGCAGAACGACATCGGACCAGCCGAGCCTGGCCAGGTGATAGGCGAGGGAGCAGCCGACCGCCCCGCCGCCGATGATCACCGCACGCGCCTGTTCGGGAAGATCGGCCATCGCCCCAGCCCTGCCTTTTCTGAGAATATTCGGACCTAGGCCGCGATCGCCTTGTCGGGTTCGAGGAATTCCTGGCCCAGCGCCTCGGCGACGGCGGCATGGGTGATCCTTCCGGCCTGAACATTGAGGCCGTTTTTCAGGTGCGGATCGTCTGACAGCGCCGCTTTCCAGCCCTTGTCGGCGAGCGCCAGAACGAATGGCAGGGTGGCATTGTTCAGCGCCCGGGCGGAGGTCCGCGGCACGGCGCCGGGCATATTGGCGACGCAGTAGTGAATCACGTCGTCGACGACATAAGTCGGATCGTCGTGGGTCGTCGGCCGTGACGTTTCAAAACAGCCGCCCTGGTCGATCGCCACGTCGACGACGACGGAGCCCGGCTTCATCCGCCGGATCAGCTCATGGCTGACGAGCTTCATCGCGGTGGCGCCCGGGATCAGCACCGAGCCGATGACCAGATCGGCCTCGCTGACATGGCGGTCGACCGCGTCGCGGGTCGAATAGACTGTATTGAGCGGCCGGTCGAATTGCCGCCACAGCCGCCGCAGCTGATCGACATTGCGGTCCAGCACCCAAACATCGGCGCCCATGCCGAGAGCGATATGAATAGCATGCGAGCCGACGACGCCACCGCCCAGGACGACGACCTTGGCCGGATCGACGCCGGGCACGCCGCCCAGCAATATGCCGAGGCCGCCATGCGTCTTTTCCAGGAAATAGGCGCCGGCCTGGATCGACATGCGGCCGGCCACTTCCGACATCGGCGCCAGAAGCGGCAGGCCGCCGCTGGCGCTCGTCACCGTTTCGTAGGCGATGCAGGTGGCGCCGCTGGCCATAAGATCCTCGGCCTGATCGGGGTCGGGCGCCAGGTGCAGATAGGTGAACAGGATCTGGCCTTGGCGCAGCATCTTGCGCTCGCCGGCTTGCGGTTCCTTGACCTTGACGATCATATCGGCCGTATCGAAGACGTCCTTTGCTGACCCGGCGATGCTCGCGCCGGCGGCCTGATAGGCCTCGTCGGTCATGCCGATGCCAACTCCGGCATTGGTTTCCACAACGACGTCATGACCATGAGCAACAATTTCACGGACACTGGCCGGCACCATACCGACCCGGTATTCCTGGACCTTGATTTCTTTGGGCACGCCAACAAGCATGATTGCCTCCCTGACGATGATTTGCGGGATCGGTCCTGCCACGCTCGTGCATTGAGTCGGGCCGATGCGGCGCAGGATAGGGCCGCGCCGGATGGCGGTATTAGAACCAGATCGGCTCCGTATCTTGGCTCAGATGACAATCAGCAATCCGATTGTCTCAGCCAGCCAATTCCAGCGGCCTTGCCATCATCTCGGCCGCCGCTTTCGCCAGTTCCACGATCCCCGGCTCGATCCTGTCTTCGGCGATCGACGAAATGCCGAGCCGCATGACGTTTCGCGGCTTCGGGCTGGCGGCGAAAAAGACATCGCCGCGTTCGACCAGAACACCGCGTTCGCGGGCCTTTTCCGCAAGGGCGACCGCATCCATGCCGGTCGGCCCTTCAAGCCACAGCGCCGTTCCGCAATGGTCTGAGGTTATCGCAAACATCGGCAGATGGGTCTGAAGGGCCTTGATGACCGTTTGCCGCCGCTGAGCGAACGCCTGGGTCAGCCGCCGGACCAGCGCATCGTGGTGGCCAAGCGATAAAAACAATGCAACGGCGCGCTGGTTGTTGGCCGGCGGATGGCGCAGCATCATCCGCCTGAGGCTGCGCAATTCGTGCAGCACCGCCGGATCGGCGACGATGTAACCAAGCCTGAGACCCGGCGCCAGTGTCTTGGAAAGGCTGCTGACATAAATGACCCGGCCGGCATCATCGAGACTTTTCAGCGCCGGCAGCGGCTCGGCATCATCGAGAAGCTGGCTGTCATAATCATCCTCGATCAGAACAAAATCGTCCGCCACCGCCCGGCCCAAAAGCGCCTTGCGCCGTTCCAGCGGCATCGACACCGTAGTCGGGCAGTGATGGCTAGGCGTGGTGAAAACATAATCGCAACCAGCCTCGATCCCGTCCGGATCGAGGCCGGAGCCATCAACTTTTGCCAGCCGCACATCGCCGGTCCGGCTGGCGATGATGTTGCGGGCATCGGGATAACCCGGCTCCTCCATGACCGCCTTGGTTCCCGGGCCTATCAGCAAGGTGGCGATGAGAAACAGCGCATGCTGGGCGCCGAGCGTCACCATGATCTCTTCGGGCCGGGCGAAAATGCCGCGCCGCGGCAGCAGCCGCGCCTGGATCTGTTCGATCAGCAGCGGATCGTCCCTGTCGATCATGTCGGAGGCCCAATTGCGGATCTCCCGCACCCCAAGCGCCATGCGCGAGCATTCCCGCCACTCGGCGGTCGGAAACAGCGAGGGATCGAATTGGCCGTAGATGAAGGGATAGGCAAAGCTGAGCCAGTCACCCGGCTTGACGATATTGGCGTCCTCGCTCGGGCGCTCAGACATCCGTGCCCCCCAGTCGGGGCTGTTGAGGCGCACCGTGCCATCGCTCAATTCCGGCGCCTCCGGCAGGTCGGTCAGGGCTTCCGGATTGACGAAATGCCCGCGCCGTTCAAGCGCGATCAGGAACCCCTGATCGACGAGTTGCTGATAGGCGAGAACCACGGTACCGCGCGCCACGCTCAACCGGCTGGCCAGCGTCCGGCATGATGGCAGCGGCTTGTTGGCCGGCATTTGCCGATCGAGAATGGCGGTAACGACGGCCTGACGGATCTGCGACTGCAGCGTCTGGCCGCTTTCGACGGAAATCCGGAAAAGCCCGGACCACAATGTCTTGTCGGAGCGTCCGCTCAACGCCACCACCCCTCAACTGCGACTATGCCACAATGGCACAACACATAAGGCCAGGCAAGTTTGGCCCAAGATTATGGGCCAGGTTATTCTGGCCTTTCTGGATCAAATTGGCCCCATCGACTGGCCCTGTCTCGGTCCCGGACCTGTCCATACGGTTTCGATCCATGATCGTTTGAATAATGATCGCGGTGCCACGATCGGCAGAACAAAACGGATCGATGTGGCGCGAGAGAGCAATTTCCATCGTTTTTCGGGAGGAAAAATCATGAATTTATCTATTGGAATCCGCGGCGCCGCCGCCGGATTCGCCCTTGCGCTGAGCGCTTCACTCGGCTTTGCCCAGAATACGGATGAGATCACCGTGGCCTATTTCCTGGAGTGGCCGATGCCGTTCCAGTACGCCAAGGTGAAAGGCACCTACGAAGAGAAAATGGGCGTCAAGGTGAATTGGGTCAGCTTTGACACCGGCACCGCCATGTCCGCCGCCATGGCCTCGGGTGACGTGCAGATCGCCGTCTCCCAGGGCGTACCGCCCTTCGTCGTCGCCGCCTCCGCCGGTCAGGATATCCAGATCGTCGACGTCGCCGTCAGCTACTCCGACAACGACAACTGCGTCGTCCATGCCGATCATGAAATCGACAAGGACAGCGTGGGCGAAATGGCCGGCAAGAAGGTCGCCGTGCCGCTGGGCACCGCGGCGCATTACGGTTTCCTTAGCCAGATGAACCATTTCGGCATCGATCTCGCCTCGCTCGAGGTCGTCGATATGGCGCCTGCCGAAGGTGCTGCGGCGCTGGCGCAGGGCGCGGTCGACATGGCCTGCGGCTGGGGCGGCGGTTTGCGCCGAATGCTGGAAAACGGCAACGTTCTGTTGACCGGTGCGGAGAAGGAAGAGCTGGGCATCCTGGTCTTCGACGTGACGTCGGCGCCAGCCAGCTTCGTCGCCGAGGAGTCCGAGCTGCTGTCGAAGTTCCTGGCCGTCACGGCTGAAGCCAACGCTGCCTGGAACGACGGCTCCAAGAAGGCCGAGATGCTGCCGGTGATCGCCAAGGATGCCGGCATGGACGCGGCGGCGACCGAGGCGACCATAGCGACCTTCATCTTCCCCTCGGTCGAGGACCAGTTGGGTGACAAGTGGCTCGGCGGCGGTGCACAGACCTTCATGAAGGGGGTCGCCGACATCTTTGTGGGTGCAGGCTCGATCGACGCCGCGCTCGACAGCTATGACGCAACCGTCAATGCCGGCCCGCTGACCGCCGCCAGCGGCATGTAAGCCGGCGCCATTGCGGCCTGGCGCGCACCTGCGCGCCGGGCCGTTTTCGCATTCCACTCAGCCGGAGGCACACATGTCCGGTCTCATCCTCGACAATATTTCGATGCGCTTCGACCTGCCCAACGGCGATCACGTTCAGGCGCTGCAAGATGTCTCGCTCGACATCAAGGAGGGCGAGTTGATGAGCGTGCTCGGCCCTTCGGGTTGCGGCAAGACCACGCTTTTGAACATCATCGCGGGCTTTCTGGCTGCCACCGAAGGCACAGTGACGCTGAATGACCACCTGGTCACCGGTCCGGCTCAGGAACGCGGTATGGTGTTTCAGCGAGGCGCGCTGTTCGAATGGATGAATGTGCGCGAGAACGTGGCTTTCGGCCCGCGGATGAACGGCGTGCCGAAATCCGAAAGCGGCCCGAAAGTCGATCATCTGCTCGATGTCGTCGGGCTGCAGGATTTCAAGGAAAAGGCGATCTACGAGCTTTCCGGCGGCATGCAGCAGCGCGTCGCGCTGGCGCGTTGTCTGGCCAACGATCCGGATGTGATCCTGATGGACGAGCCGCTGGGCGCGCTGGATGCGCTGACCCGCGAGAAGATGCAGGGCCTGGTGCTCAAGCTCTGGAAGGAAACCGGCAAGACCATCATTCTGATCACCCATTCGGTCGAGGAGGCGCTGCTTTTGGGCGAGCGCCTGCTGGTCATGGCGCCGCGCCCCGGACGCATCCACAAGGAATACCAGCTGCCCTTTGCCGAGATGGGGGTCGGCGCCGACCTGCGCGAGATCAAGCATCACGCCGACTACAACACCACGCGGGAAGAAATCCTCAACATGATCTGGGACATGGAAGAAGAGATCATGGGCCGGACGGAGGACGCCGCATGACCATCCTCCTGATCTATATCGCGATTTTTGTCGCCGCCTTCTTTGCGGTGAAGCTGGTCTATTCCATGCTCGAGGCTCGGCACGATTTCACCTCGCTGAAAACCGTGACCTTCGGCGACGAAAGCGCGGTCACGGCGAACCGGGCGGCCAGCGTTATCTCGATTGTCGCGATCTTTTTGATCTGGGGCGCGTTTACGGGATCCAAGCTGACGCCGATCCACGCTCCCGGTCCCTTCGTGGGCGATGCCACCTTCACCTATACCGCCGAAACCGGGGACGGGCAGACCGATGATGCTACCGTCGCCGTTCGTGTGTTTGAGGTCGGAGCCGAGGTCGAGGCTCCGCAAGTCGAGCCGGGTGACGGCTTTGCCAAGAACGATGCCGACACCGTCGGCGCCTGGCGATCGAAACTGATCCGGGTCGATAAAAACGACGAAATCGGCCGGGCTGACGGCGCTAAAATCATCGCCGTCGACGGCCAGCCGATCAAGCCCGGCGTCGATGTTTCGGTCGACAGCGGCTCGGTCGCCATGACGCCGAAGGGCACGCTGAACTACAAGCCTGCCCAGGGCTGGCAGATGGAGCCGATCTGGCTGCCCGCGCCCGAAGCGGTCTGGGGCCGGATCACGGAAATCGCGGCCGAAGGCTACCAGAACTCCACCTTGCTGCAGCATCTGGGATGGTCGCTTTTCCGGGTGATTGCCGGCTTTTTCTTCGGTGCGCTCGTCGGCATCCCGCTTGGCTATGCGATGGGGCTTTCCAGCTGGTTTCGCGGCTGGTTCGACCCGATTGTCGAATTCATGCGCCCGGTTCCGCCGCTGGCGCTGATCCCGCTGGTGATCATCTGGGCCGGCATCGGCGAAACCGGCAAGATTATTCTGCTGTTCCTCGCCGCGCTCTGGATCATGACCATTGCCGCACGGGCCGGCGTGTCGGGGGTGAACATCACCAAGGTTCACGCCGCCTATTCGCTGGGCGCCTCGCGCTGGCAGATTATGCATCATGTCATCATGCCGAACAGCCTGCCGGAGATATTTACTGGCGCCCGCGTCGCCATGGGCGTCTGCTGGGGCACGGTGGTCGCGGCCGAACTCGTCGCGGCCGAGAAGGGTGCGGGCATGATGATCATGGTCGCCTCGAAGTTCCAGCTGACCGATATCGTGATCATGGGGATCATCCTGATTGGCATCATCGGCTACGGCATCGACATTTTGATGCGCATGGCCGAGCGCTATCTCATTCCCTGGAAAGGCAAGGGATGAGCGACCACTACCGCATCGCCATTATCGGCGGCGGTATCGTCGGCGTCGCCACCGCCTATCACCTTGCCAGGCGCGGCGAGAGCGACGTCGTCATTGCCGAGCGGGCCGAACTGACCTCCGGCTCGACCTGGCACGCCGCCGGCAATCTTCCGCATTTCGCCGGCAGCTACAACATGATGAAGTTGCACAAGGATTCAACGGATCTTTATCGCGAGCTGGAGGCCCGCCACGGCGATATCGGCATGCACCTGACCGGCTCGCTGCGCCTTGCCCATTCGTCCGGCCGCATGGACGAATATCACCGCATGGCGGCGCTCGCCGGCCAGGCCGGCGTCGACTTCACCGTGCTGACGCCGGATGAGATTGCAGCACGCTTCCCATGGCTGCAACTGCATGATCTGCAAGGCGGCCTGTGGGACCCGCTTGACGGCGATATCGACCCGACCAGTGTCACCAACGCCATGGCCCGCGACGCCCGCGAATTGGGCGTGACAATCAGACGCAATGCGCCGGTGACGTCGATCACCCGCAAGGACAGCGGCCGCTGGGAGCTGGAAACACCGGCCGGGCTCATTTCCGCCGAGATTATCGTCAATGCCGCCGGCTTTCGCGCCCCCGAGGTCGCCGCAATGGTCGGCCATACCGTGCCGATCGCCTCCATGGAGCACCAATATCTGGTGACCGACGACATCCCGGAGCTTGTCGCCCGGTCCGACGCGATCGCCATGATCCGCGACCCCGATACCTCCTATTATCTGCGCCCGGAGCGGGGCGGCATCATCATCGGGCCTTATGAACACGACGGCAGATTGTGGGCCGTCGACGGCGTGCCCGAAAGCTTCGGCCAGGAATTGCTGCCGCCCGATCTCGACAGGATCGCCGAACATGTCGCCGATGCCCTGGACCGCGTGCCGCTGGCCGCCGAAGCCGGCATCAAGACCATCATCAACGGCCCGATCACCTATACGCCCGACGGCCTGCCGCTGATCGGCCCTGTCGCCGGCATTGACAACTGTTTCCTCAATTGCGGCTCGTCCTTCGGCATCACCCAGGGCGGCGGTTGCGGAAGATTCGCCGCCGAGTGGATTCTTGACGGCCACACCTCGCTGGACATGATCGAACTCGACCCGCGCCGCTTCGGCGACTTCGCCACGCCTGAGTGGGTGGCGGCGCGCTGCAAGGACATCTACGACAACGAATACGCCATCGGCTATCCCAATGAATATGCCATGCGCCAGGCCGGCCGGCCGACGCGCACCATGCCGGCCCATGCGCGCCACCAGAGCGCCGGCGCGCAAGTTTATTCCGCCTATGGCTGGGAGCGCCCGGCCTGGTTTGCCGCACAAGGCGAGACGGCAGAAGACTTTTCCTTCCGCCGCACCAACGCTTTTGACGCTATTGCCCGAGAATGCCGCGCCGTGCGCGAAAAGGCCGGGCTTCTCGACCTCTCACCGTTTTCCAAGTTCGACGTCACCGGTCCGGGCGCGGAAGGCTTTCTCGACGCCATCGGCGGCAACCGCATGCCGCGCAAGACCGGCGGCATCGTGCTCACCCACGCACTGACCCCCGATGGCGGCATTTTGTCGGAATTCACCGTCACCCGGCTCGGCCCGGAGCATTTCTATCTGGTCAGCGCCGCCGCGGCGGAAGCCCATGACGGCGATCTCCTGCGCCAAAACCTGCCGGACGACGGCTCGGTTGAGATCAAGAACATCACCCAGGACTTCGGCACGCTGGTCCTTGCCGGCCCCAGGGCTCGCGACATCCTCAGCCAACTGACATCGGCGGATCTCTCCAGCCAGGCCTTCCCGTGGCTGACAAGCCGGGAAATCGATGTCGCCGGCATCCCGGTCCGCGCCTTGCGCGTCAATTTCGTCGGCGAACTCGGCTGGGAACTGCATCACCCGGTCGCCGGCCAGTTGGCAATCTATGACGCGCTGATGGAAGCCGGAGCCGAACACGGCGTGACGCCGTTCGGCATGCGCGCCATGGATTCGCTCAGGCTTGAAAAGATGTATCGCGGCTGGCGCACCGATCTGACCAC
>CALZIL010000074.1 GCA_945787495.1 uncultured Afifella sp. | reverse complement strand
CGGCTCGGCGCGATCTTTATAGGGATCGGCGACGGTCGGCGCATATTCGTCGATCTCGTTGCAGTCGGTGAGATTCATCGTGCCGCCGCCGACATTGGCCTGGCCGACCGTATGGATACAGCCGGTGGTCATGGACGGGCCGCCGTTCTGGTCATAGGCGGTGGGCGTCAGGGAATTGGAGGCGACGTCGCAGCCGACCAGATTGACGCTGGTGTTGCCGCCGAGATTGATGGCCGACGTTTCCGTCGGACCGAGCGCCAGGATGCAGGCGACCGTGCCGCCATCGACAAGGACGACGGCGCGCGATCTTATCGGGACGGTCGTGTTGGCGAAGATCGCCGTGAACAGGCGCGGCAGGTTTTCGATGAGGATCACCTCGACCGCGTCGGGATTGGCCGAATAGGCGCCGGTCAAGGGCGGTGAATTGACCTCGATCGTACCCATGTTGTAGCGGAATTTCGCTTTGGTCGCGATATCGAGCGCCACCGCTTCATAAGTCGCGGCCTCATCGCCGGAGCGCTTGCGGATGCCGGCGGCATGGGCCGAAACATCGGCCGCGTGCTGGATCTTGCGCTGGGTGTGGTACCAGTAGCCGGCTTCCGCGCCGAGGCCGAAGCCGCCGATGACCGCCGGAAACATGATTGCCGCCAGGACCGCCGTGCCGCCGCGATTGTCCTCGCGCAGCGTCCGAAGCGTCTTGCCGACCCATTTGCCGGATGCCGCCCACAGGCCAGCAACCGAACGTGCGTTGATACGCGACCGCATCTCAAACATGATACCCAACCCTCATGTGTTCTCTCGGCGCAGGATGACCGAATGCCGATCAGCAGTTTACTTTCCTGCTGCCGGATAACACGAGGATTATCATTGTTCGGGCTGAATAAATTATGAAGTGAATCGTGTGTAAGTCGCCTACGAATCCTTAGGAGAAATTCTAAAATTGATTAACACGCGTTAATAAACCTGTAAGGTTCTTTTAAAACCGACGATAAACACCGACTTGTCTCACTCGATCGGCGCCGGCGTGACATTCGGGGTATCGGGAGCCTTTACCCGTAAAAGGTATTATATTGAAGGCGCGGGCGAATCTCCGCCCGCGCCTTCAGGTGCCGTATTCGTGCGGCTTACTTGCTGACCCGCAGATTGGCCAGCGAATCGCCGATCGTCTGGAAAGCCGCCGACAAATCGGCGCCGGAATCGGCATCAAAGTAGAAATCCGACTGGGACGCACATTGCTCCATCATGTTTTCAATCGTACTGCCGGGGCCACCGAAAGCGACCGTGTAGACGGTAATGCCAGCATTTTTCATGTTGGTGCAGACCTTCAAGAGCCGGTCATTCAGCTCGTCGACGGCACCGCCGTTCGAGGTTTCGCCATTCAGTCTGCCTTCCGACCGATAGCCATAGGCCCCATGGATATGGCTGGCGAATGTATTGGCACCATCGGTCATGATAACCGCCGCCTTGTTCATGGTCGGAGTGTTGTAGTCCAGCGGCAGATCCGTTCCGTCGACGGAGAAGGGGCTTGCCCAAGCTGCACGCCATCTCGGCGACAACATGCGCCAACCCCAGACAGCACCGTAGTTGACGTGGGTATAGCCTTCGGCGGTCATGTCACCGATCGCCGCGGACACGGTCGCCTTGACGTTGGTCAGCGGCGTCAACTCGGCGGAGCACGATTTGTTCGGACCCCGGTTGCTGCGAATGTCGTAGTCGCCGTCATCGATCCAGTTGTTGTTGCCATCGTCCGGCCAGTAATAGGGCGAGAAAAGCTCTGTCGACGGCGGGTCATCGGAAGTGTCGCGGTCGATCGGCGTGGGACCAACTCGCGCCTCCACGCAGCCGCCCCAACTCGTCGTTCCCCAGTCCAGCGCGGCAATCTCCGCGTTATTCATCCAACTGGTCCGCGATGGCCCGACATTGACGCTTTGCGAAAACGGCACGACTCCGACAAAGAGCCTGTTGGAGACCGTCTCAGCACCGAAGACGACGTCGAGAAGGTCATTGGCCGCTACCTTCAGGTCGGCCAGCTTTGAACCGCTCATGGAGCCGGTATTGTCGAGCACCAATGTCAGCTCAAGGCCGCCAATGCCGCGGGTGATTTCCGATGTGGCGGAAACGCTCACCTCGCTGACGCCGAATAACTGCATGAATGCCGTTTGCATGACGGCCGTTCCCGACACCGTAATGGTCTGCCCATTGTCAGTCACCGCGGTCGCAATGTTGGTTACGACGGAATCCACATAGCCATCCGGATAGTTCGCATGAACGAATTTTTCCACTTCCGCCTGCACAGTGGCTGTATTGAGTTTCGCACCCGCCGCCAAGCCGGCCGCGTCAATGGAGTTCAAGAGTTTCGATTCAACCAACTGCGCGCGCCCGATGTCGATGGCCATGCCAATTACGCCCATGATCACGAAGAACGCGAGGGCGACCAACGGGATGACGCTGCCCTCTTCCGATCCGCAGAATGCGCGGATCGGCCGAAGAATACCAAAATGGCTGTTTTTCCGGATTGTCATTGTCATACTCCTGTCGGGCAGCCGGGCGCGCTCGTCAGTGCGCCGAGGCGCGGCCGGAACATTGCAGATTTGTAGATCGTGACGTTTTGGATCGCGTACCAACCCAGGATCGGCTTGTAGGTGTAGAACGCCTCCGAAACGATAACGTTGTCGTTGTCTTCAAGCGCAAGATTGCCCGGAAGCGCTGCCGCGTCGGGGCCGACTTCGCCGACATCGCTCTCGGCCGTCAAAGTGCCGCCACCCTGACATTGCCAACGGATCGTCTGGCTGGCGTCGTCCGGATCCTTGTGCACGGATGACAGGATCAACCTGCCGCGCGTTTCGTATTCGTCATAGGGATTCATCAGTTCGGTCGCGGCACCGAACACCACGTCGACATCGCCGGAAGTAACGGCGTCCAATTGCGAGACGACGTCAGAGACCGAATACGCCATCTTTTCCACCTTCTGGTGGACCAGGATGTAGCGGCCGACCTCCACACCGCCGAGCAGCAGCATGAAAAGAATTGGCGACACCAGGGCAAACTCAACAGCGGCAACGCCGTGTTCGCTTTTCCGGTAGCGCCTTGAAATTTCTAGGAGATGTTTGATCATCATGAACATCCTCCGGGTCCTCCAGAACTATACGGCTCGTTCTTGACGACGGCCCGGGAAGTCAGCGTGACGATGCCGTCGGTCCCGATGAATTCGCCGACAAGTGGCGTGAAGAGCGGCCAGGGATAGGTGACCGTGTAGACGACGATCTCACCGGAACCTCCGAACCCGCTGCCGGCGCGATCTTCATCCCACTGGCCGTTGCAGTTGATGTCGGTAAAATTCTCGCCGTTGTCGCGAACGCCGTTGCCATTGGCATCGACAAAGGGTTCCGGCTCGTTGATGTCGTCAAAGCCGGCATATGTCTTGGTCGCCACGGTCATGGCGTCGATGCTGACATAGTTGGTATCCAGGAACAGCGACGCCCGCTCCTTGAGCGTGTCCATGATCGTCTCTTCCTGGGTTTTGCCGGTTTCGACAAAGCCGGTCCGGCCCGTCCGCGACGCGACATAGGTCGCGCTTTCCAGTGTGTTCTGGGCAGACATTATGAGGCCGGATTCCACGATCCCCATCACCAAGAGGAACAGGATCGGTGAAATGAGCGCGAACTCGACGGCGGTGGCGCCGTCCTGGCATCCGAAGTAACGCTGAACCTGGCTTAAACGTCGCATCTTGATAAGCTCCGCATCAGAATAAGCGATTTATTAGACAAAATTTGAATGAATGGAAGTAGATTCAATTAGAACGGTAAATTTAAACTGATAATTAAAACTAAATACGATCTAAGAACTATTCACGAAAAATATTAAATAATATACTAAAATATTAGGGTTAATATATATCCGGAGCGATGACCGCCAAGGAAATCAAGGATAGAGCCGCGTGCGGCTCCAGTTTCCCGCAGCTTCGCGGCGATAGAGAACCCGGTCGTGCAGCCGGAAGGCGGCCTCGCGCCAGAACTCGATCGTTTCGGGAACAATCCGGTAACCGGACCAGAAGTCCGGCCGCGGTATCGAGCCGGCGGCAAAGCGCGCAGTCTGGACTGCCACCGCCTTTTCCAGGGCAAAGCGGCTTTCCAGAGGCTGTGACTGACGGCTGGCCCAGGCGCCGATGCGGCTCAGGCGCGGCCGGCTTTGGAAATAGTCGTCGGCCTCGGCATGGCTGACGGGTTCGACCGGCCCGCGAATACGGACCTGGCGGCGCAGGGATTTCCAGTGCAGGCACAGCGCCGCCTTGGGATTGGCGGCAAGCTCGACACCCTTGCGGCTTGTCAAATTCGTATAAAAAACAAAGCCTGCCTCATTATAGCCTTTTAATAGAACCATTCGGACATCGGGAAGGCCGGCGTCGTCGACGGTGGCAAGCGCCATGGCGTTGGCATCTTCGGGTTCACTTTTCTGCGCGTATTCGAACCAATGCTCAAACAGGATGAACGGATTGTCCATGTCTTCCAGGTCACACCTTGTTAACCCCGGTGCCCCATTGTCACCGTTATCACCCGTCGCATTGTCAGCCATCGCATTGGTTTCCTGAGCGTGAAAACATCTGATCCCCGGTCCCCTGGTTCCTTGTTCGGCGGCCATTATAGCGGCCATCGTTATCACCTCCAGCAATGTCTTGCCGTATCGGCAATCGCGCTGATGCTGGCCGGCTGCGGCTCGGTCAATATCTCGCTGCCGTCTTTTGCCGCGGCCGACAAACCGGCGAATGTGCAGATCGCGGCCAGCGAAGTCGTCGTCCAGGAACCGATCCCCGAGACGCTCGCCTATTCCGACGCCACGGCGATCGGATCGGCAGCGGCCAAGGATCTCCTGGGCGCGGTCACCGCTGAGGGTGTCGACTGGGAAAACGGCCAGACCGGATCAACGGGAACAATCGTGGCGCTTTCGGAAACCAGCCAGGAGGGCGACGATACCTGCCGCTCTTTCGGCGCAACGGTGATCAGCATGTTGGGGATTCACCGCTATTTCGGCAAAGCCTGTCAGCGGGCCGAAGGCATGGTGGTGGAATCGATCGAGGCCGCCGGCGCCGACCCAACCTGATCCTCCGATCTGGCCCATTGGCTGGCCGGTTGTCGTGCCCGTCGCGGTAGTTATCAGCGAAATCACCGGGTTTTGAGGGTTGGCAATTTGCTGCCAAACGCCCCATATTCGCGATAACGGCAATTTGATCAGAACCCTGACGGACCTTTATGCGCGACCCTTATGACATGCTTGGCGTTGACCGGTCGGCCAGCGCGGCGGAGATCAAGCGCGCCTACCGCAAGCTGGCCAAGGAAAGCCATCCCGATCGCCACAAGGGCGATGCGCGGGCCAAGGACCGGTTTGCCGAAATCAACGCCGCCTATGAAGTGATCGGCGACAAGGACAAGCGGGCGCAATTCGACAGTGGCGAGATCGACGCCGAAGGCAAGCCGCGTTTTCAGGGGTTTGAGGGCTTTTCGGGTAAGGGACCGGGTGGACCTGGCGGTGGATTTGGCGGCGGGGGCTTTGAAAACATCGATCCGCGCGTCTTTTCCCACATCTTCTCCAATCATGGCGGCGCGCCGGGAAGCGGGACGCGCAGCTTCCGGTTTTCAACCGGCGGCGGCCAGGAGGGCGGCGCGGATGGCGATATCCTGCGCTCGATCTTCGGCGGCTTTACCGGCGGCGGCGGGCCGGGAAGCGGTCGGCCGGCCACAAAACCGGCAGGTTCACAGAAGACCAGGGGCGCCGACGTCAAGGCGGAGATCGCCGTCACGCTGGAAGATATCGCCGCCGGCAAGAAACCGGCGGTCAGCCTGCCGGCCGGCAAGACCGTCGCTCTGACCCTGCCCAAGGCGGTGAGCGATGGCCAGGTGATCCGGCTGAAGGGTCAGGGCCAGCCATCACCGACCGGCGGTCCCGCGGGCGACGTGCTGGTTACAGTGCGGTTTGTGCCGCATCCGCTGTTCACGGCTGCCGGCGCCGATTTGCGCATCGATGTGCCGATCTCGCTTGCCGACGCCGTGCTCGGCGCCAAGGTCGCCGTGCCGACGCTGGCCGGCCGGGTTCAGGTCACCGTGCCGCCAATGGCCGATACTGGCAAGGCGATGCGCCTGAAAGGCAAGGGCTTGCCACGCAAAAGCGGCCATGGCGATCTCATCGTCGATCTGAAAATCACCCTGCCGGACAAGCCGGATGCGGAGCTGAATGCACTGATGCGGCGCTGGCGCGAGGCCGGCGCGACAAAAAAGGCGTCGTAACCCGGTTTCAATCGCCGGTCTTGACCAGCCCCAGCTTGCGCGCCTCACCCATGGCATGGGCCATGGCCTGCGAGGCGCCGCCAAGATGCCAGCCGCCGTCGACGGGAATGACCGCACCGGATATGTAACGGCAATAATCGGAGGCCAGCGCCAGGCAGGCATCGGCCATGTCGGCGCCGGTGCCCATGCGTTTCAGCGGCACGGTCGCGGCCGCCATTTCCTGCATTTGCGGCGTCGGCGCCAGGCGCTTCATGCCCTCCGTACCCTCGATCGGACCGGGAATGACGGAAATTACCCGCACGCCATGTTCGCCCCACTCCATGGCGAGCACCCGCGTCACCATGTCGACGCCGGCCTTGGCGGCACAGACATGGATCTGCGCCTCCATCGCCAGCACCGCCTGCGGCGCCGATATGCTGATCGCAACGGCGCCGGGCTTGGTCAAATGCGGGAATGCGGCGCGCATGACGTGGAAGGTTCCGAGCAGGTCGATATCGATCACCGCCTTGAAACCGTTTGACGACAAAGCGTTGGCATAGACCGGGAAATTGCCGGCGGCGCCGGAAATCAGCACGTCGATTGCACCGAATTTTTCCACGCAGGCCGCAAACGCCGCTTCCACGGCGGCAAGATCGCGGACATCGGCGCTCGCACCGGCCGCCTCGGGGCCGATTGCGCTCAGTTTTTCAACGGCGGCCCGGACATTGTCATCCTTGCGGCTGACGACGAAGACGCGCGCGCCGGCCTTGGCGAAGCCTTCGGCAATGGCGAAATTGATGCCGGTCGTGCCGCCGGCGACGAAAACCGTTTTGCCGGAATAGTCGTGCATGGATCGTCTCCTTGGGAAATATTCCGGCGGTGGCCGCCGGGATCAGGTCTTGCCTTTTTGCATGAAGGCCATGAAGGCCGCCTGCGCTTCGGCTGAGGACAGGCGTTCGGCAAAGCATTCGGCTTCCGCGTCGATGCGCGCCAGAATGTCGGCGGGATCGCCCTTGATCAGGCGGCGGGCCATCATCAGCGACTGGCGCGGCTTGGCGGCGATGGCGGCGGCGGCGTCTTTCGCCGCTTCTTCCAGCTGATCGGGCGTGACAACCCGGTTGACCAGTCCGGCCTCAAGGGCAGCCTCGGCCGTCAACTGATGACCCATGACCAGAAGCTCGAAGGCGCGGACATGGCCCATCAGGCGCGGCGCGATCAAGCTCGAGGCGGCTTCGGGCACCAGGCCGAGATCGACAAACGGCGTCACGAACACCGCGCGGTCGCTGACGACGACATGGTCGCAATGCATCAAAAGGGTCGTGCCAACGCCGATCGCCGCGCCATCGACGCCGGCAACCAGCGGTTTTTCGCTGCTCGCCAGCGCCCGCAGGAAGCGCAGTATCGTCGCGCCGAGGCCATGGCCTTCGGCGGCAATGCGCATGAAGTCGCCGATATCGTTGCCGGCGGTGAAGATGCCGGGCGAACCGAGAACCAGATTGACGGCGATGCCGTCATTGCCATTGGCCGCCTCCAGCGCCCCGGCAAGGGCGCCGTACATGTCCGAGGTCAGGGCGTTTTTCTTCTCCGGGCGGGCAAAGCGCAGGGTCTGGACAGCGCCGCTGTAGGTAATGTCGATTTCTTCGCCCATCGTTCAGCCCGCCAGAAGTTCAGCCGGCGGCGCAAGGACGGTATCGGCGCCTTCCGTGACGGTGACGCGCAGGGCCGCTGTTTCCGGCGTCAGCGTGTCGGCAAAGGCGCGCCCCGCGGCGAGCCTGAGGCTGGCCGGACCGGAGGTCTCGGCGCCCGAGGCCAGCGCGCCCCTGGCGAGATAGGCGGTGCCGGCCGTCAGGCCAAAGAGCCTGAGATAGGGCGTTGCGCCGGCCAGCGCCTCGGCCATGTGGCCGCTGTCCAATTGCGTCAGCAGCCAGACGGTGGCGGCTCGGCAATCGGCGATCGCCGCCTCCAGCCGGCCGGCAAGATGGCCGAGATCGTCGCGATTGCTGGCACGGACCTCGGCGGCGATGGCTGCCAGTTCGTCGAAATAGAGCTTGATGTGATCGCCGCCCGATTGCGGCAGCTTGCGGGTCACCAGGTCTATCGCCTGGATGCCGTTGGTGCCTTCGTAGATCTGGGCGATGCGGGCGTCGCGCAAATGCCGGGCGACGCCGGTCTCCTCAATATAACCCATGCCGCCATGCACCTGGAGGCCGAGCGAGGCGACCTCGAAACCTGAATCGCTGGAAAACGCCTTGGCGATGGGGGTCAGGAGATTGGCGCGTTCGCCCCAGAACCCGGCATCGCCCTCATCGCGCGCCTTGTCGATGGCGTCAGCGCAGGCATAGCAGATGGCGCGGCTCGCCTGGGTCAGGCCGCGCATCAGCAACAGCGTGCGGCGGATGTCGGGATGCTCGATGATCGGGCTCATGCCCTCGCTTTGCCAGCCCGGCGCGCGGCCCTGGCGGCGCTCGGCGGCATAGGCGGTGGCTTCCTGCAAGGCGCGTTCGGCGACGCCGACGCCCTGGATGCCGACCATAAGCCGGGCATTGTTCATCATTGTGAACATGCAGGCCAGACCACGGTTTTCCTCACCGACCAGCCAACCGACGGCCCCTGCTCCGCCCTCTGTCTCGGCACCGGCATAACCGTCGCCATAGATCATGGTGCAGGTTGGCGAGCCGTGAATGCCGAGCTTTTCTTCAATGCCGCTGCAGAAAACGTCGTTACGGAGGCCCGGCGACCCATCATCGTTGAGCAGGAATTTCGGCACCACGAACAGCGACAGGCCGCGGGTTCCGGGCGGTGCGTCGGGCAGCCGGGCGAGAACCAGATGGACGATGTTGTCGGTGAGGTCGTGCTCACCCCAGGTGATGAAAATCTTCTGGCCGAAAATCCGGTAACTGCCGTCGCCGGCCGGTTCGGCACGGGTTTTGAGCGCGCCCAGATCGGAGCCGGCCTGCGGCTCCGTCAAATTCATCGTCGCCGTCCATTCGCCGGAAATGATCTTCGGCAGATAGGTCTCCTGCAAAGCCGGCGTGGCATGAGCCGCCAGCGCCTCGACCGCGCCCATGGTCAGCGTCGGGCCGATGCCATAGGCCATGGAGGCGGCGTTCCACATTTCCTGGGTGGCGACGGACAGCAATGTCGGCAGGTTCTGGCCGCCATGCTCTTCCGGCCCGGTCAGGCCGTTCCAGCCGGCCTCGCACCAGCGCCGGTAGGTGTCCTTCCAGCCCGGCGGCATGGTGACCTTGCCGTCTTGCAACGGCGCGCCGTGCTTGTCGCCGGTGGCGTTGAGCGGCGCGATCTCCTCGCCGGCGAATTTGCCGGCTTCCTCCAGAATGGCGTCGACCAGGTCTTCGCTCAGTTCGCCATAGTCACCGCGCGACAGACCCTCGGCCATGCCGGCAACGTGCTTTAAGGTGAAGGCGATTTCGGCAACCGGAATTTTCAGCATCCGCCGCATCCTCCCAACGCTTACGGCCTGTTTTACATGCCCTCGGCACGGCGTCCACTTGACGGGGCCTCATTTGCACGCGAAACGCTCGGGCATCATGCATATCATCGCCATATCTTCCGTTTACGTAAACGTTAATATGATCTGGATAACCTGATGTCGGGCCGGCCGAAGATCATCCGCATTTCCAGCCCGGACGGGCCTTCGCCGGCCCGTGGCGCGGGCAATGTCGAAGCCATGGCGGAAGCCTGCGCGCATCTGGGTGCCGGTGAGCTCGTGGCGATTCCGACGGAGACGGTCTACGGGCTGGCGGCAGACGCGGCCAATGGCAAAGCGGTGGCGCGGATCTTCAAGGCCAAGGGCCGGCCGCGCTTCAACCCGCTGATCTGCCATGCCGACAGCCTGGCCATGGCGGAGCGTCACGGAATTTTCGATGAGCGCGCCCGGCGGCTCGCCAAGGCGTTCTGGCCCGGACCGCTGACGCTGGTTTTGCCGAAGAGGCCGGATTCGCCGGTCCATGACCTGGTGACCGCCGGGCTCGGCACTATCGGCCTGCGCGTTCCGGCCGGACCGGCCCGCGACCTGATCGCCGCTTTCAAGCGGGTCGTGGCGGCGCCGAGCGCCAATCTGTCGGGCCGCATCAGCCCGACCCGCGCCGAGCACGTGGCGGCGCAACTTGGCGGCGACGTGGCGCTGATCCTCGATGCCGGGCCGTGCCAGGTCGGCGTGGAATCGACGATCGTCGCATTGGACGGACGCCGGGCAAGACTGCTGCGTCCAGGCGGCCTTGAGGTAGAGGCCATCGAGGCGGTGCTCGGCGAAAAGCTTGAGCGCGTTGCGACCGGCGACAAGGTCGAGGCGCCCGGCATGCTGGCCAGCCATTATGCGCCGCAAACGCCGCTGCGCCTTGACGCAACCGATGTCCGGCCCGGCGAAGCGCTGCTAGCATTTGGCCCGGACATGCCCAAAGGCGCCGGCACGGCGGTTATGCTGCGCAATCTCAGCCCGGCCGGCGACTTGACGCAGGCCGCCGCCAACCTGTTCGGCGCCCTGCACGAGCTCGACGCGTGCGGTGCGGAGATGATCGCCGCCATGCCGATCCCCGATCACGGCCTGGGCGAAGCGATCAACGACCGGCTGCGCCGCGCTGCCACACTGGACGAAAAAAGTCGTCCGGCGGCCGGAAAGCATTGACGGGGCGTGGCCGCGCCGGTCAGATGCCGTAGAGGCCAACAAGATCAACACCGTGACGACACTGCTTCTTCATCATGCCGCCTTTCTTGAGCACCTGACGCCGGTCGGCCATCCGGAACGGCCGGATCGCAATCCACCAGGCGATCCCGGAAGAAGGGTTCACCCGCATTGATGCCGACACGACCGCCTCGCCCGGCTCCTGGGAAGCGGCCCTGCGCGCCATCGGCGCCGGCATCAGGGGCGTCGATGCGGTGGCGAGCGGGGAAGCGGCCCATGCTTTTTGCGCCGTGCGCCCGCCCGGCCACCATGCGGAAGTCGCGACGGCGATGGGCTTCTGCCTGTTCAATTCCATCGCCATCGCCGCCCGCCACGCGCAGAGCGCCCATGGCCTGGAGCGGGCTGCAATCGTCGACTGGGACGTTCATCACGGCAATGGCACGCAGGACATCTTCTGGTCCGATCCGAGCGTGCTTTATGCCTCCACCCATCAGATGCCGCTGTTTCCGGGCACCGGCGCGCTCTCGGAGACCGGCGTCGGCAACATTTTCAACGCGCCATTGTCGCCGGGCGATGGCAGCGAGGAATTCCGCGCCGCCTTTGAAGAGCGCATCCTGCCGGCGGTGAGCGGTTTCAAGCCAGACATCATCCTGATCTCGGCCGGTTTCGATGCGCATTTCCGCGATCCGCTGGCGCAGATCAATCTCGACGAGGCCGATTTTGCCTGGGCAACGGGCAAGCTGATGGACATTGCCGACAAGTTTTGCGCCGGCCGGGTCGTCTCGCTGCTGGAAGGCGGCTATGATCTGAAAGGCTTGGCGGCCTCGACGGCGGCCCATATCCGCCAGCTGATGATGGCCTAAGACTCGGACCGACAGGAGCAGTGATTTGGTAGAAAAGCGCGACAACTCGGTCGATGGCCTGAGCTTCGAAAAGGCGCTTGAGGAATTGGAAAAGATCGTCCAGGCGCTGGAAAGCGGCGAGGTGGAACTGGAAAAATCCGTCGCCCTTTACGAGCGTGGCGAAAAACTGAAAGCGCGCTGCGAGACGCTTTTGCGCCAGGCCGAGGAGCGGGTGGAAAAGGTCAAGGCCAATTCGCAAGGCGAGGCGCAGGGCGTCGAGCCGTTCGAGGCGGAGTGAGGGGGCAGACGACCGAGCGTCAGTCGCGGTTCGAAATTCACCGGTTTTGACCGCGCCCTGGCGTTTATCCGGCGCATCGACCTGCCGCAGGCCGATGTCCGCTAGTCCTGGAAGCGGACACAAGCATGCCGGCGTCCAGATATCCGTTTTGTACCGATAGCGGTCATTGAAAACTCGGGGGCCGTGGACACTGATCTTCGTTATCATGGGATGGATTGTGCGACGACCATGGCCATAGACGATCTCATTACCATGCAGCTGACAGTGCCTCCGGCGGTTACCGAGGATCTTGCGCTCCTTAAAAAGCCGCCGTCACGACTCTTCATCCTTGGGAAAACGCAGAATATGGATCGGCTTGCCGATTTCCCATCTGTCGAAGCGCTTTGGGTCGGTGACGTCAACGAGCGCCAATTCAACGAAATTCTGCCGCTGATTGATCCCCTTTACCTGCTTTTCGACGGATTGCGTGTTGCCGATCTGACACCGCTTGGGCGTCTTCGGCAGCTAAAGGCACTTGAGATCAGGTGGAATACCAAGGTGACTGATATTTCGTTTCTTGAGAAACTCACAGACCTTCGGCTTCTTGCCCTCTCCCATTGCCCCAAGGTGCATGACCTGGGTCCTGTTGCAGCACTCAAAAATCTTGAAATTCTCGATCTGTCGGGCGGCATGTGGAGTACATTCAGACCTGATACCCTGAAGCCGCTCGGCCAACTGCGTAAATTGCGAGGGCTCAGCCTCAAGGCCATCGGCGTCAGGGATCAATCACTTGCGCCGGTCGCCGGACTTCAACAGCTTGACGAACTCGAACTCAGCAACCAGTTCCCGACAGAGGAATACGCCCGCCTGTCCGTCGCCCTGCCGCACATTCAATGCGCTCACTTTTCTCCCTATTTCGATTTCGGCGCAGGCGGAGCTGCCAATCAGGTCATGGTCACCGGCAAGGGTAAGCCCGTTCTTTCCCTACCGAAGGACGCAGCCCGTCTTGAGCGCTATGTCCAACGGTTCGGCGAGATGCGGGAGCGTTTTCGGACCGAACAGAAGCGGCCCTAATCGGCTACCGTCATAAACGTTCGTCAAGCGCCCAATAGCGGGTGGAAAAGGTCAAGGCCAACGCCGAGGGCGAGGCGCAAGGGCTTGAGCCGTTCGAAGCGGAATAGGGCGTCGGGGCGCTGTCGACCGGGCATCGGTCGCGTTTTGACGCAGCCGCCGACTTTCGTATCGGGTGCTTGCCGATCACAGGTCCGGTGCGACCGGCGCGATGGGCGACGTCGCGTCTGTTTTCCTGGCCAGGACGCTTTCACGCCGGGCGATATAGAAGGCCGAGCCGGCGATGATCGCGGCGCCGATCCATGTCCAAACTTCGGCAACCTCCCCGAACAGCAGAAAGGCAAACAGCGCGATGAAGGGAAGGCGCGCATAATCGAACGGCATGATCGCCGAGGCGTCCGCCGCGGCAAGAGCGCGGGCCAGGGCAAGATGGGCCAGCATTGCAATGAGGCCAAGTGCGGCAAGAACGAATAAATCCTGCCAATGCGGCCATACCCAAACGAAAGCCGCCGGCACGAGCGACAATGGCGTCATCAGCAAATTCATATAGAGCACGCTGGTCCCGGCGGGCACCGTGGCGGACATGTGTTTGAGTATCAGGACGGATATCGCCATGAAGGCAGCGGCGGCAACCGGGAGCACCATGACCGGGGACACAACGGCAATCCCGGGCCGCAGGATCACCAGCATGCCGAGAAAGCCTATGGCGGTTGCACTCCAGCGGCGCAGTCCGACTTTCTCCCCGAGGATGGCCGCGGCACCAGCGACGATAAAAAGCGGCATGGTGAAATTGAGCGCCACGGCGTCCGCCAGCGGCACAAGGGCGAGCGATGTAAACCAAAACCCCATCGCGAAAACGCCGATGACGGCACGCGCCAGGTGAAGCTTGAGATGGCGGGTGTCCAACCCGGGGAACCCGCTCGACAGCGTCCATGGCAGCATTGAGATCAATGCGAACAGATTGCGAAAAAAAGCGACTTCCAGAGGTGGCAAGTCGGCTGATGCCACCCGCACAAGCGTATTCATGAGCGAGAAAAGGAAGGCGGCGGCCGTCATATACAACGCCCCCTTCGTCACGTCCGGAATCGTGGGTAGGCGTTGACGCAGGGCGGCTTTCAACATGCAGACAGCAATCTACCAAGGGACCACTAACCAATGCTAGCCCCGCCGGCGGCGCCTTTACGAGCGCGGCGAGAAGCTCAAGGCGCGCTGTCAGAAAAATGGCCGGGGCAGTTGCCCCGGCCACTCATTTTCTCAGATCAACGCCGGGCGGTCAGTTGGCCTGCCAGCGCTTGACCAGTTCGTCGTAATTGACGGTTTCGCCCTGCGGCTTCTCGTTCTCCAGCTTGGCCTTCGGGCCATCCGCCTTGCCGAGCCATTCAGAGACATCCTTCTCCTCGTTGAGACGCGGGCCGCAGCCGCCATAGATATTGGCCTGCTCGTCCACGGCCTGCATGCGGGCCATGGTGACGTCCATCTCCGCGGCAAGACGGTCCATCGCCTGCTGCGGGGTGAAGGCACCGGAGTTCACGTCACCGATCTGCTGCCACCAGATCTGCGCCAGCTTGGGATAATCGGGAACGTTGATGCCGGTCGGCGACCATTGCACGCGGTCGGGCGAGCGGTAGAACTCGACAAGACCGCCGAGTTTGGACGCGCGTTCCGTAAAGCTCTCGTGCCGGATGTCGCTATCGCGGATGATGGTCAGGCCAACATGGCTCTTTTTCAGCGACACCGTCTTTGAGACGACGAACTGGGCGTAGAGCCAGGCCGCCTTGCGCCGGTCGACAGGCGTCGACTTGAACAGCGTCCACGAGCCGGCGTCCTGATAGCCGAGCTTCTGGCCGTCCTTCCAGTACGGGCCGTGCGGGCTCGGCGCCATCCGCCACAGCGGGACGCCGTTGTCATCGACGGTATTGTTGCCCTCCGACTTCGGCTTGACCATGTCGGCGGTAAAGGCCGTGTACCAGAAGATCTGCTGGGCGACGTTGCCCTGGCTGAGCGCCGGCAGCGACTGGTAAAAGTCATAGCTGGCAGCGCCTGGAGGGGCGTATTTCCTGAGCCACTCGTCCCATTTGCGGATCGCGTAGACCGAAGCCGGACCGTTGGCTTCGCCGCCGCGGCTGACGCTGGCGCCGGACGGGTTGCACGAACCCTTTTCCATGCGAATGCCCCACTCGTCGATCGGCACGCCGTTCGGCACACCCTTTGTGCCGGTGCCGGCCATCGACAGCCAGGCATCGGTCATGCGCCAGCCGAGATCCGGCGCGCGCTTGCCGTAGTCCATGTGGCCATAGATCCGCACACCGTCGATCTCCTTCACGTCTTCGGTGAAGAATTCAGCGATGTCCTCGTAAGCCGACCAGTTGACCGGCACGCCGAGATCGTAACCGTATTTTTCCTTGAACTTGGCTTGCAGATCTTCCCGGTCGAACCAGTCCTTGCGGAACCAATAGAGATTGGCGAATTGCTGGTCGGGCAGCTGGTAGAGCTTGCCGTCCGGCCCGGTGGTGAAGGACTTGCCGATGAAGTCGTCGACGTCGAGCGTCGGCAAGGTCACATCGGCGCCATCGCCGGCCATCCAGTCGGTCAGATTGACCGCCAGCTGAAGCCGTGAGTGGGTTCCGATCAGGTCGGAATCGTTGATATAGGCGTCGTAGAGGTTGCGGTTCGTCTGCATCTGCGTCTGAACCGCCTGAACCACTTCGCCTTCGCCGAGGATCTGGTGGTTCACCTTGATGCCGGTGATTTCCTCGAACGCCTTGGTCAGCGTTTCCGATTCATAACTATGCGTCGGAATGCCTTCCGAAAGGACATTGATCTCCATGCCGGAAAACGGCTTGGCGGCGTTGATGAACCAATCCATCTCCTTCATCTGCTCGTCCTTGGAGAGCGTGGAAGGCTGGAATTCATCATTGACCCATTTTTCCGCCTCGGCCATTCCGGCCAGGCTCTGGCCGGGCAGCCAGACCATCGCCAGCGCGGCGGCGGTTGCCATTAATCGCATTCGCATTGCGTTTCTCCCATCCTGGTTGCAGTTACAAAAAATCCATTTTGGTGCTTCACGAAATCATTCTCGTTTCGATAGCGTTCCGCACCGATGACACGCCGACGGCCGGACGAAGAACCTGGTGATGAGGCACCTCGAACAAGCCGGCAGCGATTCATGACGGCGACCCCCTCAAACCCAGCGGAAAACCGCAACGGCGAAGATCACCGAAACTATTGTGGCCGTCAACAGAGGCGGACCGAAAAGAGCGAGCCAGGCAAGATGGATGTAGGCGCTGCCAAGCAGCGATATGAACAGCCGGTCACCGCGTGTCGTATCGAGGCCGAGAATGCCCCGCCGCGGCGCGCCGCCCGGCACGCGCCATTCCCAAAGCGTCATGGCGGTCAAAGCGGCCAGGATGAAGGCGAAGAACATCGCCGTCTGCCAGGTCCATGCCATCCATGAAAGGCCCATTGTCTTACCCCTTAACGCGCGCCGGCCGGTCTCAGACCCGGCCCAGCGCAAAACCTTTCGCGATGTAATTGCGGACGAAATAGATCACCACGGCGCCCGGTATGATGGTCAGCGCGCCGGCCGCCGCCAGCAGACCGAGTTCATAACCGGAAGTGCTCGCGGTCCGGGTCATGACGGCAGCAATCGGCTTTGCCGCCACCGATGTCAGCGTTTTCGCCAAAAGCAGCTCGACCCAGGAGAACATGAAACAGAAGAACGCCGCAACGCCGATGCCCGAGGCGATCAGCGGCATGAAAATCTTCACAAAGAACCTGGAGAAGGAATAGCCGTCGATATAGGCGGTCTCGTCGATCTCCTTGGGCACGCCCGACATGAAACCTTCCAGGATCCATACCGCCAGCGGAATGTTGAACAGGCAATGGGCCAGCGCCACCGCGATATAGGTGTCGAACAGGTTCATCGCCGAATAGAGCTGGAAGAACGGCAGCGCGAAGACAGCCGGCGGCGCCATGCGGTTGGTTAAAAGCCAGAAGAACAAATGCTTGTCACCGAGGAAGCGGTAGCGCGAGAACGCATAGGCGGCGGGCAGAGCGGCCGATACGGAAATCACCGTGTTGATGCTGACATAGGCCAGCGAGTTGATGTAGCCGTTATACCAGGTCGGGTCGGTGAAGATCGCGACATAATTTTCGACGGTGAAGTTGACCGGCCACAGCGTGAACGAGCCGAGGATCTCGTTCGTCGTCTTGAACGACATGTTCAACAGCCAGTAGATCGGCAGCATCAGGAAGAAGATGTAGAAGGCCGGCACCAGCCAGCTCAGCCGCTTCATGACTGGTCCTCGTCGCGCATCGTCAAGGTGTAGAAGACCCAGCTCAAAAGCAGGACGATCAGGAAATAGATGATCGACATGGCCGCCGCCGGGCCAAGGTCGAACTGGCCGAGGGCGATCTTGACCAGGTCGATCGACAGCAATGTCGTTGAATTGCCGGGCCCGCCGCCGGTGAGCACAAACGGCTCGGTGTAGATCATGAAACTGTCCATGAAGCGCAGCAGCACGGCGATGGTCAGGACGCGTTTCATTTTCGGCAGCTGGATGTAGCGGAACACCGCCCAGCGCGAGGCGCTGTCGATCCTGGCCGCCTGGTAATAAGGCTCGGCGATCGAGCTCAGGCCCGCATAGGCCAGAAGCACGACCAGCGAGGTCCAGTGCCAGACATCCATCAGGATCAGGGTGAACCAGGCGGCGAAGGGCTGCCGCGTATAATTGTAGTCAAAGCCCATACCGTTCAGCGTGCGGCCGAGAAGCCCGATGTCGGGCAGCGCGAAGATGTTCCAGATGGCGCCGACGACATTCCACGGAATAAGCAGCGGCAGGGCCATCAGGACGAGGCAGACCGACACCCACGGACCCTGGCGCGGCATGGTCAGCGCAATCGCCACGCCGAGCGGAATTTCAATCAAGAGTATCGTGCCGGTAAAGGCGAGCTGGCGTAGCAGCGCGGCGTGGAAGCGCTCTGAATGCAGCACCTCCTGGAACCATTTCACCCCTTCAAAGAAGAAGATGTTGTTGCCGAAGGTTTCCTGAACGGAATAGTTGACGACGGTCATCAGCGGGATGACGGCGTTGAAGGCGACCAGCGCCAGCACCGGCAGCACCATGAACCAGGCCCTGTTGTTCCAGGTCTTGTTCATAACCTGGCGCCTTCCACAAGCTGGCTGTCGGCATAGATATGCACATGGTCCGGATCGAAGACGATGCGGGCCTTGTCGCCGTCGATCACCGTGTCCTCATCGGCAACGATGGCAAGCGGCACGCCGGAGAGCTCCACCTTGGCGACCTTGAAGCGGCCGATATCGTCGATCCTCTTGACCGTAACCGGCAGGCCATCGCCGTCTGTCCC
>CALZIL010000073.1 GCA_945787495.1 uncultured Afifella sp. | reverse complement strand
AATCACCCGAACAGACCGGCATCGTAAATCAGCTTGGCCGCCATTGCGGCCAGGAAGGTGAGCACCAGGCGGTCGAAGGTCTGCGGGTTAAGCGTGCGCGCCAGCCAGGCGCCGACCGGCATGGCCGCGCCGATCGGCAGCACGGCCAGCGCGCTGAGCAACAGGCGCTCCCATGTCAGGATGCCGGAGATTGCCAGCGTCGGCGCCTGGACGGCGAAAAAACCGATAAACAGCGATGAGACGGAAATGATGAATTGCGGCCGGGGCAGTTGCATGGCGCTGAGAAAGGTGACGCTGACCGGCGCCGAAATGCCGGTTGCGCCCTGCAGGATGCCCGATAGCAGCCCGATCGGCGGCGAAGCGGCAAGCGCCTGTTGCGGCGTCACCTGCCATGCCGGGTGGACCAGGCGGAGGCCGATATAGACAACGACGATCACCGCCAGCCACAGCGACAGCACATCGCCGGGAAGCTCGATCAGAAGCAATGTGCCGATCAGCGCGCCGATGCAGCCGGCGATGACGAAGCGCTTGAGAAACGGCACGCTGCCCAGCGCGGTCCTGTGCTGGAAAATCTGCCAGCCATTGGTGGCGATATTGGGCATGACCAGAATGGCGATGGCGAAAGGCACGTCAAAAGTGGCGGCCAGCGCCGGCACCGCGATGACCGGCGTTCCCATGCCGGTGGCGCCTTTCAGGATACCGCCAAGTGCCAGGAAAACACAGACAATGACGACTTCCTCAAGCACCGGCGGGTCGCCGCAGACTCAAGCGAATCCGAGAACCAGCAGCACCGCGCCGAGCACCGCAACGCCGATGCCCCATGCTTTGCCGGAACCGATCAGGCTGATCATCTTGTCGGCAAAAGACTGCATCACCTTGGGGAAGGCCAGCATGATGACGCCTTCGGCAAGCGCCACCCAACCGATCAGCGTAATAAAGATCGCCAGGGGTCCTGAAAAGTCATTGTGCAGGCTGACGATCACCGCGCCGATGGCAAAGGCGATCAGCCCGCCCAGATAGAAGGCGAAGGCGCTTTGCCGCATCTCCTCTATCATTTTGAACATGTCGTCGCTGTTCAGCGCCACGCGGATTCCCGCGGCCAGCATGTAAAGCCCGAAAAACCGGGCAAGCATTTCCGTCAGTGTCGCATCGGCAACCATTGTGCTGCTCCTTCATCCGGCCATTGCGTGCCGGCTGAAGGAGAGCACATCGCCCATTTGAATTCAAAAGTGGAAATTCAAAAAACCCGAGGACCGCGACCCGCCGCCTCACTTGCCGGCGGAGCGGAACCCGGCGCCGGCTTTCTTGGCTCCGGCCATGGCTTTCTTCGCATCCACCGTGGTCATGGCGACGGTGGTCTTCAGACCGGTGACGCCGCCGCCGGCCGCCGCCGCGATCAGGCCACTCATCATGCTTGTCAGGTCCTTGCCTTCGCTGATCACCAGGAAGTCGTATTCGCCCAGCGTGACGTAATAGGCGATCATTTTGCCGCCGGCGGATTTCATCAGCTTGCGGACTGCCGCGGCGCGGTCATCCGGCTTGGCGACGAAACCCTTGATGGCCTGATCGGTGTAGCGGCCCTGTGTGATGTAAATGGTCATGGTGTCCTCCCCCGTTGTTTCGTTTCGGTCCTGCCGCAAGGAATCCTTGCACAAACGCTCAACCTATGTCGGATGCCGGATAATGGAAAGCGCGTTGTGCTGTAACTTTGGCGAGCCGGAAACGGGATAGCCGGCTGCGCTGTGAAGGAGCGCGAGCCGGCCTGGGGTAACCCGAGAAACGTGCTGTCAGTGGATCGTGGCGACCGCCGGAAGCGCCGTGGCGCCAGGGGTCTGAGCGGTATTGGCGCGGCTGCGGAAATATGCGGCGCGTTCGCGCTCGATGCGCTCGGCGCGAAGCCGGGTTGCGGCGGCGCGGTCTTCGGCGGTCCTGGCCTGAGCGGCGATGGCGACGATCGGATTGGTTGGCGTGGCGAACATGTCGGTCTCTCCCTTGCTCTGTAATCATCAGACGCGCGGGGAGGAAAAAAGGTTCAGGGCACTTGAAGGATCGCTACGCGGGATCACCGCGCCCGGCACAGGTGACGCATAAATTCGCTATCGGATCGACGGCCAGGCGCTTTTCGGCAATTTCCTCGCCACATTCGGAGCAATAGCCGTATTCGCCGTCCTCAATGCGTCTGAGGGCCGCGTCGATGCGCTGCAGGTCGCGGGTGCGGGCCCGTTCCGCCGCCTGGGCCATCGCCTGCTGCTGCATGGCATCCATGCGCGACAGCCGGCCGACGGCCTGCTGGTCAAGCGTCACGGCAGCCCGATCGTCCTCAGAAAGCGCCGACAGTGCTTCCAGCTCGCGCTTTACCGCCATCAGCCGTTCACGCGCCGCGTCAGGATCGATTGCCATGTGATTCCACCGATTCAGCAATTGCCGCTTGTCAGGCCCGCATTGCGCCGCCGCCTTGCGTCCATTGCGCCGCTAGGCTAGCCCGTTCTTCACAGGCGGATCAATTCGCTAAAGGACGTTGCCATGTTTGTCATGATCGCTGGCCTGGTGCTTTTTCTGGGCACGCATTCGGTGCGCGTTTTTGCCGACGACTGGCGTGCCGGGCAGATCGCCGCGCGCGGCGAGAATGTCTGGAAGGGAATTTATACGGTGATCGCGCTGGCCGGTCTTGTCCTCATCGTCTGGGGTTATGGCCTGGCGCGCGAGGCGCCCGTGCCGATCTGGGATCCGCCGCTCTGGCTGCGGCACGTAACTTTGACGCTGAACGCCGTCGCCTTTTTTCTCGCCGCGCAGAACGCCGGGCCGGTCGGCCCGGTCACGGCGCGGCTCGGCCACCCGATGGTGCTCGCTGCCAAGGTCTGGGCCATCGCCCATCTGATGTCCAACGGCACCCTGGCCGATATCATCCTGTTCGGCTCGATCCTGGCCTGGGCGGTCGCCGATTTTTCCGCCGCCAAGCGCCGCGACCGGCAGGCCGGCACGGTGCGCATTGCCGGTCCCTGGCGCAACGATCTCATTCCCGGCGCGGTCGGCATCGCATTGTGGGCCGCTTTCGTCTGGGGTCTGCATGAATGGCTGATCGGCGTCAGCGTATTCGGGAAAGGATAGAGCCATGTCCGCACAGGCAAAGACCCGGCGGCTCACTGCCGTCGATATTGCCGGCCGCAAGGGCGGAGACAAGATCGTTTCGCTGACCGCTTATCATGCCCACACCGCCGGCATCGTCGATCAATATTGCGATTTCATCCTTGTCGGCGATTCGCTCGGCATGGTCATGCACGGCCTTGAGACGACCGTTCCGGTAACGCTGGAGATGATGATCCTGCAGGGTCACGCCGTCATGCGGGGTTCGACAAAGGCGCTCGTGGTCGTCGACATGCCGTTCGGCTCCTATGAGGAAAGCCCTGAGCAGGCCTTCCGCAACGCCTCGCGCATCCTGAAGGAAACCATGGCCGGTGCCATCAAGATGGAAGGCGGCACACATATGGCTGAAACCACCGCCTTTCTGGTCCAGCGCGGCATCCCGGTCATGGGCCATGTCGGCCTGACGCCGCAGGCCGTCAACACGATGGGTGGATTCCGCGTACAGGGCAGGGGCGATGAGGGCCAGGCTGTGGTCGAAGCCGATGCCCGTGCCATTTCCGATGCAGGCGCCTTTGCCATCGTTATGGAAGGCATCATCGAACCGGTCGCCCGCCGCATCACTGAATCGATTCCGACCGTGACCATCGGCATCGGCGCTTCGCCCGCCTGCGACGGTCAGATCCTGGTGCTCGAAGACATGCTTGGCCTCAACGACTGGGTGCCGAAATTCGTCAAGAAATTCGGCTCGCTGCGCGATCACATCGAGGATTCCGTCAAGGCCTATACCGAGGCGGTGCGCGATGGATCGTTCCCCGGACCGGACCATGTCTACAAACCGAAAAAGGACTGATGGACGGCTGTTTGCGGCGTTGCGAAACGGGGGCGAAGTCGTTAGGGTCCGCGCCGCCCGCCGGGATCGCTGAGCGAGGCGGTTGAAAACAGGCTGCCGCCCCGATACGACCATCCAAACCATGACGGTGGCGGACACGGCGCATTGCGCCATCCGACGACGTCCAGATCAAGACCACCCAGAAAGACTTCATGGCCAACGACGACCGCACAACCGACCAGTTCATACGCGAAGTCGATGAGGAATTACGGCGTGACCAGCTCACGGCGCTGTGGAAGCGCTTCGGCACGCTGATCATTGCCGTCTGCGTCGCCGTCGTCGCCATCACCGCCGGTTATAATGGCTGGGTCTGGTGGCAGGAAAAGCAGGCGGCCGAGGCCGGAGACCGCTATCTGGCGGCACTGCAATCGATCGATGGCGAGGATACGGAAATGGCCCGGCTGGCGCTTGCGGACATCGCGACAAGCGGTCCGGGCGGCTATGCCATGCTGGCGCGCCTGCGGGCTGCCGCATTGGCGGCGCAATCTGGCGACACAAGCACTGCCATGAGCGGTTTTGACGCAATCGCCGACAATAGCGGTGCGGACCAGACGATCCGCGATCTTGCAAGGCTGCGCGCCGCTTTGATAGCCCTTGATACCGGCGACCTTGATGGCGCTGGGAGTCGGGTTGAGGGCCTGGCTGTGGCCGGCAATCCCTGGCGCCATGCGGCGCGCGAAATCCTGGGCACGGCCGCATATGCCAGTGGCGACCTGACCGGCGCGCGCGAGCGCTTCGCGACAATCCAGTCCGATGTCGAGGCGCCGGCCGACGCCAGAAACCGGGCCGGTCTGATGCTGTCATTGATCGACGGACAGATGCCGGCCAAGACGGTCCAATGAGTGTTCAGGCAAGTGACAAAAACCCGGTCGGGGCAAGGATATGACGTTAAAATATAATCCGTTTTCTTGCGCACTGGCGATGGCTGGCCTGATGCTCGGCCTTGCCGGCTGTTCTGTTGCCGACCAGATCGGCAACCTTAATCCGTTCAATCGCGGCGAGGACATCATGCCCGGCGACCGGCGGTCGGTCCTGGCCAATACCGGCGATGCCCTGGCCGGCGCTACCCTTTCCGGTAGCAGCGCCTCAATCAGCGCTAATGTCGCCCTGTCCGACTGGTCGCAACCGGGCGGCAATGCCGCCAACGCGCCGGGCAATGTCAGCCTTTCCGGCGGCGACGGCGCATTACTCTGGCGCGCCAAGACTTCGGCGAAAGTCGCCAAGAAGGGCGTGCGCGCTTCCGCTCCGCCGCTCACCGTCGGCGGCCGTTATTATGTCTATGATGCCGGCGGCACGGTGACGGCGCTTGCCGGCGCCGGCGGGCGCCAGTGGAGCGTTTCCCTGAAGCCGGAAGGCGAGAACAGCCTGACGACGGGCGGCGGCATTGCGGCTGCCGGCAATGTCATTGTGGCGGCCACCGGCTATGGCGAACTGGTGGCGCTCGATGCGGCGACCGGCGGCCGGGCCTGGACCTACGATTTGCGGGAACCGGCGCGCGGCGCGCCGACCGCTGCCGGCGGCAAGGTCTATGTCGTTACCGTTTCCAACGTCTTGCATGCGGTCAACATCGCCGACGGCGGTGAAGCCTGGACCTATGCCGGCATTCCCGAAACCGCCGGCGTTCTGTCCGCCGCCAGTCCGGCCGTTTCCGGCAATATTGTGGTGGTGCCCTATTCGTCCGGCGAGGTGATAGCCTTTGACACCGCGAGCGGTGATCCGAAATGGTCCGATACCGTCATCCGCGCCGTCCGCACCTCCGCTGTGTCGGGCCTTTCCGATGTCTCCGCCAGTCCGGTCATTTCCGATGGTACCGTTTTCGCCACCGGCGTCTCCGGGCGGACCATCGCCGTCAAATTGTCGAACGGCGAAAGGCTGTGGGAGGAAAATGTCGGCAGCGCCTATACCCCGGCCGTTTCCGGCAATTCCGTCTTCCTGATTGATCTTGACGACAATCTGGTGGCTCTCAACCGCTCTACCGGCAAAGCCTTCTGGAGCACCAGACTGCCGGTCGTTCGCAAAAAAAGATTCTTTTCCGTCTGGGCCGGTCCAATGCTTGCCGGCAACAAATTGTGGGCGGTTTCCAATGACGGCAAGTTGATTTCCGTCGAACCGGCAACCGGACAGATCCTCTCTGACCGCAAGCTTCCCGGCCCGGCCTTCATCAAGCCGACGGCGGCCGGTGGCCGGCTCTACGTGCTTGCCGGCGACGGCAGCCTGTCGGCCCTGCGCTAGTCCATCGCCGGGTATCGCGCAGGAATATACAAGGGCCGCCTATGCCCGTCACCATTGCCATTATCGGCCGGCCCAATGTCGGCAAATCGACGCTGTTCAACCGCCTGGTCGGCCGCCGGCTGGCGCTGGTCGATGACCGTCCTGGAGTTACCCGAGACCGCCGCCAGGGCGAGGCGAGGATCGATGATCTGAGCGTCAGCATCATCGATACCGCCGGGCTGGAAGACGCCGCCGACGAGACGCTCGCCGGCCGCATGCGCGCCCAGACCGATGCGGCGATTACCGAAGCCGATCTCGTCCTGTTCATGATTGATGCCCGCGCCGGCGTCACGCCGCTCGATGAGCATTTTGCCGCGCTCGCCCGCACCGCCGGCAAGCCGCTGATCCTCATCGCCAACAAGGCGGAAGGCCGCGCTTCTGATGCCGGCTTTTATGAGGCGTTTTCGCTCGGCTTCGGCGAGCCGGTGGCGATCTCCGCCGAGCACGGCCTTGGCCTGCCCGATCTTTGTGATGCGATCCTCGATGCTGTCGGCGTGGCACGGCAAGCAGCCGGGGAGGGCGGCGAAACGAGCCGCTACGGCAAGCCGGTGAATATCGCCGTCGTCGGCCGACCCAATGCCGGAAAATCGACGCTGATCAACAAGATGATCGGCCAGGAGCGACTCCTGACCGGTCCGGAAGCCGGCATCACCCGCGACTCCATCGCCGTCGACTGGACTTGGCAAAACAAGCCGTTCCGCCTGTTCGATACCGCCGGCATTCGCCGCAAGGCGCGCGTCACCGACAAACTGGAAAAGCTTTCGGTCGCCGACGCCCTGCGCGCCATCCGCTTTGCCGAGGTGGTGATTCTGATGATGGACGCCACCGCGCCACTGGAAAAGCAGGACCTGCAGATTGCCGATCTCGTCGCCGAGGAAGGCAGGGCGCTGGTGCTGGCGCTGAACAAATGGGACTTGGTGCAAAATCCGCAGGCGCGGTTGGCCGAGCTGCATGCCGATCTGGGTGAAACCCTGGCGCAGATCCGCGGCGTGCCGATGGTGCCGATCTCCGCCATCACCGGCAATGGCCTCGACAAACTGATGGAAGCGGTCCTGACGACTCACCGCATCTGGGATACGCGCATTGCCACGGCGCGACTCAACCGCTGGCTGGAAATGGTCACCGTCCGCCATCCCCCGCCGGCCGCCGCCGGCCGCCGTTTGCGGCTGAAATACCTGACCCAGTCCAAGACCCGGCCGCCGACCTTTTTCCTGTCCTGCTCCCGGCCGGACTCTCTGCCGGAAGCTTACCGGCGCTATCTGGTCAACGGCCTGCGCGAGGAGTTCGGCCTTGCCGGCGTGCCGATCCGCCTGATGGTCCGCCGCGACAGGAATCCTTATGAGGGCAGACGCAAGAAGCGGTGACGAAAGCGCCGGCGGTTTGACGCCGCCAGGGTCGCGCCTTACCAGAATTTCATGAGTGCCGAATCCAAACGCCCCCGCACCCTTCGGCGTTGGCTCAAAAGCACGTCCCGCCGGACATTCGTGCTTTATCCGGTCTGCATCCTCGCATTTGAGTTTCTGGTTAGGCGCGGCGATCTGGTCTTCGTGCCCTGGGGATTGCCGTTTCTTGTCTGGGGCTACCTGCAATATCGCCTGAGCGGCCAATACCGCACGAGGATGGGCGGTGGCGGACCGGGGCTGAGCAACCCGCCGGAGCGCATCGTCGATAGCGGCATTTATGCCTATACCCGCAACCCGATGTATCTCGGCCATCTCATTTTCATGACTGGCCTTGCGATCACCTTTTGGTCGCTGGCGGCGCTGGCTCTTCTGGCCGTCCATATTCCCTGGTATCAGCGCCGCGTGCGGGGCGATGAAGCGCATCTCACGGCCATGTTCGGGCGGGAGTTCATTGACTACACAGTGCGTGTGAAACGATGGATTCCGGGTGTGTTGTGATCCGTTTTCCCGGGCCGGTCTTGCCGGACAGCGATATGTGTCATTAATGACGTCGCGCCCCGGTATTCTCCGGGAGACGAAAGGCGGGATATGGTCAGCGGGCCCGACGGCTCCAACTCAGATACGCATGAGCCGCCGGGTGAGATGATCGCGGTATCGCTCTGGCGTGGCCAGGGATCGTCGGGCGGCCTTGTGCGCTATGACGTGCCGGTCCGCGACAACCAGACCATTCTCGATATCGTCACCCATATCCAGCGCAACATCGATAGCACGCTGAGTTACCGCTTCGCCTGTCGCGTCGGCATGTGCGGCTCCTGCGCCATGACGGTCAATGGCGTGCCGCGCTGGACCTGCCGCACCCATGCTGGCCAGTTTACGAAAAACGGCCGGCTGACGGTCGAACCCTTGCGCAACATGCCCATCATCAAGGATCTGGTCGCCGACATGGCGCCGTTCTTTGACAAATGGCAGAAGGCGGAAGGCCGGTTTCAGGGCAAAGATAGCCGGACCGACGACGTTGAGCCGGTCAGGCCGGATTCACCAGAACGCAAGACCGCCGATGCCGGCATTGAATGCATCAATTGTGCCATCTGTTACGCCGCCTGCGATGTTGTGGCGTGGAACCCGGACTATCTCGGCCCGGCGGCGCTGAACCGCGCCTGGACGCTGATGAACGATATCCGCGATACCGCTGGCGGCGAGCGGCTGAGGGCGGTCTCGGCCGGCGACGGATGCCACAATTGCCACAGTCACCAGAGCTGCATGACGTTCTGCCCGAACGACCTCAACCCGACCGCCGCAATCGCCGGGCTGAAGCGCATGGCCGTGCGCGCAGTGCTTAAGGGGGAGCTGTAATCCATGCTGGATGCCAGGCTCTTCCTTCTCCAGCGGGCAACGGCCATCGTGATGGCGCCGCTGGTCCTGATTCATCTCGCCGTCATCATTTTTGCCGTGCGCGGCGGTTTCGACGCTGCGGAAATCCTGTCGCGGACGAGAGGAAGCTGGGTCTGGGGCGGTTTTTACAGCCTTTTCGTCATCGCTGCATCCGTCCACGCGGCGATCGGCCTTCGGACAATCGGATTTGAGACCTTCGGCGGTTCGCGGCGGACACTTGATGTCGTGACGATTGCCGTTGCAGCGGTGTTGGCTCTGCTTGGTCTGCGCGCCGTCTTTGCAGTGGTAGCGTCATGATCGGCGGCCATCGCAACCATCCGCTGTGGCTCGCATTTGCCTTGCATCGGGTCTCGGGCCTTCTTCTGTCACTGTTTCTGCCGGCGCATTTTCTCGTGCTGGGCCTGGCAATTGATGGCGCGGAGGATTTGGACGGCTTCCTTGTCCTGACGGAAAATCCCGTCGTGAAACTGGCCGAGTTCGGCCTCGTCTTCCTGCTGGCCGTCCACATGTTCGGCGGCCTGCGCCTGCTGGCGCTGGAGTTTCTGGCTTGGAGCCCGCGCCAGAAGACCTATGCCGCCGCATCGCTGGCCGGCGGATTTTTTATCGCCTGCGGTTTTTTGTTGAGTGCCGGCGCATGAAGCTTGAACGCCACGACACCGATATTTTAATCCTCGGATCGGGCGGCGCCGGCCTGTTTGCTGCCCTGCACGCCAAGCAGGCAAATCCGGACCTTTCGGTGACACTTGCCGTCAAGGGTCTCATCGGAAAATCCGGCTGCACGCGCATGGTTCAGGGCGGCTACAACGTCGCCTTTGCGCCCGGCGATTCCGTCGAACGCCATTTCATGGACACCATTCATGGCGGCAAATGGCTGCCGCACCAGGATATGGCCTGGACCTTGTGCAAGACGGCTGTGGAGTGCATCCGTGAGCTTGAAAACGAGGTCGGCTGCTTCTTCGACCGCAACGCTGACGGCACGCTGCACGGCAAGGCCTTTGCCGGTCAGACCTTCGACAGGACGGTGCACAAGGGCGACCTGACCGGCATCGAGATCATCGGCCGGCTGATGGAACAGGTGATGGCGCTGCCGGTGGAGCGGATGGAGGAGCACCGGGCGATCGCCTTGATCCCGGATCGCTCCGGCGCGGCGCTGGCCGGTGTCCTGATGATCGATATGCGCTCCGGCGAATTCCGCTTTGTCCGCGCCCGGGCTGTGCTTCTGGCGACCGGCGGCGGGCCGACCATGTATCGCTACCACACGCCGTCCGGCGACAAGTCCATGGACGGGCTCGCCATGGCCCTGCGCGCCGGCTTGCCCTTGCGCGACATGGAAATGGTGCAGTTTCACCCGACCGGGCTACTGGCCGGATCGGATACGCGCATGACCGGCACAGTTTTGGAGGAGGGCCTGCGCGGCGCCGGCGGGCACCTCATCAACGGCCGCAACGAGCGCTTCATGTTCGACTATGACAAAAAGGGCGAGCGCGCCACGCGCGATATCGTCAGCCGCGCCATTTATGCGGAGATGCTTGCCGGCAAGACGACGCCGAATGGCGGCGTCTATATCAAGATGAGCCATCTCGGACCGGCCGAGGTGGCCAAGCAGTTTTCCGGCATGGTCAAACGCTGCGCCGATTGCGGTTTCGATCTCGCCGGCGGCCTGGTCGAGGTCGTCCCCACCGCTCATTATCTGATGGGTGGCGTGGTTTGTGAGCCCGATACGAGCACCGGCATGGCGAACCTTTTTGTCGCCGGCGAGGATGCCGGCGGCGCCCATGGTGCCAACCGGCTCGGCGGCAATGGCGTGGCCAACTCGACGGTTTTTGGCGGCATCGCCGGCGATACCATGGCCCAGCACGTGACGGCGGAGTCGGCGCTGCCGGATCCGGACGAGGAGCAAATCAACGACGCGATCGACCGGGCGTTGAGACCGTTCGAGGAAAAACCGGCAGACCTCAACGACCTGCGCGACCGCCTGCTCGACGTCATGTGGGATCATGTCGGCGTCACCCGCACCGCCGATGGGTTGCAAAAGGGATTGGAAACGCTGGCGGGGCTGCGGGCGGAGCTTGCGGCGACCGGGCTTGACGGCGACAGTCGCGTCTTCAACCTGACTTGGCATGACTGGCTCAATCTGGAGAGCC
>CALZIL010000072.1:13726-15092 GCA_945787495.1 uncultured Afifella sp. | reverse complement strand
GGGAATTCCATGTGAGTCAGAAATCACTGCCGTTGGTATAACTGCCTCATATTCAATACATTTTCTGCTACCGAAGTGCTCACCAACCGGCCTATGCGAAACGTTATACCTTCGCTTTAGCTGCCCTCCGAAGGCAGAGGTCACAGGTTCGAATCCTGTCGGGTGCGCCAATATTTCAAATCACTTATGTCAATATTGCGCGCCTGCTGATGACCGTGTGCCGGCACCATGCCAGCTCGTGTGGCCGCATCAGTTGCGCCTGGCATCAAGCCCCAATCCAGGCTACGCGCCAGACCAAGACGCTTAATACCGCTTGCTACGGCGAAAGGCCGCATAGGCCGTGATGATAGCCAGAAACAATATGAACAATGTTATCGGACGCCCGATAACGGCGACAATATCGCCCAGATGTATCACCATCGCCCGGTTGAGATTCTCCTCAATGATCGGACCCATGACGAAGCCGAGGATGACGGGAATGGTCGAAAACCTGAATTTATCCATCCAGTAAGCCAGCCCGCCAAGGAGGATAACCATGGCGGAATGGGCAATTTTGTTGCTGTGGGCATAGGCGCCGATAAGCTGCATCACCATGACAAACGGCCCGAGAATCCGGCCGGGAACTTCGATGATCTTGGCAAAATACCCGATGCCGGCAATACCGCATAAGAGCAGGAACAGATTGCAGACGATCAGGCCGATGAAAATTGCCATGACCAAGGGGCCGTTGTCGGTGAACAAGGTCGGACCCGGCACGATATACTTGCTGATCAAGACGCCGATCAGGACGGCGATGGCGCCCGAACCGGGAATGCCGAGGGCCAGCGCCGGCACCATGGCGCCGGCGACAACGGCGCTATTGGCCGATTCCGCCGCCGCAATTGCTTCATCGGCACCGGTGCCGAACTGTTCCGATTTTTTCGATTTCTAGCAGAACCGGTCGCATCTGGGAGCCGTGACAAACGATCCTCGTATTACGGTATGATATCGGGCTGCTTGTCGCCTGCTGCGGTCGACCGGAACAGCGGATGACCTATGTCAGCACATGGCGCTCGAAACTCTTTTTCACGGCTTGTGGGGACATGCCCTTGAAAATGAGGACCAGCCGGGTTTCCGGTTTCTCGTCGGGCCATTCATCGAGCCATTCAAACGGGCTGACAATGCTGCCGACGGCCTGAATGAATAGAGGTTCGTCGGAATGCGACAGCCTGGCAAAACCCTTTAGCCTGAGTATCTCATGGGGTCTCAGCGAAAAGATCATCGTCAGCCAGTTGCGTAATCGGGCCTCATCGAGAGGCGCCTCGTGGAGCAATGAGCAGGTCATGATGTCGCCATGACGATGCTCGCCATTTGAACCATGATGATG
>CALZIL010000072.1:0-13658 GCA_945787495.1 uncultured Afifella sp. | reverse complement strand
AATTGCTCCACAGAGTCTTCCGCGGCAAGATCGGATTTGCTGAGAAGGACAATATCGGCCTGGGCGATTTGCGTTGCCGCCTCCTCGTATTGCGTTATTTGCGCCGCGCCCTGGACGCCATCGACCATGGCAATGACGCAGTCGAGACGGCATCGGTGTATAATTGCTTCATCACATTGCAGGCTTTGCACGATGGGGCCGGGATAGGCCAGGCCCGTGGTCTCGATCAGTATTCGGGTAAAATCCGGTATCTGAGCGTTCTGGACCTTGGCGAACAGATCGCAAATGGTGTCGACCAGGTCACCGCGAACCGAACAGCAGATACAGCCGTTTTCAAGCAGCAGGATGTTCTCGATCGCCGATTCCACCAAAACATGGTCCAGCCCGACCTCGCCAAATTCGTTGATGATCACGGCTGTCGATTGCATGCCCTTTTGGTTGACCAGATGATTGAGCAGGGTCGTTTTGCCACTGCCGAGAAAGCCGGTTATGACCGAAACCGGTATCCTGTTCGGTTTGGGGTCGGTGCCTGTATCCGGCATTCGGGGATTCCTTTAGGCTTTCCCTGGATGGATATTTGCATTGTAAGAATTCCGTTCAAACAATGACAGCGACATAAATTCAATCGGGGGTCTGAAAAGCGTCATGTCCGACACACTTTCAAAAAACATGAGCCTGATTTCGCAAAACACCCTGGGTGGCTTTGGCGGCGTTGGCGAAGGCATGGCCCTGCAAGTGACGAGCAAGGGCCGGCGCATCTTGTGGATCGCCCATGAAGGTCCGCCGAAGAATTGTACCGGTGTCGACGTGACCGACCCGAAAAACACCGCGGTCGTCTGCCAAACGGAACTTCCACATCAGAAGATGCGCTCCAATTCGCTCGAGGTCACCGGCGATATCCTGGCTGTCGCCTACCAGGTCTATGAATTGGGCCTTGAGCCCGCTGGCATAGAATTGTTTGACGTCAGCGATCCGGCAAACCCGAAATCCATCGGCTTCCACTCCACAGCGGGGCCGCATTCACGCGGGGTGCACTGTCTTTGGTTCGTCGATGGCGAATACGTCCATATGGCCAGTGGCGCGCCGGATTTTACGCCGCGTCATCCGCGTGACGATCAAATCTATCAAATCATCGACGTTCGCAATCCAGGCAAAATGGAAGAAGTCGGACGCTGGTGGTACCCGGGAACGCGCGAAGGCGACGAGGCGCCGCCACCGGACCGGATCATCCCGGAACCGCTGGAGGAATTGCGCGGCGGGGACGCCTTTCGTCTCCACAATGCCAATGTCTATCCCGACCATCCCGACAGGGCCTATCTTGGATATATCGATGGCGGCGCTTTCATTCTCGACATATCCGACAAGTCGAAGCCTGACGTGGTGGCGCACTGGAGTCCGCACAATCCATATCCCGGCTTTACCCATACCGTGATGCCGCTGTTTGACCGGGGATTGCTCGTCGTCACCGATGAATGCATCAAGGACGATGCTGAGGATTGGCCGAAACTGACCTGGGTCATCGATGCCCGCAACGAGCAGAACCTGGTGCCGATCAGCACCTTGCCGCTGCCGCCGGTGGAGGAATATGGCCACAAGGGCGGGCGCTTCGGCTCACACAATCTGCATGAAAACCGTCCGGGCCCGTCCTTTCACAGCGAGGAGATCATCGTCGGCGCGTTCTTCAATGCCGGCATCCGGGTTTACGATCTGAAAAATCCGTATCAGCCGAAACTGATCGCCTACTTTGTTCCGCCGGCGCCAGAAAACTCCCGCGTCAACGCCATTCAGATGAACGAGGTCTATGTCGATGAAAACGGCATCGTTTATGCCGGTGACCGTTGGGCCGGCGGCTTGTACATCATGGAGCTGGATATCTAGACACGATGAAATCGTCAGCGGGTATGGCACAAGACTATCCGGATTTTTTGTCGAAGGATTACCCGCAAACGCTTATCGTTTATGGCATCGTTACCAATCCGCAGACCATCGCCAAGGGGTTCGAGCGCCGTAAAGGTCACCGCCCGTTTGCGTTGACCAACAGATATGCCCTTGTGTCGCCGGTTTCGCCCGGCTTGCGGTTAAGCAGCCCCGGCTGGATCGATATTTCGTTCCAGCAAATGTCGCAGGTCAGCGCCACCGGAGATCTTTTCGATCTGTGCCGCGAAAGACTCATCAACCGCAGTTCGCCTTTTTCAAAACTCATACGCCTGTTTCTGGAACGCTATCTGGAATTTGTGGGCGCTCAACTGGAGGCGCACAAATCCGAATTGGGCGCCGACATGGCAGACGATGAGATTTTCGACTATCGGGACTGGATATTCTCCGCATGGCTTCCACTGCCCCAGGCCCAGATCCTGTTGCCCCCGGCCTTTGGTTCCTACCGGCCAAGTTTTGCTGAACTCGACATTGCCTTCAGTCTGCCGGGGCAACTGATCGGCGTCACGATCGATGGCGCCAGCACGCCGATCAAATCGCGACAAAGGAAAATTGATTACCTTGTCGAAAATCATCCCCAACTGAGCCTTGTCCAGGTTCCAAAGACCAGGCTTCAGGACGAGGCATTTCCCAAAGACCTGTTTGCAGAATCCTTCGCCCGTTTCTGGCAAGGTCTCTCATTGCCTCATGGACCTTGTCCGCCTGAGGTGCTGCTGGACAGGCCGGCTGGCGATTTTCCGCCGGCGGGCACTCATACGGGGCGCCGCTGACGCGAACCCACTGGCGTCCGATCAAGCACTCCACTAACATTCCAGACGGATCGGCCAATCAGGGTAAGGCCGGACCAAACGCCAAGCAGATTGGCCAATAGACTGTTGTGAGAACACTCAGGAGGGGAAATCAGATGACAATGAAACTAAGCCGCCGTTCCTTCAATTTGATGGTCGCCGCAACGACCGGTGCAACGGCTGTCGGAATGCGGCCCGCCTTGGCCGAGACGATCAAAGTTGCCGGGATCTATACCCAGCCCATCCAGCAAAAATGGGACGCCCGGCTGCATCAGGGGCTGGAAGCCGCCAAGGCGAAAGGCGAGATCGAATACGTCTTCTCCGAAAAGGTCGCCAACACGGACTATATCCGTGTGCTGCGCGAATATTGCGAAAGCGGCGTGAAGCTGATTGTCGGCGAGGCTTTTGGTATTTCCAAGGAGGCCCGGAAAGTCGCCGACGAATATCCCGATATCGCCTTTTTGATGGGCGACCCGTTCGAACCGCACGGATCGAATTTCTCCGTCTTCGACAATTACATCCACGAACCCTGCTATCTGATGGGCATTCTCGCCGGCCACATGACCAAGACCAACAAGCTCGGCATGGTCGGCGGCTACCCGATCGGCGAAGTCAACCGCCTGTTCCATGCCTTTATCGACGGCGCCAAATCGGTCAATCCGGCCATCGAGTACAAGGTCACCTTCATCGGATCCTGGTATGATCCGCCCAAGGCCAAGGAAGCCGCCTTCGCGCAGATCGAGGCCGGCGCCGACGTCATGTATGCCGAACGTGCAGGCGTCGTGGATGCGGTCCGGGAGAAGGGCGTCATCGCGTTTGGAAACGTCAATGACATGAACAAGGAGGAAAACGGCGAGGGCGTCGTCGTTACCTCGGCGCTTTGGCACATGGAGGAGGCGATCGCCCATGCCATCCAGCGCGTCAATGCGGGAACCTTCAAGGCCGAGAATTACAAGGAATGGACGATGATGCAAAAAGGCGGCGCCAGCCTGGCTCCCTATTACGAGTTCGAGGACAAGATCCCGGCCGAAGCGAAGGCCAAGGTCGAGGAGTTGAAGGCAAAAATCCTGGCTGGCGAATTCACCGTCAACATCAACGACGAAGAGCCGAAATCGTCATTCTGATCGCACCGCGGAAGCTTTTGCGATGCCGGTGCTGGAATTCAGCGGCGTAACCAAGCGCTTCGGAACGCTGACGGCGAATGATTCAGTTTCGCTGACGCTTGAGCAAGGCGAAGTGCTCGCCCTGCTGGGCGAGAACGGCGCCGGCAAAACGACGCTGATGAACATCCTCTTCGGCCACTATCAGGCCGACGAGGGCACCATTTTCGTTGACGGCAAGCCGCTGCCGCCGGGCTCGACCCAGGCCGCCATAAAGGCCGGCGTCGGCATGGTGCATCAGCATTTCACCCTGGCGGGAAATCTCACCGTCCTGGAAAATATCACGCTCGGCACCGAAAGCCTTTGGTCGTGGCGGCAGGAAACCCGGACGGCGCGCGAAAAACTGGCCGACATGGCGCGCGATTACGGCCTGGCTGTTGACCCGGACGCGCAGGTCTCGGAGCTTTCCGTCGGCGAGCGCCAGCGGGTGGAAATCCTCAAGGCACTCTATCGCAATGCCCGCATCCTCATTCTCGACGAGCCGACGGCGGTTCTCACCCCGCAGGAATCGGAAGGCCTCTTCGCCATACTGAAATCCTTGACCGCGAAAGGGCTCGCGGTCGTCTTCATTTCGCACAAGCTGCACGAAATCCTGGCGGTCAGCGACCGCATTGCCGTCCTGCGCCGGGGCGCGATTGTCGGCACGCTCGCGACGAAGGATGCGGACCGGGCGCAGATTGCGGAGATGATGGTGGGCCGGGCCGTAACGCTTCCCAGGCTGACACCGATGGAGCCGGGCGCAGCCATGCTGGAGATTGAGGGACTGTCGACAACCGGCGGCGGGGCGAGCGCGCTACGCAATATCGATCTGACGATCCGCGCCCACGAAATCGTTGGAATCGCCGGTGTCGCGGGCAACGGCCAGCGGATTCTTGCCGATGTTCTTTCCGGTCTCAAAGGCGATTTTGCCGGTAGCGTTCGACTGCACGGAAAGTCGCTGGCTGCCGGGCGTCCGCGCGCCATTGTCGCCAGCGGCGTCGGGCGGATTCCCGAAGACCGCCATGCCCGCGGCATGGTCGGCGATATGGAAGTCTGGGAAAATCTGATTTCCGAGGATATCCGCTCGCGCGAGGTCTCCCGCTGGGGCCTCATCATCGACCGCAAGCGCGCAACGGCCCGCGCCGAACGGCAGATCGCCGAATTCGATGTGCGTTGCGAAGGGCCCGATGCGGAAACGAAACTGCTTTCGGGCGGCAACATGCAAAAGCTGATCCTCGCTCGGGCGCTGTCGCGGGAACCCTCGTTCATTCTCGCCAACCAGCCGGTGCGCGGGCTTGACGAGGGCGCGATCGCCTATGTGCAAAACCGCCTGCTTGAGGCGCGCCAGCGCGGGGCGGCGATCTTGCTCATTTCCGAAGACCTGGACGAGCTGATGGCGCTTTGCGACCGCATTGCCGTCATGTCGCACGGAAAGCTCAGCGAAGCTTTGCCCACGGGCGCGCGCACGATTGCCGAAATCGGTCTGATGATGGCCGGGCAGGACGGCGATCGGCAGGCCGCCTGATGATCATCGAACCGCGCCCGTCCGTCTCCGTTCTGCGCGCCGGTCTGGCGCCCGTTTGGGCCATCCTTGCCGCGCTTGCCCTTTGCGCGGTCCTGATCTTTTGGACAGGCACCTCGATTCCCACGGCCTATTTCCTGCTTTTCAAGGGCGCTTTCGGCTCCGCTTTCGCCATAAACGAGACATTGACGCGCTCAATCCCGCTGATTTTCACCGGGCTTGCGGTCGCCGTCGCTTTCCGTGCGAAATTTTACAATATCGGTGCGGAAGGGCAGCTCTATGCGGGCGCACTCGCCGCGACCTATTTCGGCACGGGGATGATCACCCTGCCGCCGGTGCTGATGATACCGTTCCTGATGATTGTCGGCGCGCTCGCCGGCGGGGCGCTCCTGATCGTGCCGGTGCTCTTGAAGACGCGGATGAAAGTGGACGAAGTCGTCACCACGCTTCTCCTGAATTTCGTCGTCCTGCTGCTGGTCAGCTATCTGATCGAGGGGCCATGGAAAGATCCGATGTCCTTGGGCTGGCCCCAAGCGGCGGCGGTCATCGATGAAGGGGTATTGCCACCACTGCTCGCCAAGGGTCGCCTGCACCTGGGGCTGGTCATCGCTTTGGCCGCGTCCGTGCTGATCTGGGCGATGATGCGGTTTTCGGTGCTGGGCTATGAGATCCGCGCCGTCGGCTATAACGCCGGGGCGGCGGAATTTTCTGGCATCAATGTCAGCCGCACGGTGATCATAACGGCGCTGATTTCCGGCGGGCTTGCCGGTATGGCCGGGGTCAGCGAGACGGCGGGCCTGAAAGGCTATCTGACGCTCGATCTGTCGCCCGGCTTTGGATATACCGGCATCGCCGTCGCCATGCTGGCGCAGCTCAATCCGCTTGGCGTCATCCCGGCGGCGATATTTCTTTCCGCCGTTTACGTCGGCTCCGACGCGATGAGCCGGGCCATCAACATCCCGACCTATATCGCCGACGTTCTCGTCGGTGTTTCGGTGCTGGCCGTGTTATGCAGCGTGATGCTCAGCCAGTACCGCGTGCGGTGGCGGACATGAGCGATCTGTTCGAAATCCTGCTCACCGCCGGCTTCTGGGCAGCGACCATCCGCATCGTCAGCCCGTTGATCTTCGGTACGCTCGGCGAGCTGATCTGCGAGCGCGCCGGCGTTCTCAATCTCGGCATTGAGGGGATCATGACCGTCGGAGCCATGTCCGGGTGGATGTGGGTGTATCAGGGCGGCGGGCTGTGGGGCGGTGTCCTCTTTGCGGCCGCGATGGGCGCGCTGTTCGGCCTGCTGCACGCCGCTTTTACGGTGCAATTGGGCCTCTCCCAGCATGTCACCGGCATCGGCATCACGCTGTTTGCATCGGCGCTGAGCTACTTTGTCTACCGCATGCTGCTGCCGTTAGCGACGACCCCGCCGAAGATCGAACCCTTCGACGAGGTGGCAATCCCCGGGCTGTCGGACCTGCCCATTATCGGCGAGGCCTTGTTCAACCAGTCGCCGCTCACTTATCTGGCGCTGCTTGCCGTGCCGGTGGTCTGGTATGTGCTCCACAGGACGCCTTTGGGCCTTGCAGTGCGCATGGCAGGGGAAAACCCGGTCGCGGTCGAAGCGCAAGGCATCAATGTCCTTGCCGTGCGCACTGGCGCGGTGGTCGTTGGCAGCGCGCTGATGGCGGTTGGCGGCGCCTTCATCACCATGTCCTGGTTCGACGCCTTCTATTTCGGCATGATCAACGGGCGCGGCTGGATCTGCGTGGCGCTGGTGATCTTCGCTTCCTGGCAGCCCGGCAAAGCGCTTGCCGGCGCGTTTATTTTTGCCGGTCTGGAGGCGCTGCAGGTCCGGGCCCAGGTCCTGGCCGGCGGCTTCATCCCCTACCAGTTTTTCCTCATGCTGCCTTACATCATGTCGATACTCGCCATGATCGTAATGGCGCGGAAAACGAAATATCCACAGGCACTGCTGGTGCCGTTCCGGCGCGGCGAGCGGGTGTAGGGAGAAAGCCGCATGCTCACCGAAACGGACAGGAAATTCCTGCAAATCGCCTATCGCGAAGCCCTTGCCGGATTTGACGAAGGCGGCTGTCCGATCGGCTCGGTGCTGGCTGAAGGCGACCGGCTGATCGCCCAGGGCCGGAACCAGCGGGTGCAAAGAGGCGACCCGATCGCCCATGGCGAGATGGACTGCCTGCGCAAGGCCGGGCGGCAGCGGAGTTACCGCAAGATGACGCTCTATACGTCACTCTCGCCCTGCATGATGTGCGCCGGCACCATCGTGCAGTTCGGGATACCGAGGGTCGTCGTCGGCGAGAACGTCAATTTCGGCGGCAACGAGGATTTCCTGCGTGAGCGCGGCGTCGAGATCATCCTGGCCGGTGATCGTGACTGCATTGCCCTGATGCAGCGGTTCATCGAGGAAAAGCCGGAATTATGGGCCGAGGACATCGCCGAGGACCAGGAATCCTAGATTCCTCCAGCCAGCGCATTGCACATCAGGCGACCGGTTGTGCCACGTTTGGCACCGCGTCTTTGTCGAGACCGACATCGGCGGCGGCCGCCGCCAGGCTTGCCCAGGTTTCGCCTGGCAATTGCACGCCTTCGGCCAGCCGCTGCTGCCGCGCTTGGCGCTCGGGGTCTCCCGGTATCATCACCGGCACGGCCGGGTCCAGGGGCTGGGCGGCACGGACAAAATCGATATAGTCGGCGACCGCCCGGCCAAAGCCATGACCGTCATCAAGGACATCTGGCGCCAGATAGATCGACAGCATGCCGTTATGGGGACCCTCGCCGGGACCGCTTGTACCCGAACCGGTCAAGGCACCGGCCAGCAACTCGCAGGCGAGCGCCAGGCCGGATCCCTTGTGATCGCCCATGGCCAGCAAGGCACCGGGCCCACGCCGCGGGTCGGGCACCATGCCTTCCGGCACGACGCCATAAAGGGCGGCCGGTTCCCGTGTCGGCTGACCCGTGGCATCGATCAGGCTGCCCTCGGGCGGCTCCGCGCCGCCCTTGAGCGCCACCAGAACCTTGCCCTCCGCCACCTTGGAGGTGGCAAAATCGAGGATGAAGTCATCGCCTTGCGGATTGACCACGCCAATTGCCACCGGCGCCGTCGACATGCGCCGCTCGGCGCCGCCGAAGGGCGCAACGAGCATGGAGCGCGCGACATTGGCGAAGTGAACCGACACGAGTTTTGCGGCGCATGCCCTCTCGACCCAGGCTCCGATCCGGCCGAGATGGCCGGCATTTCGAAGGGCGATGACCGCGACGCCGTTGGCCCGAGCCTTCGCGACTCCGATATCCACCGCCTGCCGGCCGAGCACCTGCCCGAAGCCATGGCGGCCATCCAGCAGGGCAAAGGCATCGCCATCGATCATCACCTCGACCGACCGGCCGAAATGCATTTGCCCGCGGCTGACGTTTTGCAGATATCGCGGCACGCGGACGACGCCGTGACTGTCATGTCCGGTGAGATTTGCCTCCACCAGATTCTCGGCGATGGCTTGCGCTTCAGGCTGATCGGCCCCGGCGGCGGTAAAGATGCGGCCAACGAACGTCGTCAGCGCGTCCGGACCGACGATGACAGGGCTGTTGGCAGATCTCGCCGCGCCGTTCATGAAGATGCCATCACCTTGAAATTGAGTGCCTGCGGAATTGAATGCCCATAAGGCCCGCGATTGCGAGCGCTTTGCCCGCCCGCAGCCTTGTCATGCTATGACGTGTCAGGGCATGTAAAGTCCGCCACTGACATGGACGCTCTGGCCGGTCATGAAGCGCGCCGCCGGCATGCACATGGCAGCGACCATGCCCGACACCTCCGTCACGTCACCCTCGCGTCCGAGCGGTATCCGGTCCGCTGCCAGCGGCGATACGCCCGACGACTTCGACCGTTCGCCGCCAATCTTGCCGGGAACAACGCAATTGACGGTGACGCCATTCTCGGCGAATTCGATGGCAAGGGCCTTGGTCAGGCCGACCAGGCCGGCCTTGGCGGTGCACACATGGGCGCGGTTGGCGGCGCCGATATGGGCGGTGAGGCCGCCAATATTAATAATTGTGCCGCCGCCCCCGGCGACCATGACGGGCAATACGGCGCGGCTGCACAAAAAGGCGCCATCGAGGATGACGGCGAGAATCTCGCGCCACTCATCATAGGTCATGTCGGTGAACGGCGCCTGTTTGCGGATCGCCGCATTGTTGATGAGGATGTCGATGCGGCCGAATTCAGCCGTGGCATTGTCGTCCATGCGGCCGACCTCGTCCTCGCGCGTCACGTCGGCCATTTCTACCAGCGCGCGGCGTCCCATCCGGCGCACTTCGTCGGCGACGGCCTCCACCTCGTCGCGAGCCGAGCGGGCATTGAGCACCAGATCGGCGCCGGCCGCAGCCAGTGCGAGCGCCGTCGAGGCGCCGATGCGCCGCGAGGCGCCGGTGATCATCGCCACCTTGCCAAGCAACGGCTGTTGCGCGCCATCAACCATGACCGGCTTTATCCCCCTGTTTCGCGGCTCAATTCAGCCTGCAGCGGCGGTCAATCTGCTTTGAGCATCGGCATTCGTCAATCGTTGACAATCGCGCAGCACCATGGAACCTGTCGCCGCAAAATCGGGAGTGCGTGATGACGAAGACCAGAGGCGTCACAGAACAGGCCGTCGAGTTTATCGAGCGGTTCGAATATGACGATTTGCCGGAACAGGCGCTGGCGATAGGCCGCCGCTGCATTGTGGATTCGCTCGGGCTTTTCGTCGCCGGGACGACGGAAGCCTCCGTCGCCATCCTCGTCGAGGAGGCGCTTGCGACGGGCGGGCACGAGGAGGCCATGCTGCTGGGCGCGCAGGGCTGCCGGGTGCCGGCGGCGAGCGCTGCCCGGGTGATCGGTACGGCCGGCCACGCCCATGACTGGGACGACACCCAGGTTTCTGACGATCCGGACCATGTCTACGGACTGCTGACCCACCCCTCGATCCCGGCGATCACCGCATCGCTCACGGTGGCGCAGAAACTCGGCGGCGTCGACGGCAAGACCCTGATGCTCGCCTTCCAGACCGGCTTTGAGGTGGAGTGCAAGATATCGGAATGGATGACGCCGGACCACTATCTGCGCGGCCATCATTCCAGCGCAACGGTGGGAACCTTCGGGGCTTGCGCCGCCGCCGCCAAGCTGCTCGACCTGAGCGGCGAAAAGCTGCGTCATGCGCTCGGGATCGCGGCCAGTTTCGCGGCTGGGATCCGCTGCAATTTCGGTACCATGACGAAGCCGTTGCATGTCGGCCGGGCGTCGGAAAACGGCATTACCGCTGCCAATCTCGCGGCGCGCGGCTTCACCGCCGATCCGCAAGCGCTCGACGGCCGGTGGGGTTTCCTGCAGGTGCTCGGCGGCGGCTTCGATGAAGACAAGGCGGCGCAGGGTTTTGCCAACCCGCTGACGATCGTCTCGCCCGGCGTCAGCATCAAGCCCTATCCGTCCGGCATCCTCACCCATCAGGCGATGGATGCCATGCTGAAGCTGGTCACCGACAACGATGTCAGGCCGGACGAGATCGAGCGCATCGACTTTTTCGCCGGCAGCAACATTCTCAAGCCAATCCGCTACCCGATAGCGAAGAACCATCTGCAGGCGAAATTTTCCATGGCGGCGCTGCTGGCGATGATCGCGCTTTACCGATATCGGTGGAAAACGATCCCGACATTGAGGCCAAGGGCTTTGACAAGATCCGCTCGCGCATCGAACTGGTCAAAAAGGACGGCAGCCGCATCGTCCAATGGGCCGACGAACGCTATCGCGGCGGACCGGACCTGCCGATGACCGATGCCGACCTTGAAGGCAAGTTCCATGCCTGCGCCGATGGTCTTCTCGACGAGGCGCGGCAGCGGGCGGTGATCGACGCGGTCTGGGCGCTGGACAGACTGGAGCGCGGCGACAGCCTGCTCGATCTTGTGCAGCTGCCGATCAATCAGGCCGGTGAAAGCCGCCTGCGCGCGGTCTAACCTGCGTTCCGACGTGATGGCAGACGACCGGCAATCTCCGGCGGCATCGGAAATCATCGCCGCGTGGATCGAGCAGCTTTCCATCGGCGCCATTCCGGCAGCGGCGAAATCGGCCTGCGTCAACACGGTGATCGACACCACTGGACTGGTCGTTGCGGCGCTTGAGACCGATTACGGCAAGGCCGTCCGCAAGGCTTTTCCCGAGGCCGGCCCTTGCACGATTTTCGGCACTGACGAAGGACGCAGCTTTTCCGCCGCGGCGGTGATCAACGGCACCTGCGGCCACGGCGAGGACTACGACAACACCTTCGAGGGATGTCCGGTCCATTCAGGCGTCGTCATCGTCCCGGCGCTGGCGGCGGCAGGCGAAACCTTCGCGCTGTCCAACGCCGTTGTCGGCAAGGGCATTGTTGTCGGCATGGAGATCATGTGCCGGCTTGGCCTTGTCGCCAAAAAAGCCGTGCACGCAGCCGGTTTCCATCCGACAGCAATTCTGGGCACCATGGCAGCCGCGGCCGGCGTGGCCGCCGCCACCGGGCAGAACCGGACGCAAATCAAGGATACGCTGGGTGTCGCCGGCAGCATGGCGGCCGGTATCATCGAATATCTGGCCGACGGGTCGTGGACGAAACGCATGCATGCCGGCTGGGCGGCGCAATCGGGCTTGAACGCGGCGATGATGGGGGCTGCCGGATTTGTCGGGCCGCGCACCGTCCTGGAAGGAACGCACGGCCTGTTCAGCGCCTTCGCGCCATCGCTTGAGCCGGATTTCAGCCCTTTGACGGAAGGTCTCGGCAGCCGCTGGGAGGCTGCCAATGCCGCCTTCAAACCCTATGCCTGCGGAACCATGACGCAACCCTATATCGATTGCGCTGTGCGTCTTGGGGCGCGCGATATCTCAGCCGACGACATTGCGGCGATCGAATGCGAGGTCGGGGAGGGCACCGTCCACCGGCTGTGGGAGCCGCTGGCGGTCAAGCACAAACCGCCGACGCCCTATGCCGCGAAATTCAGCACGCCCTATTGCGTCGCCGTCGGATTCCTGCGTGACGGCGCCGGGCTTGCCGAATTCACCGAGGAGGCGGTGAACGATCCGGCGGTTCTGGATCTGGCGTCCAGGGTGACCTACGAGATCGACCCGGACAACGAATATCCGGACAATTATACCGGCCATGTCCGGGCGCGGATGCGTGACGGATCGGTGATAGAAGAACGCCAGCCGCAAATGCGCGGCGGTATTCGCGAGCCATTGTCACGGGACGAGCTGGTCGCCAAATGCCGCGCCAATCTGGCGTTTGCCGGCCTGAGCGGCGAGGCCACGGAGCGGGTGACGGGCTTTGCCGACGATATTTATCGCAGCGAGCGGGCGTTCAGCGCTGCCGCACTCAGACAGCTGACATGAAGGCCCGAGCCCGACTGCGCGGTTCGTTTGCGCTCACCTGCCGCCAAGCGCCCGGTAGATTTTCGTGCCCGGGCCCGCGTAACGGGGCCAATCCGGCCGTCCGCTTCGCCGATGTCATAACCATGCCTGATCAGCAGTTTTTGCAGGTCAAGCCGCTGGGCGCGCGACAGGCCCGGATCGCTGGTCGGCCATGGCGTTGCAAGGGGCTTGCCGCGCTTCAGGCGGTCTGACAGATGGCCAATGGCCAGTGCGTAGGATTCAGCGGCATTGTAGGAATAGAGCGCGTTGAAATTGCCAAAGACGAGGAATGCGGGACCCTTTGCGCCAGCCGGCAGAAGGAGGCCGGCGTTGGCCTTGCCGCGTGGCTTCTTGCCGTTGACGCCGGTGATGCCGCGCTTGGCCCAGTTGGCGGCGGAAGCGCGCTTCTTGCGCCCCGACGGGCCCTTGTAGCCGCGCGGCAGACGCACCTCATAGCCCCAGTCTTGGCCGCTGCGCCAGCCTGCCCGCTTCAGGTAGTTGGCGGCCGAGGCGAGCGCATCGGGTACCGAATGGACCAGATCACGGCGCCCGTCGCCATCGAAATCGACGGCCAGGCGCTGGTAGGTCGAGGGGATGAATTGCGTCTGGCCAAAGGCGCCGGCCCACGAGCCGCGCAGGTCGGCAAGCTTCAGGTCGCCGCGCGAGACGAGCTTGAGCGCCTGGATCAGTTCGGTGCGGAAGAAATCCGGCTTGCGGCCGGCACAAGCGACATTGGCGAGCGCATGGGGAATGTAGAAATCGCCCTGGTCCTTGCCGTAATTGCTTTCAATCCCCCACAGGGCGGTAATCACATAGCGGTCAACGCCATAGGCCTTTTCGACGGCGCGCAGGACACGGTCGTG
>CALZIL010000071.1 GCA_945787495.1 uncultured Afifella sp. | reverse complement strand
GGCCCGCCGAAGGTCAGCGGATTGCCCAGCGACTGGCCTTCGCCGACGACGATATCGGCGCCCTGCGCGCCCGGCGGCTCCAGCAGCCCGAGCGACACGGCTTCGGTAAAGACGGCGATCAGCAGCGCACCCTTTTCGTGTGCTTTTTCCGCAATCGGCTTGAGATCGACGATCTGGCCGTAAAACGACGGCGACTGCACGACGACGCAGGATGTTTCATCGTCGATCGCCGCCAGGATGTCTTCCGTGCCGGCCGGATCGGGCGCAAGCGCCTCGACCTCGCCATCGGCCAATCGGTCCAGCGTCTCCACCACGGCACGGTATTGCGGATGCAGCCCGCCTGAGAGCACCGCCTTGTCCTTGCGCGTTACGCGATGCGCCATCAGCACCGCCTCGCCGCAGCCGGTCGAGCCGTCATACATGGAGGCATTGGCGACATCCATTGCCGTCAGATTGGCGATCTGGGTCTGGAACTCGAACAGATATTGCAGCGTGCCCTGGGTGATTTCCGGCTGATAGGGCGTGTAGGAGGTGAGGAATTCGGAACGCTGGATGATATGGTCGACGGTCGCCGGCACGTGGTGCCGATAGGCCCCGGCGCCGACAAAGAACGGCCCGTCGCCGGCCGCCCGGTTGCCGGCGGCCAATTCACCCATGATCCGGGCGACCTCCATCTCTGATTTATGGCCCGGCAGGCCCGGCAGGTCTTTCAAAAGCTTGTCGCTTGGCACGTCGGCGAACAGCGCGTCGATATCGGCAACGCCGATACGCTTGAGCATGTCGGCGCGGTCCTGGTCGGTATGCGGGAGATAGCGCATGATTGTCCTCTTGTCGGTGACCGTCATCTTGACGATCCAGCCATCGCCCTCCGGCGCCTCGTTGACAGTTTGCGGCGCGCCCTCCAGCGCTGCGTTGATTTCGCTCACCGTGCCGGAAACCGGCGCATTGACCTCAGCCGCCGCCTTGACCGATTCCACGACGGCGGCATCCGTACCCTTGGCGACGGTCTTGCCGACCTCCGGCAGTTCGACGAACACCACGTCGCCGAGCTGCTCGGCGGCATATTGGGTGATGCCGATCGTCGCCGTGTCGCCCTCGACGCGGACCCATTCATGGTCTTCGGTAAAATGCATGCTCATTGGTATCCCCTATTTTGCTGCTCGAACGTAATTGTGCGGAACGAAGGGCAGGGCGGCGATCACCGCTGTTTCCGGCCCGCGCCGGCCGGCAAGTTGAACCCCTGTCCCCGGATCGGAAAAAGCCGGATCGACATAACCCATGGCCACCGGACCGCCGATTGTCGGACCGAAGCCGCCGGAGGTGACGACACCGATTGCCGCGCCGTCGAGTGACATGATTTCAGCGCCCTCGCGCACCGGCGCCCGCCCGGACGGCCGGATGCCGGCAAGTCTACGCGCCGGGCCGTCGGCCAGTTCCTTCAGGATACGGTCGGCGCCGGGAAAATCGCCGGCCTCGCGCCGCGCCTTGGAAACGGCGAAGGTCAGCCCGGCCTCCACCGGCGAGGTCGTCGCGTCGAGATCATGGCCATAGAGCGGCAGTGCGGCCTCAAGCCGCAGAGAATCGCGGGCGCCAAGGCCGATCGGCTTGACGAGATCGTTCGCAAGCAGCGCCCGCGCCACCGCCTCGGTATCGGCGGCAGGGACCGAAAGCTCAAAGCCGTCCTCGCCGGTATAGCCGGAACGCGACACATGGCAGTGGATGCTGCCCCCGTCCGGCAAAACGAATTCCGCACTTGTCGCGGTCATGAAGGTCAGGCCGGTGCTTTTGGCACAAGGACCGGCAAGCACCTCGGCCGCCGCCGGGCCCTGCAGCGCCAGCAGGGCGCGGTCCTCGATGGCGACGTAATCGACGCCGGCAGTGAGATGCTTGACGATATGCGCATCGTCCGCGTCCTTGCACGCCGCATTGACGACCAGGAACAGCTTGCCGTCATCGCCCGGTGAAGCCGAACGCGTCACCATCAGGTCGTCGAGAATGCCGCCGGCCTCGTTGAGCAGCAGCGTATAGCGCATGCGCCCGGCGCCAAGGCTCTGGAAAGCCCCCGGCGTCAGCGCCTCCAGCGCGAGTGCCGTGGCTTCATGGTCGGGGCCGGCAAGGAAGCGCTGACCCATATGGGAGACGTCGAACAGGCCGGCCTTTTCGCGCGTCCAGGCGTGTTCGGCGATGATGCCTTCAAACTGCACCGGCATGGCATAGCCGGCAAACGGCACCAGACGGCCGCCGAGCGACTCGTGCAAGCCGGTCAGCGGCGTATTTTTGAGATCGCCGGTTTGTGTGCTTGTCGCCATCTTGGAGACCCCGGTGTCAAAGCATGCGACGCGGATTACGGGCCAAAGCCCGTCCGCGCCCCCTCTGTCACGGAACCTGAGAGATTCCCGGCAGACCCATCACGCTGGCCTGTAAATTCGCCGGTTACGCCTTCGGTGGGCTGCCGGAAATCCCGGCAGCCGCTTTCCAGAGCGCCGCTCGCCTGACACGGTCCAGAAGCCTGAGAGTTTCCGGGGCGGTTGCTCCTTCGGCGGCCTGCTGCGCTTTGCGGCAGGCACTCTCCCGTGCGGCTCATACATCATCGGGCCGCGACCGAACCCGACGCGCCACTTATTGCCCCATTCCCGGCAATGTCAACCATCGCGGACTCAGGCTTCGGCCACGCCGACGACGTAGTTTTTTCCGTAAACTTTCGCGCATTTCGGACAGGTCGTATAAAAGAAATAGATTTCTTTTGGATCAGACCCGCTTGCGCGGACCAACTCTCCCATCTCCGAATACCACTTCTTCGCGTCCCTGTAGGGGCCCTCGAACACCTTTGTAATGAAGTCGCCACTGAGGCTGGTCATCTCCTCGTCCGGAACAGGCTTGGAGACCGAAAAGAAGTGCTCGCTTTTCCACGCCGAGGTATCGCGAGTGAGAATGATAGCGTCATTGCTGTCGAATGCGCCGGCGTCTTCGATGTGTTTTTGTACGCGCGAGAACACGCGGCCCATATTGACCGGCACGTGCATGAAGGACCACGTCGTGGCCTTGACAAACGGCTTGTCGCGGAGGTGCAGTTCCTGCGCATCCCAGCCGTCCGGATTGAATTTCGGACAACATCCGGTGGTGTTGACCGTCATGTCATATGTGGGAAGTGCGTTTGTCTCCATCGCAATTTCCTCCAATTTTTTATTATCACAAGGATGGCATTCTGCCGCCATGACATCGATCAATCAGCGGCGACCGGAGGGGCAGGGCTGTGCGTCCCATATCCAACTTCATGCGCCGGGGCGGGCTCAACCGTCTAAAGATGATAACGATTGCCTATTCCGCAGGAGCCGTCAGTTGGTCAACAACGGTCGTGTTGGTTGCCCTTACAAAATGCCCGTTCTGCGATCCGATAACGGACAAACGACACCTTGGCTCCGAACATCCATTGCGGCGCTAACCGACCGACTACCAGCCGCCCCTATCCCTTGATCTCGCCCTTGCCATCCTCGTCGAAGCCGACATAGATCAGATAGTCGCGGTCGCGGCCGGGCGAGGGCACAGTGATCTCATAGACATTGCGGAAGACGGTGGAATTTGTCGCCGGGATGGTGATCGCAAGCTGCTTTAGATCAGAATAGAGCACCGCCTCCTGGTATTTCACGACAGCGATCCGCAGCGGCAGATTGATCCGCAAGATCAGATTGCCTTGTTGGTCATAAAGGCATTCGCGTGCCGTCTCGCCGATCGAAGCCTGCCAGATGATGGAGTCGGAATCGTCCTCCTTGCCACGCTCGAACCGCCGCAGCATCTCCGTACCCTCGCGCACGCGCAGATCGGGGCAGTAGTCGGGGCCGAGATAACGGCGGATGTCGATCTCGTCCGGATTGGCCGGGTTGCCGGCTGCCACCGGAGTGCCGCCCGGTTCGGCCGAGCGCTTGCCGAAGCCCGGCAGCTTAACGCCGGCGCAAGCGGTGAGCGATACCGCCACAAGGCCCACGACAAGGCCTGTTGTGGCGCGGCGGGCAAATTTTGAAAGCGGCAAAGACGACATAGCGGAGCCCCGGACAAGTCAGGCCGCGTCTATAGCAGCGCCCACGGCATCTTTGAAAGGGTCGCCTTCGAAAGGGACCAAACGAACTCTCCACCGGGGAACGGTGCCAGCCTTAAGCAAGTGTTTACCCTGTTCGGTAACTATCAGCGGCGGTGAGTTGGGGTAAGTTCAGGAGTACCGCGTATCATGCCGTCCGCCGCGTCGTCTGCCGCCAGGACCCTGGCCGCCGGAAAATCAATCAGTTTCCGTGACACGATCTTGCAAGGCGATTGCGTCGCCGCGCTGGAAAAGCTGCCGGCCGGCAGCGTCGATCTGGTCTTTGCCGATCCGCCCTACAATCTGCAGCTTGCCGGCGAATTGCACCGGCCCGACCAGTCCAAGGTCGATGCCGTCGACGATGACTGGGACCGGTTCGATACATTTGCCGCCTATGACGCCTTCACCCGCGCATGGCTGATGGCCTGCAAGCGGGTTCTCAAACCCACCGGCACGCTGTGGGTCATCGGCTCCTACCACAACATCTTCCGTGTCGGCGCAACCTTGCAGGATCTCGGCTTCTGGGTTCTCAACGACATTGTCTGGCGCAAGACCAATCCGATGCCGAATTTTCGCGGCCGCCGTTTCGCCAATGCCCACGAGACGCTGATCTGGGCGTCACCATCGGCCGATGCCAAGGGCTATACGTTCAACTACGACGCGCTGAAGGCCTTCAACGACGATTTGCAGATGCGCTCCGATTGGGTGCTGCCGATCTGCACCGGCGAGGAACGGCTGAAGGACGAGGCCGGGCAAAAGGTCCATCCGACACAAAAGCCTGAGTCGCTTCTTTACCGGGTGCTTCTGGGCACGACCAAACCCGGCGATCTGGTGCTCGACCCGTTCTTCGGCACCGGCACCACCGGCGCCGTCGCCAAGCATCTCGGCCGTCACTATATCGGCGTCGAACGGGAATCCGATTATATCGCCGCGGCTGAAAAACGCCTCGCTTCGATCGAGCCGGCCGCCCAGCATCATCTGAAAGTCGTGCAAGGCAAACGAGCGGCGCCGCGCGTGCCGTTCGGCAACCTGCTTGAGGCCGGGCTGTTGAAGGCCGGCGATGTTCTGACCGACGCCAAGGCCCGGCATCGTGCGGTGATACGCGTTGACGGCTCGCTCATTTGCAAGACCGGCGAAACAAGCCATGAAGGGTCGATCCACCGCGTCGGCGCCGCCGTCCAGGGGCTTGACGCCTGCAATGGCTGGACGTTCTGGCACACTGACACAAAGGGCAATCGCGCCCCGATCGATGTTTTGCGCGAGAAGATCCGGCAGACCACGGCGGCCTGACGCCGCCTTTTGCTGGCGCTTCAGGCGGCAATCCCGAAATCGGCAAGATCGGCCCGCAATCGCGCCGGGTCATGAAACTGCACCGCATGCCAGCCGGCGGCGCGGGCGCCATCGACATTGGCCGGGCTGTCGTCGATGAACAGCGTCGCGCCGGCATCAAGCCCGAATGTTCGCTCATGGTGGTCGAAAATCGCCGGCTCGGGCTTTAACAGACCGACCAGCGCCGAAATCGTCGCGCCACGCGCCAGATCCAGGAACGGATAGCGGGCGCGCGCCTCGGCAAATGTCTCATCGTTGAAATTGGTCAAAAGCGTCACGTCGCGGCCTTCGGTCACGAGCCCTTCAAGAATGGCGACGCTCTCATCCAGAGCGTGCGGGATCATCTCCAACCAGCGTTTGCGGAAGGCGCGGATCAGCGTTTCCTCAGCCGGAAAGCGGGCAATCAGTTCAGCTTCGCCCGCTGCCCAGGAGCGGCCGCGATCCTGCGCCGCATTCCATTGTGGCGAGCACACTTCGGACAGGAACCAGCGCCGCCGCGTTTCGTCGGCGATGAGATCGCGATAGGGAATTTCCGCGTCCCAATGGATGAGGACACGGCCGACATCGAAGACGATATGACGGATCGAGGGTGAGTTGGTATCGCCGTTCATTTCCGTTTCCTTATGGCACCGGGAAGTGCCGCCTCGATAGCTTTCTTCATGACAGATGGCAGTGCTTCATGCGGCAACGCATCGGCGGGTGACCACCAGGCGCCATCCGGCGCGGCGGACGGCATGGCAAAGCGCGCGTGGCGGACCGTCAGCACCAGATGGAAATGCGTGAATGTGTGTTCGACACGGCGCGAGGCGGTTTGCCAATCTCCGGCAATCGGTGCCGCGTCGTCGCTTGCGCGCAGTTGCGTCCAGACCGTGCCAGGAACTTCCGCCATGCCGCCCAGCAGGCCTCTCGGCGGGCGTTTTCGCAAAAGCACCGCGCCATCCTCCCGCACCGCGACATAGGCCGTGCCATAGCGCGTCGGCCGCTGTTTTTTCGCCGGTTTGACCGGAAATTGGATTTGCTGTCCGCGTTTAAATGCCCGGCATCCGTCAGCCAGCGGACACAGAGTACAGGCCGGATTGCGCGGCGTGCACAAAGTTGCGCCCAGATCCATCATCGCCTCGGCGAATTCACCGGCGCGATCAGGCGGCACCAGCGGCGCAAGTTGCGCGCGGATATCTGCCTTTGCCGCAGGCAACGGCGTTCCAATGGCGAAATAGCGTGTGATCACCCGTTCCACATTGCCGTCGACGACTGCGACCCGCTCGTCAAAGGCGATCGCGGCAATGGCCGCCGACGTATAGGCGCCGATGCCCGGCAGCTTGACCAGATCGGCCGCCTTTTCCGGGAACCGGCCGCCATGATCATCGCGGACTTGCCGCGCACAGGCGATCAGATTGCGGGCGCGCGAGTAATAGCCGAGCCCGGCCCAGGCGGCCATGATGGCATCGTCGTCAGCCGCCGCCAATGCTGTCACGCCCGGCCAGCGGTCTGTGAATGCCTGGTAGTAGCGCATGACGGCTTTCACCGTCGTCTGCTGCAGCATGATTTCCGACAGCCAGACCCGGTAGGGGTCCGGCCGTTCGCCATGCCGCCGCGCAGCCGGTCCGATCCGCCACGGCAACACCCGTGCATGCCGGTCGTACCACGCCAGCAGTGGCGCGCTGAGCCCGAGTTTTCCCGGCAATTGCGCTGCACCCTTTCGGGCCGGCCCGTGCTCCGTTAAAGTGCCGCTCATCAAGGTATCGGTCATCGAGCCACTGTCGGCCAAATTCAAGGCCGGCATCAAGGCCGATCACAAAACGCAAGGACAATTCCCCCAGATGATCGCCCGGCCCGGACCACAAAGAACGCAACCCGCCCGGCCACCCACACGGCCAGCCGCCAAGCCGCAAGCCAGGCCGATCGGCGAACTGGTCGGTCCGACGCTTGACCCGGTTATCCGCAAACGCGGCCTGGCCAAGGCCGACATCCTTGCCTGGTGGCCCGACATTGTCGGCAAGGCCTATGCCGATAAAACCCGGCCGGAGCGCATCCGCTGGCCGCGCGCATCCGATCCCGGTGACGGCGCGGCGACCCTGATTGTCCGCTGCGACCCGTCCGTGGCTCTGCAACTCGCGCACGAAACCGACCAGATTCGTGAACGCCTCAACCGGTTTCTCGGATTTCAGGCGGTCAGCGCGGTTCGCATCGTCCAGCATCCGATCGCCACTGAACCCGAAAAGTTGCCCGAAACACAGCCGCAAAGCCGCGGCCCCGATCCCGATCGCCTTGCCATGTTGGAGGCAAGGCTGAAGCCGCTCGATGAGCCCCTGGCGCAATCCTTGAAGGCGCTCGGCCGCAATGTGCTCGCCCGCTCCTGACGAAGTCGTGAACGTATTGGCGCGTCATTGCCGCGAATTTTCCATGTAAAAGCCGGGACAGATGTCGGACAATCACGGCGACTTGCATCACCGGTCCATTCAGGCTCAGTTCAAGGCCGCTGCTCTGGAACCGGCGAGACCCGGACCGCAACGGCCGCATAAAAAGGATATGTAATATGAAAGCATTGAACCGCAGGACCGTGCTCGCTGGCGCGGCCGCGCTGCCGGCGCTGACGCTTCCTTTCTCAGCGCGAGCCCAGGATGCCGTCTCTGAGGAGGACCTTCTGGTTGCCGGTCCGCTTGGCGACAAGATTCTGGGCGACGACAATGCACCTGTCACGGTGGTCGAATATGCTTCCATGACCTGCCCGCATTGCGGCCATTTCCATCGCCAGACCATGGCGGCCTTCAAGGAGAAATTCATCGACACCGGCAAGGTTCGCTTCATCTTCCGGGAATTCCCGCTCGATGCCTCCGCCTTCGCCGTGGCCATGGTCGCCCGCTGCGCGCCGGCCGACCGTTTTTTTGACATTCTGGACCTCTATTTCACCACCCAGGATACCTGGCTGGCGTCCCAGGACCGTTACAATGCGCTGCTTGATCTGGCCAAACAGGCCGGTTTTTCCAAAGAAAGCTTTGATGCATGCCTGGCGAATCAGGCACTGTTTGAAGGATTGGACGAGGTGAAGAACCGTGGCTCCCGGAAATTCGGCATTACCGGGACGCCGACATTCTTCATCAATGGGACAAAAGCGGTTGGGGCCTTGTCGCTTGAGGAAATGGAATCCTACATCCAGCCACAGCTTTAGGGCATATGGCCGCTTGGCCTGGTCCCGGCTGGCGGCAAAATATCCGGAGGGCGGTCGTTGAAGATCAACCGCCTGCGCCTGCTCGGCTTCAAATCCTTCGTTGAGCCGACCGATGTGGTCATCGAAAACGGCCTGACGGGCATTGTCGGGCCAAACGGCTGCGGCAAGTCCAACCTTGTCGAGGCGCTGCGTTTCGTCATGGGCGAAAGCTCCTACAAGGCGATGCGCGGTTCCGGCATGGAGGACGTGATATTTTCGGGCACCGCCAACCGGCCGGCCAGAAACACTGCCGAGGTCACCTTGTTCGCCGACCGGGCTGGCATGCCGACACCGCCGGGTTTTTCGGCTGGCGAAGATCTTCAGATCAGCCGTCGCATAGAGCGCGAGGCCGGCTCCGCCTACCGCATCAACGGCAAGGATGTCCGCGCCCGCGACGTCCAGCTGCTGTTTGCCGATGCCGCCACCGGCGCACACTCATCTGCGCTTGTGCGCCAGGGTCAGATCGGTGAGATCATCGCCGCAAAGCCGACGCAGCGGCGTCAGATCCTGGAAGACGCGGCCGGGATATCCGGCCTGCATTCGCGCCGCCACGAGGCGGAGCTGAAGCTCAAGGCCGCCGAACAGAACCTTGAGCGGCTCGACGATATCATGGCCGAAATCGCCGGTCAGTTCGACGCGCTCAAACGTCAGGCCCGGCAGGCGGTGCGCTACCGCAATATCTCCGGCGATATCCGCAAGGCCGAGGCGACGCTTTTCCTGATCCGCTGGCAGGCTGCCGGCGCGCGGCTCGCCGAGGCTGAAAAGGCACTGACCGCCGCATCGTCATCTTTGGGCGAGGCCGCTGAGATGCAGGCGAAATCGGCGCGCGATGAAGCCGTCGCCGCAGACTGTTTGCCGGGCTTGCGCCAGCGGGCGGCCGAGGCTGGCGCGGCGTTCCAACGCATGCGGTTGATGGCCGACGAGCTTGCCAGGGAAGAAGAACGCCACAAGGCCCGCAAGGCTGAAATCGGCGGCCGTTGCGAGCAGACCCGCGCCGATCTCGCCCGTGAGCGTGAGATCGGCGAGGAAAGCCGCTCCGCGATAGCACACCTTGAGGCTGAAGAGGTCGATCTGGCCGGTGAACAGGGGACCGGCGCGGACAATGCCGAAGATTTCCGCCGCCATGCTGAGGAACTGGCCGCGATCGTTTCGGAAAGCGAGGCGGAGCTTTCAACCCTCTCAAGCCGGCTTGCCGCCGTTCTCGCCGAGCGCAATGCACTCGACCGGGCCGTTGCTGACGGCGAGGCTCGGCTTGCCCGGTTTGAAGCTGATACCGCCGGGCTTCTTGACGAACGCGGCACGCTTGAGAGCGAACGCGCCGCCGACACGGCGCTGGAGAGCAGCCGCCGGGCGGTCGATGAGGCGGAGAGCGCGCTTACCGCGCACGAAACGGCAGCCGAAACCGCGGAAATCGCCCTTGCCGGCGTCCGCAAGGACGAGATCGCGGCCCGCGCGCCGCTCGATGAGGCCACCCGCGCCCTTGCCGCGCTGGAGAGCGAAGCCGGCACGCTGGCGCGCATTCTCGATATCGAGAAAACCGATCAGTTCCCGCCGGTCGTGGATGCGCTGAAGGTCGATGCCGGCCTTGAACCGGCCCTGGCGGCGGCTCTTGGCGATGATCTTGAAGCCTCGCTGGACAAAGGCGCGCCGCGCTTCTGGGACCAGCCGGGCAATCACGATGACGATGCGGCGCTGCCTGCCGGCGCCGTCTGTCTGGCCGACCATGTGCGCGGACCCGACAAACTTCTCCGCCGCTTGCGCCAGATCGGTATTGTGTCGCAGATCGACGGCCGGAGATTGGCGGGCGCTTTGAAGCCCGGACAACGGCTCGTCTCCAGGGACGGCGATTTGTGGCGCTGGGATGGCTTCAGCGTTCAGGCTGGTGCACCGACGGCGGCGGCCATGCGGCTGGAACAGAAAAACCGGCTTGCCGCCCTTGATGGCGAAATCGCCCGCGCAAGGGACGCGGTCGGTGCAAGATCGGCAGCCGTGGAGAAAGCCGCGAGCCAGCTGCATGAAGCAGAAGAGAAGGATCAGGCGGCCCGCGCCGCGCTGCGCGAGGCGCGCAATACAGCAGATCGGGCGCGCGCTGCCTTGGCCGAGGCGGAGCGGCAGGCCGGCCGGCACAGTGAGCGGCTTTCGGCGATTGGTGAGGCGCTGTCGCGGATCGGATCGGAAAACAAGGCCTGTTCCGATGGCCTTATGACTGCTCGCCAGAGCCACGCTGCATTGCCACAAACCGAACCGCTGGAAGCTGGGCGCACGACAATCCAGGAGCGCCTGGTGGAAGAAAGGGCGCACGCCGCCGAGGCGCGTGCGGCCGCCGATGCCCTGGTCAATGAGGAAAATGTCCGCACCCGCCGCCTTGCAGCGCTGGCGGAGGAAAAGAATGCCTGGACGGCGCGCACTGAGCGTGCTGCCGGCCGCGTTGCCGACCTTGAAATCCGCCTGTCGGAGCTGGAGCAGCAAATGGCGGAGCTTGCGGCCGAGCCCGAAACCATCGATCAGCGCCGCCGGGCGCTGATGGACGAGATGGCCACGGCCGAAACCGGCGCCACGGCCGCCGCCGATGTTCTGGCCGAAGCAGAGACCGCACATCGCAGCGCCTCGGCGACGGCCCGCCAGGCCCTGGAGCAGCTCTCGGCCGTCCGCGAAAACCGCGCGCGCGAAGAAGAGCGGGTGGAATCGGCGCGTCAGAGCCAGGCGGAGGTCGCTCGCCAGATCGACGACGCTTTCGACAGTCCGCCGACCGAATTGCGCGAGATTGCCGGCCTTAAGGCCGATGCGCCGCTGCCGGCCGTCGAGGCCATGGAATCGCGCGTCGACCGTTTAAAGCGCGAGCGTGAACGGCTTGGCGGCGTCAATCTGCGCGCCGAGGAAGAGGCCCGCGAAATCGAAACCCGCCTGGAGGCGCTGACGGAAGAACGCGAGGATCTGGAGGCGGCCATTCACCGGCTGCGGCAGGCCATCCAGACGTTGAATCGCGAAGGCCGCGAACGGCTTCTTGCCGCCTTTGAAGTCGTCAACGGCCATTTTGAGAGCCTGTTCACCCATCTGTTCGGCGGCGGCGCGGCGGAGCTGATGTTGACCGAATCCGACGATCCGCTGGAGGCCGGCCTGGAGATCATGGCCCGGCCGCCCGGCAAGAAGCCGCAGACCATGTCGCTGCTCTCCGGCGGCGAACAGGCGCTGACGGCCATGGCGCTGATTTTTGCCGTCTTCCTGACCAATCCCTCGCCGATCTGCGTCCTCGACGAGGTCGATGCACCGCTGGATGATGCCAATGTCGAGCGGTTCTGTGCCCTGCTTGAGGATATGCGCAGCCGCACCGAGACGCGCTTTATCGTCGTCACCCACAATCCGATCACCATGGCCCGCATGGATCGGCTGTTCGGCGTCACCATGGCCGAGCGCGGCGTCTCGCAACTGGTTTCCGTCGATCTGCAGACGGCCGAGCGGTTTCGCGAGGCGGTTTAGGCTGCTGACGCCGGGGGCGCCGGCCACCAAGGCGGATTGCCGCAGGTTCGAAAAAATTGAAAAAACAGAGAAAAATCAAAGACTTGGATAGATTTCGGCTATTCTTGACAGGCCATGGGGCCAAAACTATGGTGCGCGCGGTTTCGACCGGTGTTGCCGGTGCCGGTGACGGCACGTCAGCCTGAATTCTTCAAGTCCGTTTGGGACGCCTGGATGCGATGGAAAATGATCGGCGCGCCGATGGCCGAGTGCCGCCGGCTGCAGGATCCGGGCCGAAGGCCGATGCCGATCTGGCACGGCGGCTCGACAGCCTGTCCAGGTCACTGGACGCCGAACAGCGCGAGCATGAGGCGGCCGCTGCGCCGCGCCGGACCGACACCAGGGGTTTCTCGCTGGGCATCCGGCTGGCGAGTGAGTTTGTCGCCGCCATTGTTGTCGGCGCGGCCATTGGCTGGGGGCTGGACAAGCTGGCGGGCACGACGCCCTGGGGCATGATCGGTTTCCTGCTGCTCGGCTTTGCCGCAGGCGTTCTCAACGTCATGCGCTCGGCGGAGAAGATGGCGACGATCGAAACCAAGCCGGACACTGGGCCGGACGAGGATTGACACGGCGGCTGAAGGTCGCCATGGCACGGTGCGCTGGCGGTGACCAGCGGTGGCATTGAAAGGACGAGGGGCGTGGCAGAGGCGGCACAGGCTGATAGCGTAGATCCGATCCACCAGTTCGCCATCAACGATATCGTCACATTCGGCGAGATCGGCGGCGTGAAGATCGCGTTCACCAATTCCGCATTGTTCATGGTCATCGTGGTGGCGCTGATCGCGGCCTTTTTGCTGCTGACGACCAGCGGGCGCGGCCTGGTGCCGTCGCGGCTGCAGTCGATGGCCGAGATTTCCTACGAATTCGTCGCCAACATGCTGCGCGAAAGCGCCGGCACGGAGGGCATGCGGTTCTTTCCCTTCGTCTTTTCGCTGTTCATGTTCGTGCTGTTCGCCAATCTGATCGGCATGGTGCCGTATTTCTTCACGGTCACCAGCCACATCATCATCACCTTCGCCATGGCGATGACGGTGTTCCTGACCGTCATCATTTACGGCTTCTGGCGCAACGGCCTGGGCTTCCTGAAACTGTTCGTTCCGCAAGGCGTGCCGGGCGTTCTTCTGCCGCTGATCGTCGCGATCGAGGTGCTGTCGTTCCTCTCGCGCCCGATCAGCCTTTCGGTACGCCTGTTCGCCAACATGCTGGCCGGCCATATCACCTTGAAGGTCTTCGCCGGTTTCGTCATCAGCCTCAGCGCATTCGGCGCCGCCGGCTTTCTCGGCGCGGTCATTCCGCTGGCCCTGACGGTGGCGCTGACGGCACTGGAATTTCTTGTTGCATTTCTGCAGGCTTACGTGTTTGCCATCCTCACCTGCATGTATCTCAACGATGCGATTCATCCATCGCACTAGGCTCATCCAAACCTCAACCCGGACAATCGGACCCATTAAAAGGAGCAATTCATCATGGAACCAGAAGCTGCAAAGCTGATCGGCGCAGGCCTGGCCTGCATCGGAATGGGCGGCGCGGGTGTAGGCCTCGGCTCGCTTTTCGGTCACTTTCTCGCCGGCGCGCTGCGCAATCCGGCCGCTGCCGACGGCCAGTTCGGCCGGTTGATCTTCGGCTTCGCCGTGACCGAAGCGCTGGGCATTTTCTCGCTGCTGATCGCCCTGTTGCTGATCTTCGCCGTCTGACGGCGCCGGGCCGGCAGGGCTGGTTATCAGGACCGTTGTAGCGGGGAAACGCTGGCGCGAGCCGGCGGCCGCGAAAATGGCGGTCTGGCGTGAAGCGATAGGCAGGAAGGCACAAGATGGCCTCACATTCGCATTCTGAAACAGTTGCGGCGAGCGAAGTTGCCGGCGGTGAAGCGCATGGCGCCTTTCCGCCGTTCGATCCCGAGACCTTCGGGTCGCAGCTGTTCTGGCTCGTCATCACGTTCGGCCTGCTCTACTACCTCATGGCCAAAGTGGCGCTGCCGCGGATCGGTACGATCCTTGAGGAGCGCAATGACCGCATCGCCGATGATCTTGCCGAAGCGGAAAAGCTGAAACAGGAAACCGACGAAGCGATCGCCACTTACGAACAGGCTTTGGGCGAAGCGCGGCAAAACGCCCATGGCATTGGCCATGCCGCCCGCGACAAGGCCAAGGCGAAGATCGATGCCGACCGCAACCGGATCGATGCCGATCTGGGCGAGACGATCAACGCCGCGGAGGCCGAGATCGCCACGGCGGCGGCTGGCGCCCTTGCCGATTTGGAAACCATTGCACGCGACGCAGCCGAGGCGCTTGTGGACGAGCTTGTCGGCGGCGGCACCGGCAAGGCGGACATTGCCGCCGCGGTCGACGCGGCCATGAAGGAAGGGCTTTAGCCATGAATGCCACAAGCTGGGCGACGCTTTGGGTCTTCATCTGCATGCTCGCCTTCCTCGGCATCCTGGCCTATCTGAAGGTGCCGGCGAAGCTGCTGGAAGCGCTCGATAAAAGGTCGGAGAAGATCCGCGCCGATCTGGAAAACGCCCGCCGGCTTCGCGAGGAGGCGCAGGCGCTGCTAGCGGAATATCAGCGCAAGTTCAGCGGCGCCGAAGACGAGGCGCAGGCTATCATCGACCAGGCCAAGCGCGAGGCCGAAGCGATGGCCGAGGACGCCAAGGCGCGCATGGAAGAGTACGTCGCCAGGCGCACAAAGGCGGTCGAACAGCGGATCGCCCAGGTCAAGGCCCGCGCCGTTGACGTCGCCGCCGCCGCCGCTGCCCGTATCGCCGCCGCCAAATCGGAAGGCGAGGTCGGCGACCGTCTCGTCGATGAGGCGATCAAGGGCCTGAAATCCCGGCTCAATTGATCGCCACTCAGGCGGTCATGGTCGTTATTTGAGACACGCTTTGACCGGCGCAAAGGTCATGCGGTGCAGCCGTGTCGGACCCAGCCGCGTCAGCGCCGAGCGGTGGACCGCCGTCGGGTAGCCCTTGTGGGCCGCCAGGCCGTAGCCGGAAAAGACCGGCTCGCATCGCGCCATCAGCCGGTCACGGGTCACCTTGGCGATAATCGAGGCCGCCGCCACCGACAACGACCGTGCATCGCCGCCGATCACCGCATCCGCCGGCAGCGGCAGTCCGGCCGGCACGTCACGCCCGTCAATCAGCGCCGCATCGGCCGCGACGCCGAGGCCGAGCACGGCCCGCCGCATCGCATCGAGGCTGGCCAGGCGGATATTGATCTGATCGACCGTTGTGGCCGAGGCGAAGGCGACGGCCAGATCGGCCGATGTGCAGAGCGCATCATAAAGGCGCTCGCGCGCCGTGGCCGAAAGGGTCTTGGAATCGGCAAGGCCAGGCGGAATGGCATTGGCATCCAGAACCACAGCCGCCGCGACGACCGGCCCGGCCAGCGGCCCACGCCCGGCCTCGTCGACGCCGGCAATGCGCCGATGGCCATTTTCCATCAGCGCCGCTTCCAGCGTGAAGTCGGCTTGCCGCAAATGATCGCCCGGCTTGTTCGTCCGCCCCGCCATGGGATCTGCGATAGCCCGGCAGACGACACGGCGGCAACAGGTCGGCCGGCTTATACCGGGTTAAATCAACGGCAATTGTCCGCCGACCGGCACCGGCGGCGTGAACAGGTCCGTCCTGAGCGGCACCCGGTCGGCATTGAGGCCAAGCCGGCGCGTCGCCAGTTCGAA
>CALZIL010000070.1 GCA_945787495.1 uncultured Afifella sp. | reverse complement strand
CAGCCCGGCGGCAATCTGCGCAAAGGTGACCGAAAGCCGCGACAGGATCTCACGGACGACCTTGATGCCGCGCGCCTCCATGCGCGCCAGCACCGGCGCCATCGGCCGCTCCAGCCGCTCATAGACGCTCGTCACGCCTTCCGCCGGCAGCCGCGGCTTGAGTGCTCGCCACAGCCTGAGCGTCACGTCGGCGTCCTCGGCTGCATAGTCGGTCGCCGCCTCGATCGGCACCTTGTCGAAGGTCACTTGCGCCTTGCCGGTGCCGGCGACCTCTTTGAAAGGGATCGGCGTGTGAGCCAGGAAAGTTTCCGACAGCCGGTCCATGCCGTGGCTTGAGCGGCCGGCATCAAGCGCATAGGCGATCAGCATGGTGTCGTCGAAGGGCGCGACCTCGATGCCGTGGCGGATGAGCACCAGCCAGTCATATTTCAGGTTCTGGGCGATCTTCAGCACCGAGAAGTCTTCCAGCAGCGGTTTCAGCCGCGCCAGCGCCGCATCGAGCGCGATCTGGCCGTCGGCCAGGCCGCCGCCGAACATGTCGTCCTCGCCGGTTTTATGGCCGAGCGGGATATAGCAGGCCCGGACCGCACCGCTCTGCCGGTCCTCAATGGCCAGCGACACGCCGCACAGCTCCGCCTGCATGGCGTCAAGGCTGGTGGTTTCGGTATCGACCGCGACAATGCCGGCCTCGGTCGCCTCTGTGATCCAGCGCTCGATGTCTTCCAGGGATTGCACGCATTCATAGGTCGACCGGTCGATTTTTGTCGCTGCGGCCTCAGCCAACCGCTTTTGCGCCAGATCCTGTGGCGTGCCGAGCAGGCCGCGTTTGGTCTTGCCGCCGCCCGCCTCGCTGTCGCTATCCAGATCGGGCCCATGCGCGCCGGCCGTGTCGTCGCCCCAGCCGGTGATCTCCACCGCCGCCGGCTCGATTTCGGCGATATCCGCGCCGGTCGCCTCCGCCACCCGCCGCGTCAGGGTGGTGAATTCCAGCGCCTTGAAAAAGGCGACGGCCTGCGCCCCGTCGACATTCGTGACGGCAAGGTCGCCGAGCGGCACGGCGACCGGCACGTCCTGCTTCAATGTCACCAGTTGCTTGGATATCCGTGCCTGCTCGGCGAACTCGATCAGGTTTTCGCGGCGCTTGTTTTGCTTGATCTCGCCGGCCCGCGCCAGCACGGCGTCGAAGTCGCCGAATTCGTCCAGCAACTGCGCTGCCGTCTTCGGCCCGATGCCCGGCACGCCCGGCACATTGTCGGTGGAATCGCCGGTCAGCGCTTGCAGATCGATCATCTTGTCCGGCCCGACGCCGAATTTGCCGCGCACGAAATCGGCGTCGATGAACTGGTCGCGCATCGTATCGACCATGACCACGCCGTCATTGACGAGCTGCATCAGGTCCTTGTCGGAGGAGACGATGGTGACGTTTGCGCCGGCCTCGTGCGCCTGGCGCGCATAGGTAGCGATCAGGTCGTCGGCCTCAAAGCCTTCCTGCTCGATGCAGGCCAGATTGAGGGCGCGGGTGGCATCGCGGATCAGGCCGAATTGCGGCACCAAATCCTCCGGCGGCGGCGGCCGGTGCGCCTTGTAGTCCGAATAGATTTCGCTGCGGAAGGTCTTTGAGGAATAATCGAAGATGACGCCGAAATGGGTCGGCTCGTCGCCCTTTTCCGGCGTCGGTCCTTCCTGCAGCAACTTCCAGATCATGTTCGAAAAGCCGGCGACGGCCCCGACCGGCAGCCCGTCGGACTTGCGCGTCAACGGCGGCAGCGCGTGAAAGGCGCGGAAGATGAAGGTGGAGCCGTCGACCAGGATCAGATGGTCGCCGGCGGCAATGGCGGGTGCGGCAGTGGGCTTCGACATGGCGCGACCTTTGCCCGCCGGGCCTTCATTTTCAAGAAGAGAGGCTGCCCATTCGTGCAATTAGTGCTACCGATCGCCATCCGACACGATTTTGCGAAGGTTAACTGTCCCTTAAATGGCCAAAATTAGGCTGGAAGAGATGGCGGGGCGCAGGGCGAGACGATTATGACAGGACTGACGGGGCGCAAGCGCGTCGAACCGACGTTCGACGGCGGCTTTGAGCGCGATATCCGCTTAACGCCCGAGGACCGTCCGGGCGGACAGCCGGTACCGGAAATAAGCGGCCCGGACATCCGTAGCCAGGCCAGGCCGGCCGGCAGGAAAGCAGCGGCAAAAAAAACCGCAGCGTCGCGCCGTGCCAAAAAACCGGCGCGCCGCAAGCGCGGCGGCAACAGGGGCGGTGGCGGCGGTTTTTCCTTCGGCCGCTTTTTCCGCCGCAGCTTTTACTGGGGCGCCGTTGCGTCACTGTGGGGCCTGGTCGCCGTCGTCGGCATCATGCTGTGGTACGGCCTGCAATTGCCGCACGCCTCCACTTGGGCTGTGCCGCAGCGCCCGCCCAATGTCCAGATCGTCTCCACTGACGGCGCGCTGCTCGGCAATCGCGGCGATACCGGCGGCGAGGCGATCCGCATCGAGCACCTGCCGGCGCACATGCCCAACGCCGTCATCGCCATTGAGGACCGGCGCTTCCGCCATCATTTCGGCCTTGATCCGATCGGCCTTGCCCGCGCCATGTCGCGCAATATCCGCGCCCGCCGCCTGGTCGAGGGCGGCTCCACCGTGACCCAGCAACTGGCCAAGAACATGTTCTTGACGCCGGAGCGCTCGTTCAAGCGCAAGGTCCAGGAACTGGTTCTGGCGCTGTGGCTGGAGGCGAAATTCTCCAAGGACCAGATCCTGGAGATGTATCTCAACCGCGTCTATTTCGGCGCCGGCGCCTATGGTGTCGATGCCGCGGCCTTGCGCTATTTCAACAAATCCGCCCGTCAGGTGAGCCTGCCCGAGGCGGCGATGCTCGCCGGACTGCTGCGCGCGCCGAGTTATTATTCGCCGGTCAGGAACCCGCAGCGGGCGCGCGACCGCGCCGCCACCGTGCTCGCCGCCATGGCCAGCGCCGGCTTCATTGTGCCGGAAAAGCAGACATCGGCCCGCGACAATCCCGCGCTCATCGCCGCCCGCCCGGCCTCGCGCAGCGAGAACTATGTCGCCGACTGGATCATGGACCGGCTGCCCTCCTATGTCGGTTCGGTCAACCAGGACATTGTCATCCAGACCACACTCGACAGCCGCTTGCAGCGAGCTGCCGAGGCAGCGCTTGTCGTCGGCCTGGAGATACGCGGCAAGGAACTCGGCGTCGGCAATGGTGCGATGGTCGCCATAGACGGCACCGGCGCCATCCGAGCCATGGTCGGCGGCCGCGACTATGCGGCAAGCCAGTTCAACCGCGCCACCCAGGCGCGCCGCCAGCCCGGCTCGTCGTTCAAGCCGTTTGTCTATCTGGCGGCCATCGAACGCGGCCTGTCACCTGAATCCGTGCGCGTCGATGAGCCGGTGCGCTTCGGCAGCTGGACGCCGAAGAATTATGCCAAGAAATATCGCGGCGCGGTCACCCTGCGCACTGCGCTGGCGCTGTCCATCAACACCATCGCCGCCAAGCTCGCCGATGAGGTCGGGCCGCAGGCCGTGGTCGAAACGGCCCACCGCATGGGCATCAATTCCAAGCTGGCGCCGAACGCCTCGATCGCGCTGGGCACGTCGGAGGTGACGCTGCTGGAGATGGCTGCCGCCTATACGCCGTTCGCCAATGGCGGATTTGCCGTCCTGCCGCACGCCATAACCCGCATCACCACCGCCGACGGCAATGTCGTCTTCGAACGGCAGGGCTCGGGCTTCGGCCAGGTCGTTGCGCCGGACGGCATCGCCATGATGAACGACATGCTGCAGGCGACGCTTGAGGTCGGCACCGGCCGCAAGGCCGCCATCGACGGCTGGCCGGCCGCCGGCAAGACCGGTACCAGCCAGGATTTCCGCGACGCCTGGTTCGTCGGCTACACCGCCAATCTGACCGCCGGGGTGTGGCTCGGCAACGATGATTCCACGCCGACCAAGCGCGCTTCGGGTGGCAATCTGCCGGCCGAGATCTGGCACGATTTCATGACCGCCGCGCATCAGGGCGTGCCGGTCGCCACCCTGCCGGGCGCCGGCCTGATGCCGCGCCGCTACGTCCGCGACGCCGAAGGCCGCATCGCCGTCCTGCCGGTCGAAGGCCAGCGCGTGACCGACGCGCAGGTCCGTGACAATGAAGCGATCTTCCGGCAACGGATGCTCAACCGCGACCGCGAGGGCATTGGCGACCTGATCGGGCGCGACCGCGAAGACCGCCGCGGCACGCTGATCGGGCCTGTCAAACGCGGCCGCAATCTTCTCGACCGGATTTTCGGGCGTTAAAGCGCTTTCCCGAAAAGTTGCACGACTTTTCGGATAAGAAAACGTGACAACAAAGAGAGCGCTTTCCCGAAAAGTTGTAAGACTTTTCGGATAAGAAAACGCGGCAAGAAAAGCGGCTCCCAGCGCCCTTACACGCCGCTTCTGCCGATGGCATGCAGGCCGGGTCCATGTATTTTCAGCCAGGCGCGGGCGTTTTCGAAATCCGGGTCGAGCCGCGCCACCAGCCGCCAGAAGGCCGGGCCGTGATTCATCTCGGCAAGATGCGCCACTTCGTGGGCGGCGAGATAATCGAGCACAAATGACGGCGTCAGGATCAGCCGCCAGGAAAACGACAGCACGCCGCGCCGCGTGCACGACCCCCAGCGGCTTTTGGCGTCGCCGATGCGCAGGGCACTGAAAGTTGCGCCGATCGTTGCGGCATGGTCCGACACGGCGGTTTGAAGGTCGCCGCGCGCCTCACCGCGCAGCCAGTCGCCGAGCCGCCGCGGCAGATGCGCCGCTTCGCCCGGCACGATCAACCGTGGCCCATCGGGCGCCACCTCAAGGCGGATCAGTCCGCGCCCGCCCCGGTGGACGATCCGGCAGGCCTCGCCGCGCAGCGGAAAGGTGTTGCCGTCAGCAAAGGGCCGGGCCTCAGGCAGCCGCGCCAGCCGGCTCGCCAGCCAGCCCGAATGCGTGTCGAGAAACTGCCGCGCCTCAGCCAGGCTGCTGCCGGCCGGCAGGGTCAGCTGCGGACCGCCGCGGGCGGCATCCATGCGCAGGATCATCCGCCGCGCCCGGGCGCTGCGCCGCACCGGCACGATGACAGTGCGGCCATCGATCATTTGCGTGAGGTGGTCGGCAGCCAAGTCTTCAGCGAATCGCATGCGCTTGACTATGGCCGATTGCCGGACGCTCAACCAGACGGCGCCGGGCATAAAAAAAGGGCCGCCCCGCAAGGGATGGCCCGTTCTTGATTAACTGCCGCTATGGCTGCTCAGGCGTTCTTCTTGCCCGACTTGCGGCCCTTCCCGGCGCTTTTCGTCCCGGCTTCATCAGCCTTTGTGGCGTCGGTGCTGGCGCGGTAGCTGGCCATGAAGCGCTTAAACTCTTCCTGGTCCTTGGTGCGGCGCAACTCGTTGACGAAGCCTTCGAATTCGGCCCGCATCTCTTCCAGCTTGCGGCGCTCTTCGGCCAGCCGCTTCAGTTCGGCGGTGCGGTATTCGTCAAACGCCAGATTGCCGGTGCGTCCGGTTGCCGCCGCGCTGAACGGAGCGGAGCAGGCCGCGCCGCGGAACTGCGCCTTGGCATCGCCGAACATCCGGCCAATCTCGTCGCCCCAGATAATCCAGGCAAGCATGGCCAGACCCAGCGGCCAGAAGATAATGAAGCCGGCGATCATCAAAACGACGTTCAGCGGCGACCAGCCGCGCTTCAGGCAGGTGTTTCGAGCGGTAACGGTGTGTGTCATCTAACTCCCCGTGATTACGATGATTTTGATGTGGGGAGAACAAATCGCGGATTCAAGTTTTCGCCGGCCGAATCACACGTATGTCTGATCCAAGGTGCTGGAATCACTCGGAAAAAATCGGAACGAAAGTGGATCGAAAACTTACGCCTCAAGCCCCATCAACTGCCGTGCCTGATGGATCCAGTCGTCCAGCTGCGCCTGCGCCCGGCCGTCGATTTGCTCTTGCAGGGCGCGCATGGATTCGGCGGTGATTTCGGCCAGTTCGTTAATCTCGAAAATACCGGCATCGTTGAGCATCTCCGCCATTTTCGGCCCGATGCCGTTGATATGCGTCAGGTCCTCGGTCATGGCCGGCAGGTTTTTCGCAGCCAGCGCGGTGATGCCCATCGCATCGGCCAGGCGCTCCTGCGGGTCCTTGCCGCGCACATGCGGCAGCGCCTGCGACGCGCCGTTGAGCCGCTTGGCATTGACGGTGCTGTGCTGGCGGATGAAGCCGGCGACACGCGGCACGATCTCGGCCCTGAACCGTGAGCCGTTGAAGACGCCGTAATGGCCGACCTTCTCCTGCAGGTGATGCGCCTTCATCGTTTTCGGCAGGCCGCTGCACAATTTGTGCGCGGCTTGCGTCTGGCCGACGCCGGAAATGTCGTCGCGCTCGCCTTCAACCGTCAAAAGCGCCGTATTGGTGATCGCTTGCGGCCGCACCGGGCGACCGCGATGGGTCATTTCACCCTTCGGCAGGGCATGCCGGACGAACACCGTTTCGACGGTCTGCAGATAGAACTCCGCCGTCAGATCCATGACCGCGAGATATTCGTCATAGAAGTCGCGATGCTTTTCCGCCGAATCGCCGTCGCCGTCGATCAGGTGCCGGAACAGTTCGCGGTGCGCCATGACATGGCGGTCGAGATTCATGCTCATGAAGCCGGTCAGTTGCAAAAAGCCCGGATAGACCGAACGCATGAGGCCGGGATGCGGAAACGGCACCTTCATGATGACGTTGTCGGCGAACCAGTCAGTGCCCTTCTTCTCCGCCAGTTCATTGACCGCAGTCGGATTGATGCGCGTGTCGATCGGTCCGCCCATCAGCGTCATCGATGCCGGCGTGTCCGGGTCGCCGTCCTCCGCCATCAACGCCGTCGCCGCCATTACCGGCACCGAGGGCTGGCACACCGCCATGATATGAGCGCCCGGCCCAACGTGATGCAGGATGTCGCAGATATAGTCGATATAGTCGTCGAGGTCGAAATGCCCGTCGGCGAGCGGCACCATGCGCGCATCGACCCAGTCGGTGATGAACACCTCATGGTCCGGCAGCATCGCCTCCACGGTACCGCGCAGCAAAGTGGCGTAATGGCCGGACATCGGCGCAACGATGACCAGCGTCGGGTCGGCCGGCCGCGTTTTGGGTACATCGCGATGAAAATGCACCAGTGAGCAGAACGGTTTTTGCCACACAACCCGCTCTTCCACCGCGACTTGTCTGCCGCCGATTGTCGTCTCGCTCAGATCGAATTCCGGCTTGCCGTAGCGCCGCGTCGTGCGTTCAAACAGCTCCGCCGCCGCCGCCACCGAGCGGCCCAGCGGCGTTTCGGACAACGGATTGAACGGATTGACGAAAGTCAGCCGCGTGGCGTCGGCCACCGCCCGCCAGGGCGCCAAAGCCGCGTGATTGAGTTCGTAAAGCTGGTAGAATGGCAAGGGCTTGGTGGCTCCAGTCTATTAGGGCCGTTGTCGCGACCCGGTCATGGCGCTGCGTGTTGCGGCGCAAAATGCACTTTCGCACTGCAAACAGTAGGAATTACTGGCCGCCTTGCAACGCCTAGCCGCCGTCTTTTCATCGTAAAGGCGAAGAAACGGTCAATAGTGGCCCGATTGCCACGCCGGCGGGGCCGACGATCGTCTCTTCTGCGCAATTATGGCAAATATTTGCCGTAAAAACAGGCATGCAAAAATATTAGGCACGATCGATTCGGGCGGACGTCCTTCCGGACGAATCACTGTGCCTAGCGGATTGCGCCGTCGAAATGGCGGCAGGTGCGACATGTTGCGCGGCTGATGTCTGCCGGTCCTGTTTTCCTTGAGGCCGCTGGTGCTGCCCGATAAGGTCGCTGGAAAATCCGGAAGGAAGACAAGCTTATGGCCGCCACGGACAAACCCACCCAGAGCGCCGTCTCGATCACCGACCAGGAAGCGCTCGAATTTCACTCGCGTGGCCGGCCTGGCAAGCTGGAGATCACGGCGACCAAGCCGATGGCCACCCAGCGCGACCTCTCGCTCGCCTATTCACCGGGTGTTGCCGTTCCTGTTTTGCGCATCGCCGAGGATCCGGCCGCCGCCTTTGACTATACGACCCGCGGCAATCTGGTTGCGGTGATCACCAATGGTACCGCCATATTGGGCCTCGGCAATCTCGGCGCGCTCGCCGCCAAACCGGTGATGGAAGGCAAGGCGGTGCTGTTCAAGCGTTTCGCCGACATCGATTCCGTCGATCTGGAAGTGGCCACCGAGGATGTCGACGAATTCATCAATTCCGTGCGCTTTCTCGGTTCCACCTTCGGCGGCATCAATCTGGAGGACATCAGGGCGCCGGACTGCTTCATCATCGAAAGCCGGCTGCGCGAATTGATGGACATTCCGGTCTTTCACGACGACCAGCACGGCACCGCGATCATTACCGTCGCCGGCTATTTGAACGCCCTCCACCTGACCGGCCGCAGCCTTGCCGAAACCAGCCTTGTCTGCAACGGCGCCGGCGCCGCCTCGATCGCCTGTGTGGAACTGCTCAAGGCCATGGGCATGCCGGACGACAAGGTCATCCTGTGCGACACGGCCGGCGTCATCTACAAGGGTCGCACGGAGCGGATGAACCAGTGGAAATCGGCACATGCGGCCGACACCGACAAACGCACGCTGGACGAAGCGATGGAAGGGGCCGATGCCGTTTTCGGGCTTTCCGTCAAGGGCGCTTTTACGCCGCAAATGGTTGCGTCGATGGCGGCCAATCCGATCATCTTCGCCATGGCCAATCCGGACCCGGAAATCACCCCGGAAGAGGTTGCGGCGATTCGCGACGACGCCATCATGGCGACTGGCCGGTCCGATTATCCCAACCAGATCAACAATGTGCTGGGCTTTCCCTTTATCTTCCGTGGCGCCCTCGACGTTCAGGCCACCACCATCAATGACGACATGAAGATCGCCGCCGCCCAGGCGCTGGCCGAGCTGGCGCGCGAGGACGTTCCCGACGAGGTCGCCGCCGCCTATCGCGGCAACCGGCCGCGTTTCGGACCCGGCTACATCATCCCTGTGCCCTTCGATCCGCGGCTGATTACTTCGGTTCCGGCTGCTGTCGCCGAGGCGGCCATGAAGTCCGGCGTGGCGCGCCGGCCGATCGTCGACATGGACGGTTACCGCGCCCAGCTCTCTGCCCGCCGCGATCCGATTGCCGGCACCTTGCAGGAGGTCACCGCCCGGGTGCGCCGCCAGCCCAAACGGGTCGTCTTCGCCGAAGGCGAGGAGGAACAGGTGATCCGCGCCGCCGTCAGCTTTGTCCATCAGCGGCTCGGAACGGCGGTGCTGGTCGGCCGCGACAAAAAGATCCACGAAGCGGCCGAGACCGCCGGCATCGAGATCGCCGATGGCGTGGAGATCGCCAATGCCCGGCTGTCAAAGCGGCGCGAAGCCTATGCCGATTATCTGTATGGCCGGCTGCAGCGCAAAGGCTATCTGTACCGGGATTGTGCCCGGCTGGTGAACACCGACCGCAACCATTTTGCCGCCTGCATGGTGGCGCTCGGCGATGCCGATGCCCTCGTCTCCGGTGTCACGCGCAATTATTCGACCGTTCTGGAGGACGTCCGGCGGTGCATCGATCCCAAGCCTGGCCACCGGATCGTCGGCGTATCGGTAGCGCTGTGTCGCGGCCGCACGGTGATCGTCGCCGACACGACGGTCCATGATATCCCGACATCGGAGGACCTGGCGGCGATCGCCGAGGGCGCCGCCCATGTCGCCCGCCGTCTCGGCTATGAGCCGCGCGTCGCGCTGCTCTCCTATTCCACCTATGGCCAGCCGCCGGGCGAGCGCTCCGAACGCATCCAGGAGGCGGTGCGCATTCTTGAAAAGAAACGCGTCGATTTCGAATATGATGGCGAAATGGCCGCCGATGTGGCCCTCAATGCCGAATTGATGGCGGCCTATCCGTTTTGCCGCCTGTCCGGTCCGGCCAATGTCCTGGTCATGCCGGCCCAGCCGTCGGCCGCGATCGCCACAAAGATGCTGCAGGAGCTTGGCGGTTCGACCGTCATCGGTCCGCTGCTTGTCGGCTTTGACCGGCCGGTGCAGATCCTGCCGATGAACGCCCGCGACAGCGACATCGCCAATATGGCGGCGCTGGCGGCCTATAACATTTCCGGCTAGGCGGTCTTATGGTCTGAACAGCGTGATCGAGCCGGTTGATTCGCGCACGATCCGGGCGATCGGCAAGGCCTTTTCTTCATCAAATATCGCCGTCTCCGGCCGCGGCAGCTTCTTCATCAATATCCGCCCGGTGACCGCATTGTAGCGGATCCTTCGGGCCTGATTGCCGCGCACGTCGGCGGCCACGATCGGCAATCCTTCCGCTTCAAGATAGCTTTCGACGAAATCGACGTTCCTGTCGCCAACCCGCACCTGGCTGTCGAACATGTTGCCGCCGCCGAATACCTTTATCTCCAGCCGCCCGCGAACGCCGCCGCGCGCAATGATATGATTGATCAGCCGCTCGATCGAATAGCTGCCATAGCGCATGGCGAAGCTGTGAACCTCCATCCTTCCGTCCTGGTTTGCGGGCAGGACAAAATGATTCATGCCGCCGCACAGGATGACCGGATCACGAATGCATACGGCTATGCACGATCCCAGCGTGGTCGTCAGCGTCACATCGCGATCGGAGGAGACCCTGTAGCCGGCCTGCGAGACGCGCACCAGGCGGCTCTTGGCCCCCGGCGTATGCTCGGGGATCTCCGCCCGCTTTGCTTCGGCTTGGTGTGTCATTGAAGCTGAAACCTAGGCGCTCATTTTACTCGGCTTGCCAGAGGGGGCCGACTTCGCCCCGTTGACGATGAAACCGGCAATCTTGTCCAGCGGCAGTTCCAGATCGACCGCCTCTATGACGACCGCTGCCCTTGGCATTCCGTAAATCAGTGATGTCGCTTTGTTCTGGCAGATTGTCATGGCTCCCGCATTGCGCATCTTCAACAAGCCTTCGGCGCCATCCTTGCCCATGCCGGTCAAAAGAACACCGGTCGCGGCGTTGCCGGCACATTCGGCAACGGAAGAAAAAAGCACGTCCACCGACGGCCGATGCCCACTCACCGCAGGACTATCGACCAACCGCGTTAAGAAATGCCCACCGGAGCGCGCCACTGTCAGATGGCGGCCCGATGGCGCCAGATAGGCATGGCCGGGCTTGATGCGCACGCCGTTGGTCGCAACGGTAACCGATAATGCGGTCGAAATATCCAGGCGCTGGGCGAAACGCTCGACGAATGCGCCG
>CALZIL010000069.1 GCA_945787495.1 uncultured Afifella sp. | reverse complement strand
AACGGCGCCATCAGCCGGCGAATCTCGCTTTTGCGGCTGCCGGGCAACACCAGCAGCGTCGGTTCGGACGACAGTGGTGGCCGCTCACCGGGATCCGGGCGCAGGTCGTCAAGCCGCTCGATCAGCGGATGGCCGACATAGGTGCAGGGCGGGCCGCCGAGCCGTTCGTGAACGGCGGGCTCAAAGGGCAGCAACGCCAGAACGTGATCCATGATCGCGGCCATGCGCCGCGCCCGCCAGGGCTTCCAGGCCCAGACCGAAGGCGAGACATAATCGACGATCGGCAGATCGGGGAGTTGGCGAGCGACTTTTTTGGCGACCGAATGGGTGAAGCCGGGGCTGTCGATGATGACCAGAATATCGGGGCGCGCCGCCACGATTTCGCGGGCTGTGTTCCCGATATGCCGGAGGATTTTCGGCAAGCGGCCAATAACGGCGGCGACTCCCATTACCGAAACGTCGGCGATCGGGAACAGTGTCGGCATGCCGCGGGCGATCATCCGTTCGCCGGCGACGCCGATGAATTGCACCTGGAAATCGCGGGCACGGATGGCGTCGATCAGGCCGGCGCCGAGCTGGTCGCCGGACTCCTCGCCAACGATGAGGGCCACTTTGAGCGGTTTGTCAGGCATCGCTGTCGGCAGCCGTTCCATCGGGCGGGTGCGGGAGGCCGATGAGGAAAAGGCCTTCTTCCTCAAATGCGGCAATTGTCTCGGCGCGGCCGGCCAGAAGCGCCCTGCCCGCTTCGCCCGCCACACCCTCAAGACCGGCGCGCCTTGCAGCAGCGGCCGTCTTCGGTCCAATGCCCGGCAGATCGAGCCGCGGATCCTGGTTCGGCTTCATGCATTTGACCAGAACACCGCCGTTTTTGGCGATACGCCCGGCAACCCGCAACTGAGTGACGCGCTCCAACATGCCGTCGGTTCCCTCCGCGCCTTCCAGGGCGACGACCCGGCCACCGACGGCGACGGCGGCCTGGCCGATATCCAGCCTGCCGATTGCGCGTGCCGCTTCGGCGGCTTGCTTCATATCGGCCTGCAAATCAGCGGGCGGATTCCTGCCGGCGACCAGGCCTTGCGGCAGTGCGAGGTCCGGCGCGACGGAGAACGGGTCGACAAGTGTTATGCCTTTTTCGGCAAACATGTCGGCGATTTCTGAAAGCGCGCCATCGTCGCCGCGGCGCAGCATCCTGAGGATGCGCGGCAGCATTGCAAGAGCGCCCAGATCGGGGCGTAACGTCTTGATATCCGGGCGCCTGGTGACGCCTCCAATGAGCACGGCCTCCCTGCAACCGGTATCTCGTATCAGCCGCAAAAAACCGCCGACCTCACCCCAGCGGATTTTATGGGCAGTGAAGCCGGCAAAGTCGGCGATATCGGCTTCGCCGGCGATCGGAAAAATCACCGGTTCGTCACCAGCCTGCCGGACCGCTTCGGCCAGAAGACGGGGCAGATCGCCACTACCCGCCAGAATGGCAATCGGACGGCCCGCCTGCGGTTTGGCCATGACGCCCGTCAGCCCTCCCGGCCGGACCTCGGCGTGATGACCGAGCGATCACCACCGGCGCGCAGAAACGTGATGATGCGTTGCACATTGTCGTCTTCGGCAAACGCATCGGCGACCTCTTCGACGCGATCCTTCAAGGTGCCCTCGCCGGTGAACAGACGGCGATAGGCGCTGCGCAAAGCGTGGATCTGTTGGCGTGGCATGTCGCGGCGTTTCATGCCAACAATATTGAGGCCGCCGAGATGGGCACGATCGCCCAGCACCATGCCGTAGGGAATGACGTCGCGCTCGACCGCCGCCATGCCGCCGACAAACGCGTATTCGCCAATCCGGACGAACTGGTGAACCGCGCAAAGGCCACCGAGAATAGCGTGTTCACCAATCACGCAATGTCCGCCGAGCGTGGCATTGTTGACCAGCATGACGCCATCGCCGACCCGGCAATCATGTGCGACATGCGCGCCCATCATCAGCATGCAGCCGTCACCGATTGTCGTCAGCCCGTCGCCGGCGACCGTGCCCGGATTGGCCGTTGCATATTCGCGGATGACGCAATTGCGGCCGATCTCCAGACGGGTATCCTCGCCGGCATATTTGATATGCTGCGGCGCCGCGCCGATCGAGGCGAAGGGAAAAATCTCGGTCTTTTCGCCGATCGTCGTCACACCCGACAGGGCGACATGCGCGTGCAGCCGGACGCCCGGCATCAGACGGACTTTTCCGCCAACCACGCAAAAAGGTCCGATCGTAACGCCGGCGGCGATCTCAGCGCCATCCTCGATCACAGCAGTTGGATGGATATCGGCCATCGGTTACTGGTCCACCAGCATGGCGCTAACCTCGCCCTCCGCGACAATGACGCCATCGACCTTCGCCTCGCCGCGATACCAGGACATGTTGCGCCGGGATTTCAGTTTGGTGACGTGATATTCGATTGTATCACCGGGAACGACCGGCTTGCGGAACTTCACCTTGTCGATGGTCATCAGATAAACGACTTGCGGCGTGGTCAGGTCGTCACGGGCGAAAACGCTAAGCGCACCCGCCGTCTGCGCCATGCCTTCGATGACCAAAACACCCGGCATGACAGGAAAATCAGGAAAATGGCCCTGAAAATGCGGCTCGGTAGCGGTCACGTTCTTGATGCCGACACAGGATCGGTCGCCGTCGATATCGCGGATCCGGTCGACAAGCAGGAACGGATAGCGATGCGGCAATGCCTTCAGGATTCTGTGAATATCCGCCGAATCGAGCGTCGTCATATCCTGATCCATTGCATGACTACTCCCCGATCCGGCCCCGAAAGATACTAGTCGGCATCCTTCTTCGGATTTTCCTTTTGGGCCAATCTCTTCAACAGCGCAATCTCCCGAAACCAGTCACCAACAGGTCTTGCCGGAACGCCGCCCCACCGCGCGCCTGGAGGAACGTCTCCGTGGACGACGCTGACGGCGGCGATCTGGGCGCCATCGCCGATCCTGACATGGCCGTTGATGCCCGACTGGCCGCCGATCGCGACAAAATCGCCAAGCTGGGCAGACCCGGATATGCCGACCTGAGAAACCAGCAAGCAATGCCGTCCGATCCTGACGTTGTGGCCGATCTGCACCTGATTATCGATCTTTGTGCCTTCGCCAATGACGGTATCGCGGTTGGCGCCGCGATCGATCGTGGTGTTTGCGCCGATCTCGACATTGTCCTGGATAATAACGCGGCCTATCTGGGGGATTTTCAGATGACCCTCGGCGCCCATCGCAAAACCGAAGCCGTCCTGGCCGATCATGACGCCGGGATGGATGATCACGCCATTGCCGATCAGCGCGTGCTGGATCACCGCATTGGGGGCAATCGAGCAGTCGCGGCCGATTGCGACGGACGGCCCGATTACGGCATTGGCGCCGATGATCGTCCCGTCGCCGATTTCGGCGCCCTCGCCAATGACCGCCCCCGGTTCAATACGTGCGCCGGGCTCCAACCGGGCGGAAGAATGAACCGTTGCCGTCGCGGCGACACCATCTTGCGCGTGGTCATAGGCGCCGGCAAAACGCAACGCGGCGGGGTAAAAGTCGGCCAGAATTCGCGCATAAGCCCGGTACGGCTCCGGCGATTGCAGCACGGCGACAGTATCGGGGACCTGATCGATGTAGCGCGCCGCACACAGACAGGCAGCGGCCTGGGTCACCGCAAGCTGGTTGACGTATTTGGGATTGTCCAGGAAGGTTATATCGCCGGGCCCGGCCGTATCCAGCGGCGCAAGGCCGGTAATCAGCCTCGCACCGTCGCCTCGCACCAGATCGGCATTGACGCCGCGTGCCGCCTCGGCAAGCGTGATCGGCTCGGGGGCGGTGAAAAAACGCAAGTCGGACATGGCCTCACATCCCGGCGGTCGGGTTCGGCGGCTCCAGCCACCGTCCGGAACGTATCAGAAACGCGTTCCGCCGCCGAACCGGAAGACCTGTTCCTCGTCGAAGTTCTCGCTCGACAGCACATAGGCGAAATCGGCGCGAACCGGACCAAACGGCGACGCCCACAGCACCGAGCCGCCAACAGAGGAGCGAAGAGACGGATCGGTCGGATCGCCGTTCAGCGTCAAGAGACCGCCGCCACCGAGACCTTGCAGAAAGTCGACATGATCGGACGTGGCGAACAACGTGCCGGCATCGGCAAACACGGCGCCGCGGAGACCAAGTTCGGGCGGAAGCGCCGGGAACGGGAAGATCAGTTCGGCCGTGCCTGCCACGTAAATATTGCCGCCGAGCGCATCGCCGGTTACGGCATCGCGCGGGCCGAAGCCGGACGATTCAAAACCACGCACTGTCTCACCGCCCTTAAAGAAGGCATCGTTCAAGAGCAGTTCGTCGCCGGCAACACCCATGATATGGCCGCCCTGAACCTTGAGCATGCCGACAATGCCCGATTCGGGCCTGACCTCACGATAATAGGACGCCTGACCGGTCGTCCTGAGGAAATTGACATCGCCGCCGACGCCAGCATATTGCTGGGTGAAAATGGCATAGATGCCTTCATGCGGATCGGTCCTGGAATCGAGGCTGCTGTAAATCAGCGAGTACTGCACCGACGAAACGGTGGTTTCCCCCTCAACCTGGCAGATGGCGAGCGACGTACCTACAGGGCACAGAGCCAAAGCATCGCCGGGCTCAAATCCCGCGGTATCAACGTCGCGAACTTCAATCTGGTAGCCCGTCGTGACGGTGAAATTGTCGGTAATCGGAAACCCAAAAGTGACGCCGCCGCCGGTCGATTCAAAGTCGTAATTGCGGAAGTCGCTATCGCCTAACTGCTTGCGGAAAACGTTGAAGCCGGCCGAAACATGGCGTCCCAGGAAATAGGGATCGGTGACGCCGAACTCATAGGTGCGCGAGTCTTCGCCGGCGCCGACAGCAGCGCGGACGACATAGCCGCGGCCAAGGAAGTTGCGCTCGGTGACGGATACGTCGCCAATAACGCCCTCGCTGGTGGAAAAGCCGGCGCCAAAGGACAATTCGCCGGTCGGCTGTTCTTCGACTTTGACGTTGACGATGACCCGGTCACTGGCAGATCCCGGTTCCGTCGTGATCCGCACGTCCTTGAAGTAACCCAGTGCCTTGAGTCGCCGCTCGGCCTTGTCGATCAGCACCCGGTTGAAGGCGTCGCCCTCGGAAATCTCGAATTCGCGGCGGATGACATAGTCGCGGGTGCGCGTATTGTCGATAACGTTGATGCGCTCAATATAGGCGCGCGGCCCCTCGTCGATCACATAGGTAATGCCAACAGTGCGGGCCTCCGGATCACGATCAAAGCGCAGACGAACCTGGGCGAAGGCATAGCCGGATGTTGCCAGTTCGATCGTCAGCGCCTCCTGCGACCGCTCCACGGCGCGGCTGGAATAGGTGGCGCCTTCGCGCGTTTCAACGAGCTTTATGAGCGAGGCGGGATCGACACCGGGAAGGATGGTGTCGACGTCGATCATGCCAAAGGTGTAACGCTCGCCCTCGTCCAAGGTGAAGGATATGAAGAAGACGTTGCGCTCGCGGTCAAAGTCGGCGACCGAGGAGACGACCTGAAAATCGGCGTAACCGCGATGCAGGTAGTGGTTGCGCAGCTTTTCCTCATCGACCGACAGACGGTCCGGATCATAGGTATCGGTGCTGCGCAGGAAGCCGAACAGGCCGCTCTGCTTGGTACTGACGATATTGCGAAGTTTGCCGTCACTGAATGCGCGATTACCAATGAAACTGACGCGCGACACGTTGGTCTGGGGGCCCTCGGTGATTTCGAAGACCAGGTTGACGCGGTTTTGCGGCAGATCGATAACCTTGGGCTCGACGGAGGCCTGGAACCGGCCTGTCCGCCGATAGAGTTCCAGAATACGCTGGACGTCGGCCTGCACGCGGGTCCGGGTGAAAACGCTGCGCGGACGTGACTGGATGACAGTTTCGAGACGGTCGTCCTTGTATTTTTTATTCCCCTCAAATGCGATCTCGTTGACGATCGGATTTTCTGTGACGGTGACGACAAGCGTGCCGCCGCGCTGCTGGATGTCGACCTTGGAGAACAGGCCGGTTTCAAACAGCGCCTTCAGCGAAGCGTCGAGATCGGCGTCGGTAAAGCTGCGGCCCGGCTGGACCCGCAGATAGGCGCCGACAGTTTCAGCATCGACGCGCTGGTTGCCGACAACCGATATGCGGCTGACGGTCGCCGACTGCGATTGGGAGACGAAGCCAGCCGGAGTGGCAAGGCTCAGCATCAGGAAAGCGACGATGGCGAACAATACTGCGCCGATATGGCCGCGGAGATACTCGTTTGTCATGTGCCGTTATTGCCCGGTCTCTCGATCGTCGAAGCCTACCCCACAAGGCTCCAGGGGGACTCATGCCTGTCTGGCTACGGTATTACAATCTTTACGCGCTCTTTCAACCGCTTAAGACGCTCGGCCGACCGGTTTCTGGATTACAGTGACCTTTCCGCAACGACCGTTAAATGCCTGCAAGTCTGACGATATCGTTGAACGTAACAAAAACAAACAACATGATGACCAAAGCAAGGCCAATGCGAAAACCGATCTCCTGGGCCCGCTGACTGATGGGTCGGCCGCGAATCGCTTCGATTGCGTAGAAGACGAGGTGGCCGCCATCGAGCATGGGAACGGGGAACAGATTGATCAGGCCGATGCTCACGGAAAGGATCGCACTCAGATGGAGCAGCGCCGGCACGCCACCCGATGACGCGATTACGCCGGACACCTGGGCAACGCGAATCGGCCCGCTGAGCTGATCGGCCGTCTCGCGCCCGGCAAACAGCCGCCCGACATAGGTCATTGTGCGCTCAATGATGTGGCCGGTTTCCTTGACGCCCTCCACTACGGCCTGAAGCGGACTGAAGCGTTTGTAGACAAGGTCGCCTTCTTCCATGTTGCGGGTAATGCCGAGAACGCCGATCCGCTGGGTGCTGCCAAGGCCGTCCGGCATTTCACGACGCTCCGGCGTCGGCGTCAGGGTGATTTTTTCACCGCCCCTGTCGACGACGATGATCAAGGTGTTGCCGGCGGCCAGCGTGACGATTTGCTGAATCTCAGAAAACGACTCGATCGGCTTGCCGTCGATCTCCACGATCAGGTCACCGGGCAGGAAACCGGCGGCTTCAGCGGCGCCGCCTGGCATCAATGTATCAACGCGCGGTGCGGTGACGGGACGCCCCAGCGTTGCAAAAACGACGGAGAAAATGGCGATCGCGAGAATGAAATTGGCGATCGGACCGGCGGCAACGATGGCCGTCCGCTTCCAGACGCTGGCATTGTGGAACAGGGTTTCGTCGCACTCCGCTCCCGGCGGCTCTGACGCCTTGGGCAGACTGGCGGCATTTTCGTCACCGACGAATTTGACGTAACCGCCAAGCGGAATAGCGCTCAACCGCCAGCGGGTGCCGTATTTGTCGTTGTAGCCAAACAGTTCCTTGCCGAAGCCGATCGAAAATGCCTGGATCTGCACACCACACCAGCGGCCCACCTGGAAGTGGCCGAGTTCGTGGATGAACACGACCAGCATGAGTATCAAAATGGCGGGCAGGACGTAGTTCAGCAGGACATCGCCGAACATTGCGACTAATTCGGGCATGAGACCCGGTCTCCTTGACGTCTGATTTCAACTTGCTGCGGCGAAACGCTTTTCCAGTTCACCGTTCGCGATGATGCGGCTTTGGCGGTCCAGTTCCAGCGCGTCGTCGATGCTCGCCGGTCCACTCAGCAAACCGCGCGAATCCGCTTCTGCAATAGTCTGCTCGACAATAGCGGGCAAGTGCGTAAAACCCAAGCCACCACGCAGAAACGCGTCAACCGCCACTTCGTTGGCGGCGTTGAGCACCGTCGGCGCGCCATCGCGCTTTTGCATCGCTTCGCGGGCCAGCCGCAAGGCCGGGAACCGCTCCGGATCAGGATGCTCAAAAGTCAGTTCGGCGACTGCCGCCAGATCGAGCCGAGTTGCCGCCCAGCCACACCTGTCGGGCCAGTACAGGCAATAAGCGATGGGCCGGCGCATGTCGGGCGCACCCATTTCGGCGTGCACGGATCCGTCGACGAAGGTCGCCATGGCATGAACGACCGATTGGGGGTGGACCAGAACATCAAGCTTTTCGGGCGGCAGGGCGAACAGATGCATGGCCTCGATCAGTTCCAGGCCCTTGTTCATCAGCGTCGCGGAATCGATCGTCACCTTGTCGCCCATCGACCAGGTCGGATGAGCCAGCGCCTCCTTGCGGGTGGCGGTTGCCAGACGGTCAGCCGGCCAGGTGCGGAACGGACCACCCGATGCGGTGATCGTATAGGTGACGATATCACCAATGTTGCGGCCCTCCATCAACTGGAAAAGGGCATTGTGTTCTGAGTCGACCGGCAGCAGCCGGACGCCATTGTCACGCACCAGTTTCATGAAGGCGTCGCCGGCGCAGATCAGACATTCCTTGTTGGCCAGAGCGATGTCATTGCCAGCGCGGACGGCAGCGGCCGTCGGCCGGACACCGGCAGCGCCGACGATCGCCGAAATGACCATATCGACGGGATCGGCCGCGGTTTCCTCAAGCGCCGCCTCCCCGGCCGACGTGACAATCGACGTGCCGGCGAGCGCTTCGCGCAGGGCCGGAAGCGCCTGTTCGTCGGCAACGACCGCCTTTTTGGCGCCAAGCGTGACGGCGCGTTCGGCCAGTGCGGCCGCATTGCCGTTGGCGGTGACGGCATGGACGGCAAAGCGGTCGCGATCGCGGGCGATGATGTCGGCGGCGCTGTCGCCGATGGAACCGGTTGCGCCCAGTATGGTGATCAGCCGGGCGCTCATGACGGGCTTTCATAAAACGCCGCCATGAACAGCGGCACATTCATGACCGCCAGCAGCCAGGCGAGCGCCAGTGCGACAAAAAGGCCGTCGACCCTGTCCAGAACGCCGCCATGACCGGGAATGATCGTGCCGGAATCCTTGACGCCGAAGCGCCGTTTGAAGGCCGATTCGGCAAGGTCACCAGCCTGCGCGGCAACCGACAGCAGGATCGCCAGAATGACAGCGGCGACCAAACTCCCTTTACCTGCAATCACGGTAAAGACCAGCGCAACGATGATCGCGCCGGACAAGCCGGAAACCGCGCCCGACCAGGTTTTTTTCGGTGACACAAGCGGCCACAGCTTCGGGCCACCGATTGCCCGGCCGCCGAAATAAGCGGCGATATCGGTCGCCCAGACAATGAGCGCGATGAAGACAATCATCAAAACGCCTTCTGCTCCGGCCTGCCGAAAGGCTATCAGCGCGATGGACGGTATGGTGACATAGATGATGCCCAGCGTCGCCCAGCCATAGGCTCTCCGGACGCAGGCGACGGTCAGCGCAACGGCCGCCGCCCCGGCAAGCAGTACAAGCGCCGAGATAAGGTTGCCGAGCTGGAACAGGGTCAGGCCAACCACCAGCGCGGAAATGAGGCCGGCGCGTAGCCATGGCGGCTCGGCGGCGCCACAAATGCCGGTCCATTCCCACAATCCGATTGCCGCCAGCACAATGACCAAAAGCGCAAAAACCCAACCACCGATCCACAAGGCGACAATGGCGATTGTCGCCAGGACGATGGCGGAAATGATGCGCCGGCTCAGCTCGGAGGATTGCCGCGGCTCGGCTGATCGATCTCTGTCCGGCGCCGGCGCCGGGTCCGGCAGGGTGTTGTCAGCCACGGCCGACATTTCCATAGCGGCGCTCGCGGCAGGCATATTCGCGGATTGCCGCCTCGAACTGGTCGTCGCCAAATTCCGGCCAGAACACATCGAGGAATACAAACTCCGAATAGGCCGCCTGCCAGAGCAGGAAATTGCTGATCCGCATTTCGCCGGAGGTGCGCAGGATCAGATCAGGATCGGGCAGACCATTTGTATCCAGTTCGCCGGCCAGGCTCGCCTTGTCGATTTGATCGGCGGCCATTTCGCCGCGGGCAACTTTTTCGGCAAGAGAGCGGCAGGCGCGGGCGATTTCATCGCGGCCGCCATAATTGAACGCGACGACAAGCCGTAATCCGGTATTGGTGGCGGTGTCGTCCTCGGCCTTGGTGATCAGGCTCAGGATGTCGGCGGGTAAATCGGCCCGCTCGCCGATCACCCGGATGCGGACATTATTGGCCACCAGTTCCGCCAGGTCCCTGCGGATGAAGACGCGCAGGAGATTGAGGAGATCGCGGATCTCGTCATCCGGCCGCGACCAGTTTTCGGAACTGAAGCTGAAGAGCGTCAGGATTTCAATGCCGCGCCGGCCAGCGAAGCGCACGGCCTTGCGGACACTTTCGACGCCGCGCCTGTGGCCCTCGCTACGCGGCAATCCGCGGGCGCGCGCCCACCGGCCGTTGCCGTCCATGATGATGGCAACGTGTCGCGGCGCCTCAGGTGCTGCGTTTGACGGTTCGATCTGGCTGGCTTGAACGGCCATGTTTGGGCAGGCTGGCGGGTGCTCAGACCTGGATCATCTCCTGTTCCTTGGCCTCGGTTATTTCATCGATCGTGGCGATATGCCGGTCGGTCATCTTCTGGATCTCCTCGCCCTGATCATGACTTTCGTCCTTGCCGATCTCGTGGTCCTTTTCCAGCCGCTTGAGCTTGTCCATGCCGTCGCGGCGGACATGGCGGACGGCGATCCGCGCCTGTTCGGCGTATTTGTGCGCGACCTTGACCATTTCCTGGCGGCGCTCGGCATTGAGCTCGGGAATCGGAATTCTGAGCACATTGCCCTCAACCATGGGATTGAGCCCGAGATCGGCATCGCGGATGGCCTTGTCGGTGGCACTGACCAGGGCCTGGTCCCAGACCTGAACGGACAGCATCCGCGCATCCGGCACGCTGACCGTACCGACCTGGTTGATCGGCATCTGCGAGCCATAGGCGTTGACCATTACCGGGTCGAGCAGATTGGCCGATGCGCGGCCGGTCCGCAGCCCGGACAGTTCGGTCTTGAGTACCGACACCGCGCCATCCATCCGGCGATCCAAATCACGATGATCGACTTTACCGTCACTCATTGGTCACTCCCCAGAATTCACTCTCAAGACTTGCCGGCCGGCGATTGCAGGACCGGCGCGGCAGGCCGTCCCATTATTCGGCACAAACCAGCGTGCCCACCGGCTTTCCGGCAACGATATCGGCCAAGGCGCCCTCCTTGTGGGCGTCGTAGACGATTATCGGCAAACCGTTATCGCGGGCAAGGGCAAAGGCTGCCGTATCCATCACCGCCAGGCCGCGGCTGATGGCCTCCTGGTAGGAGACCTCGTCATAACGTTTGGCCGAGGG
>CALZIL010000068.1 GCA_945787495.1 uncultured Afifella sp. | reverse complement strand
CCGGCCTGCAAATGCGCCAGCAGACGTTTCAGGCCATATTGCGGATGGCCGAGCCGGGCCGGCTCGCTGTCGCGGTCGACGGCTGACCAGGCGTCGTCGTCGAGATCACGATCGAGACCGGGCAGGACGACCGCGCCGTTCGGCAGTCCGGCGATGGCAGCCAGTAGATCAGCCGTTGCCGGCACCGAGCCGGTCGAACCGGCGGCGATGACCGGACCCTTGGAACCGGCGCTCCTCAGGCGCGATGCTTCGGCACGAATGAGGGCATCACGGCGGGCGGCGGGATCGGTCAGGCCGCGCTCGGCGAGATGCGCCGGCCAGGCGCGGGTGGCAATTTCAAGGAACTGCCGGGTGATCTCCCAATACTGGGCAAGGTCCCTGTCGACGAGATCGGCAAGAGCGTCCCAGCTGACGCCGGCGGTATGAACCTCGTCGATCAGCCGGCCAAGCCTGTCGGCAAGGCGGGCGGCGTCGGCCGGCGAGGCCGGGATAAGCAGCGGCTCGTCGGGCAGGTCAGCGTCGGCCCGGACCGCGGCGGCGGACCATGGCAGGACAAGCTTTGTCAGCGCCAGCTGCCGGTACGCGGCCGCAACGGCCGGAGGCAGATCGGCCGGGCCCGATCCGACAAGCGCCTGTTCCAGCGCCAACCCGTCTTCATCGACCTCGCCGAGGGCGCGGATCCGCGGCAACAGGACAGGCTTGCCGAGGGCGTTCAGAAAGCTTGTCCGAACCGCCCTGACCGAGCGACGCGTCGGCAGATAGAGCGTGATATCAGCGAGCGCGAAGGGATCAACGGCGAGTTCGACATCAAATCCGAGACGGCCTTCAAGCAGCGCGGCAACCAGCGTATCGAGAAACGGCAGGCCAGGGGGAATGGAAAAGACGCTGCTTGATCTGCCGGCCATGATCAGGCGGCGCTTTCGGCGATCGCCGTATTGGCCGCGGCAATCGCCTCGGGCGATTCAACATTGATCCACAGACCATCGAGACGGACGCCGAACAGCCTTTGCGCGTCAATGGCGCGATCGAACAGCGCGTTGAGCGAGAAGGCACCGTCAGGCGCGCCGGTGAAGAGCCGCGGGTGGAGGATCGCCGCGCCGGCATAGACAAAGGGCGCAACCGTCCGCTCCACCCGCCGGGACAGTCGCCCGTCCTTGTCCAGATTGAAGTCGCCGCGGCCCGCATAGCCGGCCGAATCCACCGTTGCGGCGAGCAGCAACAGGGCGTCCATGCGGTCATCGTCCCAGCCCTCCGCCAGCCATTGCAGGTTGGGCCGGACGCCTTCCAACCAAAACGAATCCGAGTTGCGCAGAAAAAACGGCTCTTTGCCGAGATGCGGCAAAGCATTGGCAACGCCGCCGCCGGTGTCCAGAAGTCCGGCGCGCTCGTCGGAAATGACAATATGTGGCGCCTGCCGGCGGCGCAGATGCGCTTCGACCAGATCGGCGAGATAATGGACATTGACGACTGCCGCCTGAACGCCGCACGCGGCAAGGCCGTCAAGGCAATGGTCGAGCAAGGCCTTGCCGGCAACGCTGATCAGCGGTTTCGGCGTCGTCGCCGATAGAGGCCGCATCCGCTTGCCATGGCCGGCGGCCAGAACCATCGCCCGTTTCAGTTTCATTCATCGATCCGCGGTTTCACAGGAAAGGGGCATACCAGAGCCGCAGAGGCGACAGAACCGGGTGCGATAAATTCCGCTTCAGAACCTCTGTTGCGCGGTCGATGTGGCGCAGATAGCCGGGCTTGCCGCCGACGCTGGCGAGACGGGAAAAAGCGCCTAGGATCTTGCTGGCGCGCTGGGCGCCGAAAACCGCATAGGCGGCCTCAAAGGCGACCGCGTCGAAAGCCGGGTCGGCGGCCGCGCGGCCGGCCATATAGCGCGCTTTCAAGGCGGTCTCCTGATCGGGCGTCAGGTCGACCCTTGCATCCTGCGCCAGTGAGGCGACGTCATAGGCGGCATGGCCGCGCAGAGTGTCCTGAAAATCAATCACGCCGACGCGGTCAAGTCCGGCCTCGCCGGCGACCCAGAGGATGTTGGGCGAATGAAAGTCGCGCAGCACCCAGGTTTCAGGGCCGGGTTTTGGGCCGGCATCAAGGTCTTCCAGAACGATTTTCCAGGCCGCCAGAAATCTTTCACGGTCGGCGACCGACCATGCCGGCCGACCGGCTTGGCCGACAAACCAATCGGCGAACAGGGAAATCTCGATCAAAAGCGCGTCATGGTCATAGGCCGGAATCGAATGGCGAACGCCACCCGTGGCGTGTGCCACCGGCGGCCAGTCCTGGCCGTGGATCGCCAGAAGCAGATCGATGGCGGCCTCATAGCGCGGCAGGATTGCCCGGCCGCCGGCGTCAACGATGCCCTCGCTGCCAAGATCCTCAAGCAAGACGAGGCCGGCACCACTATCAGCGGCTAGGATTTCAGGCGCATGAATGCCGCGCCGCCGCAGTTCACCGTCAATGGCGATGAACGGCTCAACATTGCCGGCACGGTGGGCAACGGCGTCGTAGCTGCGGCCGTCATCAAGCGGCGCGTTTTCAGGTTTTGCGGGCGCGTTCATGAGGATCGCAGTGTGATCCTCCCGGGTAACTCGCTCAAAGGCCTTGGCCGAGGCATCGCCGATGATCGGCGCGCGGCAGGCGCTTTGCCAATCCGCGCCGTCAAGAAACGTCCTGATCAAGCGGCTGCGGGCAAGCCGGTCCGGCCAGGTTCCCTGCGGCGTCAGCATCGCGACGCGGCCACCATTTTCCTCTTCAAGGACAACCTCAAGCCGTTCGGCAGACAGGGCGCGGCGCAGCCGATCGGGCCATTCAATGATGATGGCGCCGGTTTCAAGGGCTTCTTCGAGGCCCAGTTCGTCGATCTCCCGATCCCCGGTCAGGCGATAAAGATCAACATGCGTGACAGCAAACCGGTCAAGTGGATAATCGATACGAAGCGCAAAGGTCGGACTGGGAACGGTCAGATCGGGCTGGCCTGCCAGCGCCCTTATGGCGGCGCGGGCCAGTACCGATTTGCCAGCCCCCAGATCACCGGTGAGGGCAAGGATGTCGCCGGGGAGCAAGGCCGTCGCTATGTCTTCGGCAAGCCGTGCGGTGGCGGCCTCGTCGGGCAACAAAACCATCAATGTGTCCGGGCCGGCCTCAGTCACACGCGGCCTCGATCAGATTGGGAAGAGCGTCTATTCCGCCGCAACGGCGGCGGCATGGGGAATTTCAGGCAAGCGGATCGTAACCTGTGTGCCGACGCCTTCTGTGGATTCCATGTCGACCGAACCGCCATGCAGTTCGACGAGGCTCTTGACGATCGACAGGCCCAGCCCGGCGCCACGGCGCCGGCCGCCGCCGCCGCGTCCCTCGAAAGGTTCGAACACTGCCGGCAGCATATCGCCGGGAATGCCGACGCCGTCATCCTTGACCGTATAGACCACCCAGTTGTTTTCCTTGGTGGCCGAGAGTTCGATCTGGCCATTGGCATTGGAGAACCGGACGGCATTGGCGACCACATTGAAGAGGATCTGGCGCACCCTGTTTTCATCGGCGCGGAATTTCCCGGCGTCGGAGGGGATATTGGCCGAAAAATTGATCTTCTGCTCTTCCAGCCGGTCGCGCAGACCTTCCACCGCCGACAGTGCGACGCCGTGCACATCGACTTCGGTAATCTCCAGTTCCATGATACCGGCATCGACCGTGGCAAGGTCCAGAATGTCGTTGATGATGGCCAGCAATGCGGAAGAGGAGGACGAAATGTGGTCCATATATTCGCTCTGCTGGCCATTGAGCGGACCGATGGTCTCGTCCGCCACCATCTCGGCAAAGCCGATGATCGAGGTCAGCGGCGAACGCAATTCGTAGGACACATGCTGAATGAAATCGGTCTTGAGCCGGTCAGCTGCTTCCAAAGCCTCGTTGCGCTCGCTCAGAGCGCGCTGCATGCGGGCAGAGTCGCTGACATCGACGAAGGTGATCATGGTCATGCCTTCCGGCAGGGCCACGGTGGCAAAGTCGATGACGCTTTCGTCCGGCCGCTCCATGCGCCCCGACAGGGTTTCGCTGTGTTCGATGTCGGTTGACGCGATGCGGATGCTCTCCCAGGTCTCGGCATCGCTGTGCAGGGCCGAGCAGTGTTCGATGACCTCCGCGACATGCGGACCGTCCGACAGCAGCGATGGTGACAGGCGCCAGATTTCGGCGAAGACCGGATTGAAAAGCTGCAGTTTGCCGTCAGAGCCGAACACGGCGACGCCCTCGCTGAGGTGATCGAGGGTCTCACCTTGCAAATGCGACAGCGAGTTGACCTGGCTCTCAAGCGAAAGCTGCTCGGTGACATTCTCGTAGATATAGGTCAGGCCGCCTTCGGCGTTGGGCGTGGCAACAAACCGCAGCGTGCGGCCATCGGCCAGGTGCCACCATTCCTCGCGCACCTCCAGGGTCTGATAGGCGGCAAGATGGTTGCTTCGCCATTCGCGGTAATTGGCCTGTTCGGGCAGCTTCCGGTCGGCGCGAAGCTGGTCCAGAATCGTCGATTCCTCCGGCATGTTGGCGAGCAAGTGCCGGGAAATATCCCACATCGAGCGATAGGCGTCGTTGTAGAATTGTAGCCGCTGGTCCTTGTCGAAAACCGCCACGGCAGCGGTCAGCTGATCCAGCGTGCGGGCATTGGACTCAACGCTGCGGTTCCATTCCTCGCGAATCGCGTCGACCTCGGAAACGTCGATGGCCGTGCCGATCGATCCATCTTCAATCAGAATATCGAAAATACGCAGGCGGCGGCGTTCGCCAGCAAGAACGGCCGGCGCGCTGTCATGGAAATTCTTTTCCTCGCTATGGCTATGGCGGATGGCATCGCGGACCTTCGGCCCAAGAAGCTCAACGCCGCTTTTGAGAACCGCCTCCTGGCTCTCTGCTTCGACCGCATCGACATAGGCCTGGTTGACCCAGGTCAGCCGGCCCAGTTTGTTGCGACGCCATAACGGAAACGGCAGCGTCTCCGCCAGCGCCTGGTGGGCGGTCATTTCGCCGAGGATGAAGCGGGCCTGGTCCTTCAGTTCGGCAAACGACCGGCGCTCGCCGGTCAATTCACGGAACCGGACGACGGCCCGTTTGCCATTGGTACGCCCGGTGACCTCCAGAACGGAGCCGTTCAGGGAATTGGCGGCGAACTGAAAGCTCTCGCCAAAACGGCGAATCCGCTGAACGGCGGTTTCCAGTTGCGCCACACTGTCGGGCTGCAGCCAGCGGCCTATGGCGAGGAATTCGTTGCGGTCGAACGGCACACCGACCCGCTCCGGCAATGCGCCAAGAACCTGCGGGCTGGAATCAGGCGTGTCCCAGACGATCGTCTTCTGGTCGTCGCTGGCAAGCAACGCCTCGGCCCGGTCAAGCGCCTTGCGCAATTCGGCCACCTGCGTTTCGGCCGATTGAAGCCTGTCATCCTCGCTGGCGCGTATCAGCATGACAAAGGCAAAAACCGCGGCGACCGCGCAGCCGCCGGTTATGGCATACCAAAGCGCATCCTGAAGGGTGAAACCGGGGGTGCCGAGCGCCATGGCCGGCAACTGAACGGCCAGGGCCGTGTCAGGAAAAACAAACCCGATGCAGACGACAGCGCCGATACAGAAAAAAGCGACGGCATAGATCTGCCGCGCTCGCACCTGCCTTCGGCTGAGGTCCGAAACCAATATCGTCTCCGCCGCTCTCTTTGCCCCATTCCATCCGTGCCGCCCCCCGGCAACGGACGAATCAATTGGACATTACCTGCTTCCCCGGGCGCGGAAAAGCCAGCGGCAAGCTTAGCGGCAAGATCGGAAACAGATCGTTAACCATGACGGTTGGAATGGCCGTCAAATGTGATGAAACCAGCGCGAAGAACCCGGCTTCGGTCGCAAGACCGTGAGCCTAGTAGCGATAGTGCTCCGGCTTGAACGGGCCAGCTTGTTCGACGCCGATATATGATGCCTGATCGTCGCTGAGCTGCGTCAGTTTTGCGCCCAGCTTGCCCAGATGCAGCGATGCGACCTTCTCGTCGAGATGCTTGGGCAGGACATAGACCTTGTTCTCATAATTGTCGCCGCGGCTCCACAACTCGATCTGCGCAAGCACCTGGTTGGTGAAGGAGGCCGACATGACAAAGCTGGGATGACCGGTCGCATTGCCGAGATTGAGGAGCCGGCCTTCCGATAGCAGCAATAACCGCTTGCCGTCGGCAAACTCGATCATGTCTACCTGCGGTTTGACGTTGGTCCATTTCATGTTGCGCAGGGCGGCGACCTGAATCTCGTTGTCGAAATGGCCGATATTGCCGACGATCGCCATATCCTTCATGGCGCGCATGTGATCAATGGTAATCACGTCGCGATTGCCGGTCGCCGAGACGAAGATATCGGCATGCGGCGCAGCGTCATCGAGGGTCACGACCTCAAAGCCGTCCATGGCGGCCTGCAGCGCGCAGATAGGATCCACTTCGGTCACCCGGACCCGGGCACCGGCGCCGCGCAGCGACTGGGCCGAACCCTTGCCGACGTCGCCATAGCCGCAGATAACCGCAACCTTGCCGGCCATCATGACATCGGTGGCCCGGCGAATGCCGTCGACCAGCGATTCACGGCAGCCATATTTGTTGTCGAATTTCGACTTGGTGACGGAATCGTTGACGTTGATGGCGGAAAACGGCAGCAGGCCGCGTTTGTGCAAGTCGTAAAGACGCATCACCCCGGTGGTGGTCTCCTCCGTCACGCCGTGGATTTGCGAACTGGCGCGGGCAAAAAACCCTGGCGTGGCGGCCATGCGCTTGTGTATCTGGGCGAACAGGACCTCCTCTTCCTCCGATCCGGGATCGGACAGGACATCCTCACCGGCCTCGGCCCGCGCGCCGAGCAAGATATACATGGTGGCATCGCCGCCATCATCGAGGATCATGTTGGCCATCTCGCCGTCGCCGGCCGGATCAGCAGACCACTGAAAAATGCGATCTGCGTAGTCCCAGTATTGCTCCAGCGTCTCGCCCTTGAAAGCGAAGACCGGGATGCCGGCGGCGGCAATGGCGGCGGCGGCGTGGTCCTGGGTGGAGAAGATGTTGCACGACGCCCAGCGGACATCGGCGCCGAGCGCGACAAGCGTTTCGATCAGCACCGCGGTCTGGATCGTCATGTGCAGCGACCCGGCGATGCGGGCGCCGGCCAGTGGTTTGGCTGCGCCGAACTCGGCGCGTATCGCCATCAGGCCGGGCATTTCGGTCTCGGCTATGGCGATCTCCTTGCGGCCCCATTCGGCAAGCTGGAGATCCTTGACTTCAAAATCACGAACAGGGCTCATCGGACAACCTTCTGGTGAATTCGGCAATTGGTTCTGCTCAGATATTGCGGGCGCCTAGCACAGGCACAGGCAGACCGGCAAGCGGATATAAAGAAATCTTTATATCATTGTCTTAACGCCCGACCTATTTGTTACGGCTTGCGCAGCAACGCTGCCCGTTCAACGAGACCGGTCAGCATGGCATTCAAGGACTTGATGTGCTGTTCGTCGGTCAGCGCGCCGTCTTTGTCGAACGCCTTGTCGGCAAAGGGCAGCATGAATTGTTCGGGAATGATCAACGCACCGAGCGCGAATTCAAGGCAATGGCGCAGGGCGATCATGACACGCAGGCCGCCACGGTAGCTGGGCGAGGCGGCGGCGAGGGCATAAACACGGTCGCGGAACGGTGCGATGCCATCGCGGCTCATCCAATCGATGGCGTTCTTTAAAAGCGGCGGAATGCTGCCATTGTATTCCGGGCTGACGATTACCACCGCTTCATGCGCCTTGAACTGGGCGATCAGTTTGCGGGCCGTCTGGGGAATACCGTTCTCCGCCTCATCGTCACCGTCATAGATCGGCATCGGATAATCGGCGAGGGATATACGGGTGGCGTTGGCACCCATCAATGTCAGTTCGCGCGCGATATGACCGGCCAGCTTGACATTGAGGGATCCCGAGCGGTTCGAGCCGGGCACGATCAGCACTTTCACGGGCGTCATTGCGGACCTCGTCTTTTGGAAGATTGCCGTCAAAGCGGTGGTGAAATTAAACCAATCGATCAGTCGCTCAGCGTGTCAAAGAAATCCTTCACCCGGGAGAAGAATCCGGCCGATTCCGGGTTGTTCTTTGCCGACGATACCTTTTCGAACTCCTGCAAAAGTTCGCGCTGCCGGCGCGTCAGGTGTTGCGGCGTTTCCACGACGATCTGGACATACATGTCGCCGAGCTGGCGCGAACGCAGCACCGGCATGCCCTTGCCCTTCAGACGGAACTGCTTGCCGGTCTGGGTGCCGTCCGGGATCCTGACCCTTGTGCGTCCGCCATCGACAGTCGGCACCTCGAACTGGCCGCCGAGCGCCGCCGTCGTCAGGGAGACCGGCACGCGGCAGAAAATATCAGCGCCGTCGCGCTGGAAGAAGGCGTGCGGCTTGATCGACAGGAAGATGTAGAGATCGCCTGGCGCGCCGGCCCGAACACCGGCCTCGCCCTCGCCGGCCAGCCGGATGGAATGTTGACCGAAAGGGTCCGTCGCTGCGTGGTTCGCCCGCTGCCGGCGCAATCGGTGCAGGGATCCTGGACCATGTCACCACGGCCCTGGCAGGCCGGACAGGTGCGTTCGATGTGAAAAAAGCCGCCCTGGCTGGCGCGCACGCGGCCGATGCCATTGCAGGTCGAACAGGTGACGGGACTGGAACCGGGCTTGGCGCCGGAGCCCGAACAGGTCTCGCAGGTGACCCGCGTCGGCACCTCGATCTCGACCTTCTTGCCGGCGAAAGCCTCCTCCAGGGTGACTTCCAGATTGTAGCGCAGATCGCTGCCGCTCTGGCGCCCGCCGCGGGACCGGCCGCCGCCCATGAACTCGCCGAAAATGTCGTCGAAAATGTCGGAGAACGAGGAGAATCCGCCGGCGGCCGAGCCACCGCCAAAACCACCGCCCTCAAAAGCCTGGTGGCCAAACCGGTCATAGGCGGCACGTTTTTGCGGGTCTTTGAGGACCTCATAGGCCTCGCCGGCTTCCTTGAACTTGACCTCGGCGTCGGGATCGTCCGGGTTGCGGTCCGGATGGAGTTCCATGGCCAGTTTGCGAAAGGCGCCTTTCAGCGCCTTGTCATCGGCATTCTTTGAAACGCCCAGAATTTCGTAGAAATCGCGTTTTGCCATTTACGAGAATCGACCGCTGCGGAATTGAAATGGCCGCCCGGATTAGCCGGGCGGCCGGATGCTGGCTTCAGGCGGACTTTTTCTGATCCTCGCCGGAATCGTCGGACTCACCTGCGTCTGGTGCTGAGTCCGCCTCATCATCGGGGATTTCCTCAAAGTCCGCGTCGACGACATCCTCCGCGCCATTTCCCGCACCGGGGCCATCATCGCCATGCTCGTCGGTCACCTCGTGTTCGGTGTCCTCCTGGGCGGCCTGATACATGGCCTCACCGAGCTTCATGGACGCGGCGGCAAGGGTCTGGCTCTTGGCCTGGATCTCGTCCGTGTCTTCCGCTTCCACGGCCGTCTTAAGATCGGCAAGCGCGGCGTCGATTGCCGCCCTGTCGTCCTCGCCGACCTTGTCGCCATGCTCTTCCAGCGTTTTTTCGGTCGAGTGGATCAGCGCCTCGGCCTGGTTCTTAGCCTCCACCGCTTCGCGGCGCTTCTTGTCGGACTCGGCGTTGAGTTCAGCCTCCTTGACCATTTTCTCGATCTCATCGTCGGCGAGACCGCCGGAGGCCTGGATGCGAATCTGCTGCTCCTTGCCGGTACCCTTGTCCTTGGCCGAAACATTGACGATGCCGTTGGCGTCGATATCGAAGGTCACCTCGATCTGCGGCACGCCGCGCGGCGCCGGCGGGATGCCGAGCAGATCAAACTGACCGAGGGGCTTGTTGTCGGCGGCCATTTCGCGTTCGCCCTGGAAGACCCGGATCGTTACCGCGCTCTGGCTGTCCTCGGCAGTGGAAAAGGTCTGGCTCTTTTTTGTCGGGATTGTCGTGTTGCGGTCGATCAGCCGGGTAAAGACACCGCCGAGCGTTTCGATGCCGAGCGAGAGCGGCGTGACGTCGAGAAGCAGAACGTCCTTGACGTCGCCCTGCAGGACGCCGGCCTGGATCGCCGCGCCGGCGGCGACGACCTCATCGGGATTGACGCCCTGGTGCGGCTCCTTGCCGAACAGTTGCTTGACGGTTTCCTGAACCTTGGGCATGCGCGTCATGCCGCCGACCAGGACAACCTCCTCGATATCACCGGCGGAAAGACCGGCATCCTTGAGCGCCGACTTGACCGGGCCGACGGTTTTCTGGACCAGATCATCGACCAGGCTTTCAAACTTGGCACGCGACAGCTTCATGGTCAGATGCTTGGGGCCAGAGGCGTCGGCGGTCACATAAGGCAGGTTGATTTCAGTCTGCTGCGAGGAGGAAAGCTCGATCTTGGCCTTTTCCGCCGCCTCCTTCAGGCGCTGCAAAGCCAGCGCATCGCTGCGCAGGTCGATGCCCTGCTCCTTCTTGAATTCGTCGGCGAGGTAATTGACCAGGCGCATGTCGAAATCCTCGCCGCCGAGGAAGGTGTCGCCATTGGTCGATTTTACCTCAAAGACGCCGTCGCCGATCTCCAGAATGGAAATGTCAAAGGTGCCGCCGCCAAGGTCGAAGACGGCAATGGTCTTGCCCTCGCTCTTGTCGAGCCCATAGGCAAGGGCCGCAGCGGTCGGCTCGTTGATGATGCGCAGAACCTCAAGGCCGGCGATCTTGCCGGCATCCTTGGTCGCCTGGCGCTGGGCGTCATTGAAATAGGCGGGGACGGTGATGACGGCCTGCTCGACCTTTTCGCCAAGATAAGTCTCGGCCGTCTCGCGCATTTTCTGCAGGATCATCGCCGAGATTTGCGAGGGCGAATATTTATCGCTATCGGCCTGGACCCAGGCATCGCCGTTGTCGGCCTTGACGATCTTGTATGGGACCAGTTCCTGGTCTTCCTTGACGGTGGGATCGCTAAAACGGCGGCCGATCAGACGTTTTACGGCAAAAATGGTGCGTTCCGGATTGGTGACAGCCTGGCGTTTGGCCGGCTGGCCGACGAGCCGTTCGGCATCGTCGGAGAACGCCACCATGGACGGGGTCGTCCGCCCGCCTTCGGAATTCTCGATCACTTTGGGAGTTTTGCCGTCCATGACGGCGACGCACGAATTTGTCGTGCCAAGGTCAATGCCAATGACTTTGGCCATATGCTTTCTCCTTTTCCGGCAGGCCGGCCGGACCCTGATCGGCATCCGTCTCGGGAAGGCGTTCGCCGTCCCCGGCCCCCACAATTGTCACATGCGCATCCACCGGTGCAGAACCGGCGCGTTGGGCGTCATATAAGAAGGTCCGCCGGACCTCGCAACCATGTGATCGGCGGTTTTTCAACGAGAGGTGCGTGATGACCATGTCGGCAATCCGGACGCTGGCGCATATTCAGGCAGTACTGATTAGCACCTTGACTACAGAGCATCGTCATGGCTTGTCCGCGCTGGCGCTTCCAAAGCGCTCGTTCGGCTGAACTGGAACTCGTAGCAATGGAGGGTGTTATGTCAAGGAAACGCAACTCAAACGCCATGACGTCCTTTCGAGGTGATGCGCAAACGGCGTAAGGGTTTTCCGTCCGAATCCCGCGTCAAGCGCGGCGCCCGCATCGTTCATGGTGATATCGAGCTCATCGAGAAACTGGGCCGCAACGATTTGTGCCCATGCGGATCAGGACTGAGATTTCAAGGCGTGCTGCCTGAAATCCGGCCGTTATGACGGTTCGGAACGGGATTACTATTTTTAGGGATTGATGCGGACGAATCGCCGGCCAAGATCGGCTTTGGCGGCCCGAACAATCGCGCCGGCTTTACAAACCTGAAAAAGCATCCATCTGTGATCGGGCCATGACCGGTCTCAAAATCGTCCCCGGCTATCTCGCCTCAGGCGAGCAGGGCAGCCTGCTCGCCGCTGTCCGGTCGGTGGTCGAGGCAGCGCCATTGTTCACGCCGGTCATGCCGCGGACGGGCAAGCCGTTTTCCGTGCGCATGAGCAATTGCGGACCGCTCGGCTGGGTGTCCGACCGCGACGGCTACCGCTATCAGCCGACCCATCCGGTGACCGGCGCGCCGTGGCCGCCGATCCCCGGTCTGCTGTTGCAAGCCTGGTCGGACCTTTCCGGCTACCCGCATCCGCCGCAGGCATGCCTGATCAATTTCTACGATGCCGGCGCGAAAATGGGCTTGCATCAGGACCGCGACGAGGACGATTTTACCGCGCCGGTGGTGTCGCTATCGCTCGGCGATACGGCGCTGTTCCGAATCGGCGGGGCCAAGCGCGGCGGCCCGACTCGGTCGTTCCGGCTAGCTTCGGGCGATGCGCTGGTGCTCGGTGGCGAAGCGCGGCTGGCCTTTCATGGTGTTGACCGGATCATTGCCGGCACGTCAACTCTGCTAAAGGAGGGGAGCCTGTTGAAGGACGGCGGACGGATCAACCTGACGCTGAGAAGGGTGACGAAGCCTGATTAGGCCTCGATATCCTCGGCGAATTCGCTCTTGCGATAAAGCGCATGCAAGGTGATGCCGGCCTCGGCAAAGGCCTCCGCGGCGCCCTCCTCGCGGTCGACAACCGTGACAGCATGCTCAACGATTGCGCCAGCCTCGCGCAAGATGGCGACGGCCTTGATCGCCGAGCCGCCGGTCGTGGTGACGTCCTCCACGACGACGACCGACTGGCCGGCCAGGCCCTCGCCTTCGGCCAGGCCCTCGATCAGGCTTTTTGTGCCGTGATCCTTGGCCTGCTTGCGGATGAAGCAGGCGCGCAACGGATTTTCGGCGACAGCGCTCATGGCCGCAGCGGCGGTGACCAGCGGCACGGCGCCCATTTCCAGGCCGGAGATGCATGTCGCGCCGAGCGCGACGGCCTTGCCGGCGAGCGCCGCGCCGATCAGCCGGGCCCCATCGGGATCAAGCATGGCCGGTTTCAAATTGAAATAGATCGTGCTGGTCCGCCCGGAAACCAGCGTGAAGCGGCCACCCTGCCGGAACGACCGGTCGCGGATGATTTCAAACAGTCTTGAGCGGTCGTCCATGGCCTTTTCTCCATTTTAGCGAAAAGGCCGCAGGTCGGGCCGGCGGTCAAGATCGACGAGGAATTATCCGCTGCTTATCAACCGCCGGTTTGAAATTTCGCGCCTGACTCAGCCGTTGTCCGCCGGGGTCATCCAGCCGACATGGGCGCCGTCTGGCTGCTGGATAATCGTGATTCGGCCGACATTGGGGACGTCGAAGGGCTCGCGCATGACCGTGGCGCCGGCGGCCTTGGCTTTTTTCAGTCGGGCATCGACATCATCGACCGACAAATAGGCGAACCAATGGGTCGGTATGCCTTCAAAGTCCGGACCCTTCATCTCGAATATGCCGCCGAGCGGCTTTTCGCCGTCCATGGCGACCCAATAGGTGCCGTCCGGCATTTCCATGCCATTGAAGGTCCATCCGATCGTGTCGGCGTAGAATTTCTTCGATGCCTCGACATCGCGGGTCATCAGCTCATTCCAGTGGAAATGTCCGTGGGCCGTCATGATCGCCTCCTTGTTTACGCGCACCGGAGATCCGTGCAGAATTTTAATTTACATAAATGTTAAATAAGGAAAACAGCGAATGGGTCACAAAGCCGTGAGGATAGCCTCTGGCATGGCATCGTCACGAAATATCAAGCAAATATGCATATTGAGGCGACACGGTGTTTTTGACATGGGGCGAAAACGATGACTGGCGTACTCCTTGGTTTTCTGCTGATCGGCGCGGGCCTGCTGCTTTTCCTGCGGCCGGGCAAGGGCCGCGGCCGGTTTGGCGCGCTTGGCCGGCGCGGCGCGGGTGTGGTTCTCGGTCTGGTCGGAATGGTGTTTCTGGCCAGCACATCCTTTCTCATCGTCGATGCCAACAGCGTCGGCCATCTCAAACGTATCTACGCCTTCAAGGAATTGCCGCCGGGCCGGATCATCGCCATGGACGGGCAGAAGGGCCCGCAGGCGCAGATTCTGGGGCCGGGTTTCCACGTCATTCCGCTGGTGCGGGTTCTCTATGACTATGAACCGTTCCGGGTGATTACCGTGCCGGAGGGATTTTACGGCCAGATCACAACGCTTGACGGCGCGCCAATGCCAGCGGGCATGTTCATCGCCCCGGCAATCGATGACGACAAGGTCGCCGACATGCTGAACGCCGAGACCTTCCTGACGGCGGGCGGCTATCGCGGTCCGCAGGAGACGGTTCTCAAGCCGGGCAGCTATCGCCTCAACCGCTATCTGTTCAATGTCCGGGTCGACCAGCAAACGCCTGCCACGATCGTGCCGGCCGGCCATGTCGGCGTCGTCAAGTCGAATGTCCGCGAGCCGGGGGCGCAATGCGTCGAAGAAGAGGTCACGGCGGCCGATGCGGAGGCGCTGGCCGGGGCGCTGTCGGTGCCGCTGGTGCCGACCGGCTGTGTCGGCATCTGGCGTGAAGCGCTGCTGCCGGGCGCCTATTACCTGAACCTGCTCGCCTATCAGGTGACGCTGGTCGATACCCGGGTGCAGACCTGGGAATACAAGGGTGGCTTCACCAAGCGAATCATCGATCTGTCGGTCGACCAGGAAGGCAACATCAATCAGACCGAACGCACAGAAGCCGAGGCTACGCCCGCCGACGCCGCCGACCGGGCGGTATTCGTCAAGGTGGAGGGCTGGGACATCCCGCAGGAATTGCGGGCGCTGGTCCAGGTGAGCCCGGAAAACGCGCCGATCGTCGTCGGCGCCGTCGGCGGTCTGGAGGAGATCGAAAACCGCATCCTGACGCCGGCGATCCGCTCCATTGTCCGCAATGTCGCCGGATCGGAGATCACGCTGCCCAATCCGGATGACCCGAGCCAGCCGATCCGACGCCAGACACGGGTTCTCGACCTGATCGAAAGCCGCGACGCGCTGGAACAGACGATCGAAGCACTGGTCAAGACCGAAGGCCTCAAAGCCGGCGTCGATATTCGCGAAATCCGCCTCGGCGAGCCGTCAATCCCGCCCGAACTGCTGGTTTCCAGGTTGCGCCAGCAACTGGCCGACCAGCTCTCCAAGGCCTATGCCCGCGAGACCGCGGCGCAGGCGCAACGGATCGAGACCGAGCAGGCGCGCGCCACCGCCAACGAACAGCCGCGCCTGGTGCAGGCGCAGATCGCCGTCAAGGTCGCCAATCAACGCGAAGAGGAACGGGCGGCGCTCGGCCGGGCGGAGCGGCAATATCTTGAGGAGCTGGCGCGCGGCCAGTTGGCCCAGGCCGAAGTGCTCGGCAAGGACCGGGTGGCACTGTTGCAGGCGCTCGAAAAGCTTCTTGTCTCGCTGGAGCGCAAGCCGGAACTCGTCGCCCTGGTCGGCAAGCTGGTGCCCAACACCGTCGTCGGCGGAACCTCCGGTCTTGCCGGGGCGGCGGCGATCTTCGGTCAGAATTTCGGCGAGGCGACCGGCGCCGCACGCAGCCAGCGGTCAACGCAGCCATAGGGGCGGCGGTAACAAGCAGCCGAAAGCCTCAGGCGGCTTCCGGCGGATCTGGCGGTTCGGGCAAATCGGTCTCAGAATCGTCGTTCGCCGGTTCTGGCGCCGGTTCTGGCGCCGGTTCCGGCTCGGGCACTGCTTCGGGCTTTGCCGCTTTCGGTCCGCCCTTGGCGATGCCGACCATTGCGGCGCGCAAGATGCGTTCGCCGATCCGGTAGCCATCCTGAACCACCTCGACCACGGTCCGGTTCGGGACCGATTCGTCGGGCACTTCGAACATCGCCTGATGGCAATGGGGATCAAACTGCTCACCCAGAGCAGCGACGTGGGTGACGCCGTTCTTTTCCAGCATCCGCTCCATTTCGCGGCCGGTCATCTCAACGCCGGCCAACAGCGCATCAAGGGCTTCGTCGCCAGAATCGCGGGCTTCCGGCGGCACCGCATCCAGAGCCCGTTTGAGATTGTCACTGACGCTCAGCATGTCGCCGGCAAAGCGGGCGAGGGAGAACTTGCGGGCGTCGGCGACCTCACGCTCGGTGCGTTTGCGCAAATTATCCATCTCCGCGACGACGCGCAGCAGCCGGTCGGTGAGGTCGCCCTTTTCTGCCTCCAGCCGGGCGATCATCTCAGCGTCACTTTCCACAGACGCTTCGGATTCGGACGCGGCGGCCTCAGCCGTCTCGCCAGCCGGTGCGGTCCAGCCGGAGGTGCTCTTCTCCGCGGCGCTTTTCTCAGGTTCAATGTTCTCAGGGCCACCGTCCTGCGCGGCAGCGTCTTCCCCCGGCGCATCGGCCGGATTATTGGCCTGATCATTTGCCGGCTCGTCGCCAGCGGATTTTCGGTTTTCAGTATCCATTGATCGGGTGCACCTTGGTGTAGCTGCGCCGGATATCAAGTCTCGGCGTCAGAAAATCAAGCGGTGAAATGCCTCTAACGGCCGAGAAGCTGGCTTAACAGCTGCGCCGTATAGTCCACGGCCGGCACAACCTTGGCATAATTCAGCCGAGTCGGGCCGATGACACCAAGGACACCGACGATCGAGCCCTCGCCTTCATGGAACGGTGCAACGATCAGCGAAGAGCCGGATAACGAAAACAGTTTGTTCTCCGAACCGATGAAGATGCGCACGCCCTCGCCCATTTCAGCCAGGCCAAGAAGCTGGATGATGTCGGTCTTCGATTCCAGATCGTCAAACAGCATGCGGATCCGTTCCGCGTCCGCCGCCGCGGCCATGTCGTCGAGAAGGTTGGAGCGGCCGCGCACGATCAGCGTGCGAGCATCGGCCGTCGGGCCGGACCAGGTGGCGACACCGGCGGCGATAACCTTTTCGGTCAGCGCATCGATTTCCTTGCGACGCTCGACGGCAAGCCGCTCCAGTTCTCCCTTTGCCTGTGCCAGGGTGCGATCCCTGATGTGCGCGTTAAGGTAGTTGGACGCTTCGGTGAGGGCCGATGCGGGAAGGCCCGGCGGCAATTCGATGATGCGGTTTTCAACGGACCCGCCATCGCCGACCAGCACGACCAGCGCCTTGGTCGGTTCGATGCGGACGAATTCGACATGCGACAGCCGCATATCCTGTTTGGCGGCCAGCACGACGCCGGCGCCGCTGGACAGGCCGGACAGCATCTGGCTGGCTTCGGTGAGCACCGATTCCATCGACTGGTCCTGGCCGCCGGAAACCATTTCAGTTTCGATTCGGGCCCGTTCCTCGCCGCTCAGATCGCCAACTTCCAGAAGCGAATCGATAAAAAATCGCAGGCCAAGCTCGGTCGGCAAACGGCCGGCGCTGGTGTGCGGCGCATAGATCAGGCCCATGGCCTCCAGGTCGGTCATGATATTGCGCACCGAAGCGGGCGATAGCGCGGTTGACAGAATCCGGCTGACATTACGCGAGCCGACCGGCGTGCCCGTATCGATATAGGTCTCGACGATCCGCCGGAATATCTCCCGCGAGCGGTCGTCCAGTGCAGCAAGCGATTCAATGCCCATCAGCGCAAACCCGGAATGCCACCAGTCTCCTTTCAGCCAGCGATCCATCATATTGATACCACGCTGCAAAATGGCAAGGCATGATCGTAGTCTTCCAGCGCGCATTGCACCGCTTTACGGCATGGCGAATGCGGCGTAACACAGCCACCCAAGAAGCGGAGATGCCGATGAGACCGTCCGGACGAACAGCCGATGAAATGCGGCCCGTAAGCCTTGAGCGCGGCGCGTCCAAACATGCCGAAGGGTCTTGCCTGGTGCGCTTCGGCGATACCCACGTTCTGTGCACGGCGAGCGTGGAGGACCGTGTGCCGCCGTGGCTGCGCGGTGGCGGCAAGGGCTGGGTGACGGCTGAATACGGCATGTTGCCGCGGTCCACCGGGGAACGAATGCGCCGCGAAGCAACGCAAGGCAAACAAGGCGGGCGGACGCTGGAAATCCAGAGACTTATCGGCCGGTCACTGCGCGCCGTCGTCGATCTGAAGGCGCTCGGTGAGCGCCAGATCACGGTCGACTGCGATGTTATCCAAGCCGATGGCGGCACGCGGACCGCGGCGATTACCGGTGCCTTCGTGGCGCTCAGCGACGCGCTGGCGTGGATGCGGGCGCGCGACATGATCGGCGACGATGTCATCGGCGATCACATCGCGGCGGTGTCGTGCGGGATTTGTGACGGTGAGGCGGTGCTCGACCTCGATTATGCCGAGGACAGCCAAGCGGAAACGGACGCCAATTTCGTCATGACCGGCTCTGGCGGCATTGTCGAAATACAGGGCACGGCAGAGGGCAAACCATTTTCAGAGGATGAGTTCACGGCGCTTCTTGTCCTGGCGCGCAGCGGCATCGGCCGGCTGGTTGACTTGCAGAAAATGGCCGTGGGCTGAGCGTCGTGGCACTTAGAGCCGGACCGATCGTCATCGCCAGCCACAATCGCGGCAAAATCCGCGAAATCCAGGACCTTCTTGGACCGTTCGGTTTCGACGTCCGCTCGGCGGCGGATCTCGGTCTCGCCGATCCGGAGGAAACCGGCGAAACTTTTGCCCAGAACGCGGTTCTCAAGGCCGAAACGGCATGCCGGGCTTGCCGCCTGCCGGCGCTGGCCGATGATTCAGGCCTTGCGGTCGACGCGCTCGGCGGCGCTCCCGGCATCCATTCGGCCCGCTGGGCCGGGCCGGAGCGCGACTTCGCCCAGGCCATGCGCAATATTGAAGAAAAGCTGCAGGCCGCCGGCGCCACCACCGTCGACAAGCGGCAGGCGCATTTTGTCTGCGTCCTGGCGCTGGCCCTGCCAGACGGTAAGACGGAGACCTTTACCGGCACGGTTGATGGCACGCTTGTCTGGCCGCCAAGGGGCGAGAAAGGATTCGGCTATGACCCGGTCTTCCTGCCCGATGGCCATGAGCGAACCTTTGGCGAAATGAGCGCAGCGGAAAAGCATGGCTGGTCGCCGGGCGGGCCGCCCGGTCTGTCGCATCGCGCCAGGGCCTTTGCCGCTTTCGCGGCGGCCTGTCTGTCGCCCGTGAATGCCTGATCCGCCATGGCCGACCGGCACACAGGGCAAGTGACGATGACCAAAGCCCCGCCGGAGGATACGGCAGCTTTCGGGGTCTATGTGCATTGGCCGTTCTGTGCCGCCAAGTGCCCCTATTGCGATTTCAATTCACATGTCCGCCATGGCGGGATCGACGAGGCGCGGTTCGCCGCCGCTTTGGCGCGGGAGATCGAAACCATTGCGGCGCGTGTCCCCGACCGGCCGGTGAGCAGCATTTTTCTGGGCGGTGGAACGCCATCGCTGATGGCACCGCAAACCGTCGCGGCGATCCTCGATGCGGTGTCCAAATCGTGGAGCGTCTCCAGCGATGCGGAAATCACTCTGGAAGCCAACCCGTCAAGCGTCGAGGCCGACCGGTTTCGCGGCTATCGCGCGGCCGGCGTCAACCGGATTTCCCTAGGTGTCCAGTCGCTCAACGATGCTGATCTGAAAACGCTCGGTCGCCTGCACAACGCGGCGCAAGCGCGCGCGGCCGTCGAGACCGGCCGTTCGGTCTTTCCGCGCCTGTCCTTCGACCTCATCTATGCCCGGCCCGGCCAGAGCCTGAACGACTGGCGGTCCGAGCTTGAGGAGGCGGTCGCCATGGCGGCCGATCATCTGTCGCTTTATCAGCTCACCATCGAACCGGGCACGCCCTATGCGGCGCTCCATGCCAGCGGCAAACTCGTCGTGCCGGAACCGGACGCGCTGGCCGACTTCTATGCCCTGACGCAGGATATCACCGCAGCCAACGGGCTACCGGCATATGAGATCTCCAATCATGCGGCTGCGGGCGCGCAAAGCCGTCATAATCTCACCTATTGGCGCTATCAGGACTATGCCGGGATCGGGCCCGGCGCGCATGGCCGGCTGACGATCGATGGCGTCAAATGGGCGACGATGAGTGAAAAACATCCCGAAAGCTGGGCTGACCAGGTCGAGGCGGTCGGCCACGGGCTGATCGTCGACGAGCCGCTTTCCCGGGAAGAGGCCGCCGATGAAATGTTGCTGATGGGCCTCAGGCTTCGCGAAGGCCTTTCCACCCGGCGATATGAGGCCATCAGCGGCCGGCCCTTCGATCCAAAGCGGCTCGCCGATCTTTTCACGCACGGCATGATCGAAAACGTTGCCGGCG
>CALZIL010000067.1 GCA_945787495.1 uncultured Afifella sp. | reverse complement strand
CAAGCCGGCCGACGGCATGTTCGTCGTCGGCCCCTTCATCCACGCCAGTCTGAGAACCTTAGTCGTCCCGGTCGTGGTCGTCCCGGTCGTCGTCGTCCCGGTCGTCGTCGTCCCGGTCGTCGTCGTCCCTGTCGTCCTCCCACTCCCGACCGTGGCAGGACAGGCAGCCCTGGCCATCGAAGGTGGATGCCGAGGCCTTGCCTCCGGACTCGAGGTCGTGACAGCCCATGCAAGATTCGACTCCCATGGACTCGACCAAATCCTCGTGGTCCTCCGCCCAGATCTTGAAGTCGACGCCCACAACTCTGTTCATCAGCACGGTGCCAGCACTGAGCTCGACGTTGGAAAGGTCTTTGTTGTAGCAAATCGCGAACGCTGAGGCACCGGGCGTGCCGCAGAATTCCGCTTCGTGGCAGGTCAGGCAGCCGGGCGCGTAATTGTCGACGTAGCCGACGGCCTCGACAACGTGGCAGCCTTGGCAATCGAAGATTCCGTTGGTCTCGACATAGTCCTGGTGCTCCTCCCGCGCATCTGTCCAGTTCGTGCCGAGGAACCAGTTCATATCGGCCAGACCGCCCCGGGTATCACCGGGATCGAAGCCGGTGCCTTCCTCATCGGCAATGGAAAAACCTGCAGAGCCGAGAACGAGGGCAACGCCGACAACGCCGGCACCAAAACGGCAAATCCACGTACTCATAATCACTTCTCCCTTTTGCCCTTCGGGGACCTGTTCTGGTCACCGGCCGTCCCCACGGTGATGAACTGCGACCGCAAGTCTCCATCCGGCCACAGGAGCACATTGTCGCATTTTTTTGTTGATTATATGAAGTTGAGCCAAGTCTGAACAGCGTTTTCGATGCCTGCCTTCAGGCCACACCCACGCCCGGGCCACCGTTAAATTAGGTCCAAGACGAAGGGTAAATGCCATCCGGACCATCGGTAGTCAGACCCGCCGCTCCAGCATCATCTTCTTGATTTCCGCGATGGCTTTTGCCGGGTTGAGGCCTTTCGGGCAGGCCTGCGCGCAGTTCAGGATGGTGTGGCAGCGGTAGAGCCGGAACGGGTCTTCCAGCACGTCAAGCCGTTCGCCGGTTTCTTCATCACGCGAATCGATCAGCCAGCGATAGGCCTGCAACAGCGCCGCCGGCCCGAGATAACGCTTCTCGTTCCACCAATAGGACGGGCACGAGGTCGAGCAGCAGGCGCATAGGATGCACTCGTAAAGCCCGTCGAGCTTTTCGCGGTCGCCGCGCGACTGCCGCCATTCCTTTTGCGGCTCGGGCGAGGCGGTTTTCAGCCACGGCTCGATAAGAGCGTGCTGGGCATAGAACTGCGTCAGATCCGGCACCAGATCCTTGACCACCTTCATATGCGGCAGCGGATAGACCTTCACCGGTCCTTTGATGTCGTCCATGCCCCTGGTGCAGGCCAGCGTGTTGAGCCCGTCGATATTCATCGCGCAGGAGCCGCAAATGCCCTCGCGGCAGGAGCGGCGCAAAGTCAGCGTCGGATCGACCTTGTTCTTGATCCACAACAGCCCGTCCAGCACCATCGGCCCGCAATCGCCGGTATCGACATAAAACGTGTCGATGCGCGGATTGCGGCCATCGTCCGGGCTCCAGCGATAGACCCGGAACTCCTGCAGATCGCCGGTACCCTCCGGCTTCGGCCAGACCGTGCCTTCGGTGATGGTGGAGTTCTTGGGAAGGGTGAATTGGACCATGAATGCTTCCTGTCAGTCTACGAAACTGTTCGTCCACGCGTCTCAATATTCGACGACATCCCGGCCAAGGACCGAACAGGCCACTTCGCGCCATGATTCGTGAAGCATGTTGATGTCCTCTGATGGCTGCTCGCCATATTCATCGGTTCGAAAAAGACCAAAATTGACCTCACCCGGATTGACTGCGATCTCGCGTGAGCCGGCAAGCATTGCGAGCATGTCGAAAAATGCCTCCCAGATTTCCGACTTCACAAGAAGTTCGACGTCATCCCACGCAACGCCCGAGGCGTCGATGCGCTCTGCGGCAGCGCGAACCGCTTCGCTCACATGTGGCGAACCGACCGATGAGCGCGCGGAAGATTCTGTGACCATATCCGCCATCGCCCGCAATACGGTTGCGCGCCCGATCTGGTCGATGCCTTCCTTGATTTGTGATTTGGCCCACGATTGAGGATCGGAGACCCCGAGTGCTTCGAATTGCGCAGTAAGTGCTTCGACTGTCGTCATTGGTACGCTCACCCTTTTCCGGCACACCTGTGATCATCAAATAATCCGCGTATCCGGCGCAACTTTCTCAGGCAAAGGTGGTCTCGACCAATTGGGCTCGCGCCATGCCATCGCCGTCTCAATAAACCCGTTTCTTGGGTTTGATGTACTGCACGTCGTTAGACAGCGTATGGGCGTGCACCGGCCGGTCGTCGAGGCGGATTTTTCTGGTGTCGAAATCGACGAAGGCGAGAGTGTGCTTCATCCAGTTGACGTCGTCGCGGTCGGGATAATCCTCGCGCGCATGGGCGCCGCGGCTTTCGGTGCGGCCAACGGCCGAATCCATCGTCACCACCGCCTGGGCGATGAGATTGTCATATTCCAGCGTCTCGATCAGATCGGTGTTCCAGATCAGCGTCCGGTCGCTCACCTTGACGTCGTCGGACCCGGCCCACACCTCATGAATGAGGTCCTTGCCCTCTTCCAGCACCTCGCCGGTGCGGAAGACGGCGCAATTGGTCTGCATGACTTTCTGCATGCGCGCCCTCAGTTCCGCCGTCGGCGTTGCGCCATCGGCGTGGCGGGCCGCGTCGAGCCGCGACAGAGCCATGTCGTCGGCATCCGCCGGCAGCGCCGGATGAGCATCGCCCGCCGTCACCGTGTCGGCGCAAAGCTGGCCGGCGGCGCGGCCGAACACCACCAGATCGATCAGCGAATTGGAGCCGAGCCGGTTGGCGCCGTGGACGGAGACGCAGGCCGCCTCGCCGACGGCCATCAGCCCCGGCACCACGGCGTCGGGGTCGCCACCCGCCTTGGTCAGCACCTCGCCGTGAAAATTGGTCGGGATACCGCCCATATTATAATGCACCGTCGGCAGCACCGGGATCGGTTCGCGGGTAACGTCGACGCCGGAAAAGATCTTCGCCGATTCCGAAATGCCCGGCAGCCGTTCCGCCAGGATCGCCGGATCGAGATGCTCCAGATGCAGGTGCATATGGTCGCTCTCGGCGCCGATGCCGCGGCCCTCGCGGATCTCGATGGTCATGGCCCTTGAGACGACATCGCGCGAGGCCAGATCCTTGGCCGAGGGCGCATAGCGTTCCATGAAGCGTTCGCCTTCAGAGTTGGTCAGATAGCCGCCTTCGCCGCGCGCCCCTTCGGTGATCAGCACGCCGACGCCGTAGATGCCGGTCGGGTGGAACTGCACGAATTCCATGTCCTGCAGCGGCAGGCCGGCGCGCAGAACCATGGCGTTGCCGTCGCCGGTGCAGATATGGGCCGAGGTGCAGGAAAAATAGGTGCGGCCGTGGCCGCCTGTCGCCAGCACCGATTTGTGAGCGCGGAAGCGGTGCAAAGTGCCGTCGTCGAGATTGAGCGCTATGACACCGCGGCAGGCGCCGTCCTCCATGATCAGGTCGATGGCAAAATATTCGATGAAGAACTCGGTCGAATGGCGTAGCGCCTGGCCATACATGGTGTGCAGCATGGCGTGGCCGGTGCGGTCGGCGGCGGCGCAGGTGCGCTGCGCAGGCGGGCCCTCGCCGTAATCGGTCGTCATGCCGCCGAACGGCCGCTGATAGATCTTGCCTTCATCGGTCCGCGAGAACGGCACGCCCCAGTGCTCCAGCTCGTAGACGGCCTCGGGGGCATTGCGGGTGAGATATTCAATGGCGTCCTGGTCGCCGAGCCAGTCCGACCCCTTGACGGTGTCGTACATGTGCCAGCGCCAGTCGTCCTTGCCCATATTGCCAAGCGAGGCTGAAATGCCGCCCTGCGCCGCCACTGTGTGCGAGCGCGTCGGAAACACCTTGGTGACGCAGGCGGTTCTGAGACCGGCCTGGGAGGCGCCGAGTGCGGCGCGCAGACCGGCGCCGCCGGCGCCGACGACGACCACGTCGAATTCGTGGTCGGTCACCTCATAGGCGCGGCCATTGGTTGACGGCGCCGCCATGCCGCTCGCTGCCTTGGCTGCCATTCGGGTCAGCCTCCAAAGCCCAGTTTGAGAACGGCGAAGGCGCTGAAAAGCGCCACCGCGAAACAGAAGAAGATATTGCCGGCAAGGGCCAGCACGCGGGCAAGCTCGCCCTGCACATAATCCTCGATGATGACCTGCATGCCGAGCTGCATGTGGTAGGCGTAGGCGAAAATCGTTGCCAGTAGCGCCACCGCGATGAACGGCGACCCGAGGCGGGCGGCGACGACCGCATGCGGCTCGCCGACCAGCGATATGGCAAGGGCGAACGCAAAGATGGTCAGCACCAGGCTGGCGATCGACGTCAGCCGCTGAAGCCAGAAATGCCCGGTTCCGTCCTTGGCCGAGCCGAGGCCGCGCACAGTGCCAAGCGGCGTACGCATGCTCATGGTTCAGCCTCCCCGCACCAGATAGGCGAGGATCCAGACCAGCAGCGTCAGGGCGGCCGAGCCGATCATCGTCAGCCGCGCCAGAAGCTCGCGTTCCCGTTCGTCCAGACCGAGGCCGGTATCCCAGATGAAATGGCGAATGCCGCCGAGCGCATGGTGGATGGTCAGCCAGGTCATGCCCAACAGCACCAGGCGGCCGAACCACGAACCGAACAGGGCGTTGACGAAGTCGAAATAGGCAGGGCTGCTGGCAGCCGCCACCAGCCACCAGACGAAAATCACGATGCCGAAATAGAGCAGTGTCCCGGTGACCCGGTGGAAGCCCGACATGAGAAAGGTAAAGGTCAGCCGGTAGACCTGCAGATGCGGCGATAGCGGCCGGTCGGCGTGACGGTCGGACGGGGAGCCTGTTTGTGCCATGAACGGTCGGCGCCTTGCTTGAAATTCGATAGGACACTTAAGCCCGCAAGGCTTACAGTCAATGCGACCTTGGGTCAAAAACGGGGCTGCGACTGCCGGCCCGAAATGCGAAGATCGGTAAACCAAGCGATAGAAAGGCTAGGGAGCACTATGGATTGGTTCATTGAGCTGTTTACAGCGTTCCAGAATCTTGGCGCTCTGGAACAGACAGCTTGGGTCGGCGGAGCGCTAATACCGATTGCCGGCGTTTTCTTTGGGCTCCGTCGATTCTTTGCGGGCAGTCGCAAAGACCAGATACCGCTTCCACAGTCTCAACCAGTAAACATCAACCTGCCAGCCCCCGCTGAAAAGTCTCGAACCGAGAGACAGATCATCGGCGAGTTTCACGATCTGGAGGACGACGCGAAGAGCCGAGTTCTGGACACGTTGAACAAGATCGCCGGGCAACCGCCCGAAGCGGACGAGACGAAGGAAGAAATAGCCGAAGCGGTCGAGGAGGCGCGCGCCGGCGACCTGACCGACATTCGCGAGCTATTAAAGGCCCGCTATCAAAAGCTCGCCGGCGAGCACGGTGTTGTCGCCAAAAATCTCGCAGAAACCGGCCGCGATTTGGCCGAAGCTGCACGCGACCTGGCGGCAATCGAATTCCCCGACGATGTAGGCCGGGCGTTGGCACTTTATCGCCAGGCGACCGAGCTTGAACCGAATCATTTCTGGAGCTGGATCGAATTGGGCCGCACCCAGCGTCTATGCGAAAACCTGGAAGCGGCTTTGGAATCATTTGACAAGGCTTTGTCCATCGCAAACCGGAACGACGACAACCGCGAAATCGCCGTTGCCGAAATCGGGAAGGCGGACACCTTTGTCGCTTCAGGCAATCTTGGTAGGGCCGAGAAAAGATATCTTGCCGCAAACGAGGCAATGACTCGGCGTACCGACGCCGTGCCTGACAACGTTGATCGTCAGCGCGATCTCTCCGTCAGCCACAATAAGATCGGCGATGTGCGGGCGGCGCAGGGCGACCTGCCGCAGGCGCTGGAAGCCTTCCAGGCGGGATTGGCCCTTCGCGAGAAGCTCGCTGCCGCCGATCCCGGCAATGCCGAATGGCAGCGCGATCTCTCCGTCAGCCACGACAGGATCGGCGATGTGCGGGTGGCGCAGGGCGACCTGCCGCAGGCGCTGGAAGCCTTCCAGGCGGGATTGGCCATTGCCGAGAAGCTCGCCGCCGACGATCCCGGCAATGCCGGGTGGCAGCGCGATCTCTCCGTCAGCCACATCAAGATCGGCGATGTGCGGGTTGCGCAGGGCGACCTGCCGCAGGCGCTGGATGCCTTCCAGGCGGGCCTGGCCATTGCCGAGAAGCTCGCCGCCGCCGATCCCGACAATGCCGGGTGGCAGCGCGATCTCTCCGTCAGCCACGAGAGGATCGGCGATGTGCGGGTGGCTGAGGGCGACCTGCCGCAGGCGTTGGATGCCTTCCAGGCGGGCCTGGCCATTGCCGAGAAGCTCGCCGCCGCCGATCCCGGCAATGCCGGGTGGCAGCGCGATCTCTCCGTCAGTCACAACAAGATCGGCGATGTACGGGTGGCTGAGGGCGACCTGCCGCAGGCGCTGGAAGCCTTTCAGGCGGGCCTGACCATTCGCGAGAAGCTCGCCGCCGCCGATCCCGGCAATGCCGGGTGGCAGCGCGATCTGATCGTCTCGAACGTTAAGCTTGCCGACGCCAGTGACCAGCCGGGGAAGTGGCTCATGCGGGCGCTCGACATCGCCCAGGCGCTAGACGCTACAGGCCGTCTCAACCCGGCGGATCAGCGGATGATTGACGACTTGCAAAAGCGCATCGCCGAACTGCCGGACGATTGAACGTCAGGCCCCGCGCCGGAAAGGCAGAGATTTGATCGTGACGTCGAAAGCACACGCTCAAAATTCGAACACGACCCGGCCCAAACGCCGCCTGCCGGCCGATCAACGCCGGGCGCAGATGATCGAAAAGGCCGCCGGTTTTTTCGCCAGACACGGCTTTGACGCTTCAACCCGCGATCTCGCCCGGGCCCTCGGCGTCACGCAGGCGCTGATCTACCGGCATTTCAAGTCCAAGGACGATCTGATCGACCAGGCGCTGGCCGCGACGCTCGGCGCCATACAACGCGGTTCCCGGCGAGGCGGCGCCGATGCGCTCGCCGATGTCACGGTCGGCCTGGAGGAACGGCTGACCGGCTTCTATGGCGGCTTCGTGGCCGGCGCGACGGAAACGCGGATGCGGCTCTTCATGCGCGCCGGTCTCGACGGGCGGTCCTGGCCGCAACGCCGCGGTGCGGCGCTGACCGCGCAAATCTTTGAGCCGGTGATTGCCGCCCTTCGCTCGGAGGCCGGCCTGCCAACGGCCGATAAATGCCCGCTGATGCGCGGCGAGCGCGAACTCGCCATGATGCTGCACGCTTCCATGGTATTTCTCGGCATTCGCCGTCATGTCTACGGCATGCCGATGCCCGAAAGCCTTGACGACATCGTTCGGCTTTACGTCCGCACCTGGCTCGCTGGCGCGCTCCCGGCGATCCGCGACCTGCACGAAAAGGGCGAGGAGAGCCTGACCCTGCCGCTCCTCACCCCGTCACCGGCAAAACCCGGCAAGGCGCCGGGCGCCGCTACATCGCCTGGTCGGAAACGAACTTCGAATAGGTGAAGTTGTAGTCGCGTTCCGTCCGGTTGGCGTGGCAGGAAAAACAGCCCTCGAACTTGGCGTCGGCCTTGCGGCTGCCATCGGGCAGGAACCAGGCATATTCCCAATGGCCGTTATCGGTCTCCCAGCCGGCCTGTTTTTCCATGACGAACAGATTGGTGACCGCGTCCTCGGCGATGAGCCGGCCGTCGGCATCGGTCATCAGCGTGTCGTCGGCGTTCTTTTTGGCGTTATGATCCTCCATGATGAGGATCGTTCCCTCGGGCAGGTCCTCGCCGGCCTTGGCGGCGTCATGGGCCCGACTGTTGATATACATCTTACGCACCCGCTTGCGGTCCAGGTGGTCCACATCAAGGTAATTGACGAAGCTGTCCTGATATCCGGCGGGGAACACAACCCGCTCCGTATCGGCATGCAGCGACCCCATGGCGAGCGTCAGAAAAGCACCTGCGGTGAGACTTGTGAGGGTGACACGCATCACTTGACCTCCACTGTCGTCATCATATTGGAGAGGGTGACACGCATCACTTGACCTCCACTGTCGTCATCATATTGGAATGGAACACGCATTCGACAGTGAACGTTCCGGCCTTGCCCAGCACGTAGGATTTTTCCTGCCCCGGCTCCTGCTTGCCGAGGTCGAGGGCAAACCCGGCCGTCGGCACAAAGACGGCGTGGTTCTGGTCGTCGTCATTGACGAAGCGGACCGTGTCGCCGACCGCCGCCGTCACCATCTCCGGCGAATGGGCCGCACCTTTCATGGTGACGACATGGTCAGCGGCAAAAGCGCCGCCGCCGCTTGCAAAGACGAAAGCGCCGCACAGGGCGGCGAACTGAACCCGAACCATAACTGCCTCCTTTAATTATCGCCGTATCAGCGTGGCCGGACTCATATTAGTTGTCAAATGACAACTTATTTATTTAACGCACGATCCGCCGACACACGGTGTCTGTGAGGCTTCACCCGACCGGCAAATCAGGGCACAACGACCTGATGAACGATGCGGCGCATTATGATGTTGTGATCGCCGGCGGCGCGGCGATCGGTGCGGCGGTCGCCTGGCAGCTTCTGGCGGTCGACGGCGGCGCCAAAAAGATTGCTGTCATTGAGCGCGACAGGATGTTCCGCGACGCTTCGACCAGCCGCTCGGCCGCGTCCATCCGCCAGCAGTTTTCCACGCCTGAGAACATCCGCCTGTCGCAATATGGCCTGGAGTTCTTGGCTGGCATGGCGGAACGGCAGAGCCCGCAAGCCGATCCCGGCCTGATCCTCGGCGGTTATTTGATCTTGGCGAGCCAGACCGGACTGGCGGCCTTGCAGGACAATCACCGGGTCCAGACCGCCGAGGGCGCACCAATCCGGTTTCTTGATGCCAGAGCACTGGCGAAGTCATTTCCCTGGCTCGTTTGCGACGCTATCGCCGCCGGCGCCTTTGGCGAGGCCTGCGAGGGCTGGTTCGACGCCGACGCCCTGCTGCAATTCTTCTGGCGTGATCTGCGTGCCGCCGGCGTGCCGCTGATTGAGGCCGAGATTACCGCGATCGATACCGCACCCGGCCGTGTGACAAATGTCCGACTCGCCGATGGCCGCAATATCGGCTGCGGCGCGCTGGTCAATGCCTGCGGACCCGGCGCCGGTGCGCTGGCCGCCCTTGCCGGCCGGCTGCTACCGGTTGAGCCGCGCAAGCGAACCGTCTTTGTGGTCGATTGTCCCGCCGCGCCGGACGGCCTGCCGCTGGTCGCCGACCCGTCCGGCATCTGGGTGCGGCCGGAAGGCCGCTATCATCTCGCCGGCTATTCGCCACCCGCCGCACACGATCAGACCGCCGATCCGCACGATTTGGAACCCGACCATGGTCTTTTTGAAGAAACGCTGTGGCCGGCCCTGGCAGAGCGCATTCCAGTATTTGAGACCCTCAAGGTCATCAATGCCTGGGCCGGCCATTACGATTTCAATACGCTCGATCAGAACGCCGTCATCGGACCGGATCCGGAACTGCCGAATTTCATCTACGCCAATGGTTTTTCCGGCCACGGCCTGCAGCATGCGCCAGGTGTCGGCCGCGCCGTCGCCGAATGGCTGACTTTCGGCGCCTACCGGTCCATCGACCTGTCGGTCTTCGCCTATGACCGGATCGCGCAAAATCGCCCGCTGATCGAGCGCGCCGTTATCTGATCTTAGCCGTTTGCAGATCGCCCTTGCGGATCGGCACAGCCCGGCTATCAAGATGCGATGCCGGCCCGCCCGACCGATATCGTCGTCATCTCCAGCCACGTCTCGCATGGCTGCGTCGGCAATCGCGCCATGGCTTTTGCACTTGAGCGCCTCGGCTTTCGCGTCTGGCAGGTGCCGACAATCATCCTGCCACGCCATCCCGGCCATGGGCCGGTCGAGCCGATCGCCCTGCCGGACGCCGCCTTCGCCGATCATATGGCGGCGCTTTCCGGTTTGCCGGAAGTCACCGAAATCAGCGCGGTGCTGTCGGGCTATCTGGCAACGCCGGCGCAGGCCGATGCCGTCGCCGGTTTCCTCGGCGCCGTGAAAGCGGCCAACCCCGACGCGGTCTATCTCTGCGATCCGGTAATCGGCGACGCCGGCACGCTCTATGTCGACGAGGCGACCGCCGCCGCGATCCGCGATATTTTGCTCCCGTTGGCCGGCATCGTCACACCCAATGGGTTCGAGGCCGCCTGGCTCGCCGGTCAGGAACACGATCCGGACGATCCGTCGCCGGATGTGCTGGAGATCGCTGCGCGTCTCGGCGCACGTCTCACCGTAGTCACCTCGCATCCGGCGCTGATGCGCGGCCAGATCGCCAACGCGCTGATTGAGAAAAACGCCGTCACCCTTGCCGAGCATCGGCGCATTGAAAGCAGCGCCAAGGGAACCGGTGATCTGTTCGCCGCAATGTTTCTTGGCCGCCTCATGCAGGGCCGCAGCGCTCGCGCCGCACTGCAAATGGCCAGCGCAACCGTCGTCGATGTCGTGGGTGCGACGGCGCGAAGCGGCAATGGCAACCTTGACCTGGTCAAGGCACAGCAGGCGATTGTCGAGCCGCATGCGCAGGTCACGATGCGATCGCTCGCCGCCACGCCCAGCCGCACGCCGCGGCCGCTCTGAAAGACGGGCCGAAAAAAACCCGCGGACCGTAATCCGCGGGTTTCAGTGCAGGGACAGGGAGGCCTTCGGCCCGCAATAAATCACGGGGATGATACGGGCGGAAGCCGCAAGCCGGTTCATTTCCGAATTGAGGTTTCCGCCTTTTTTCAATCCTCTCCCGGGCGGCGGGGGTCTCCAATTCGGAGACCGATCCCCGAACCGCCCGGAGAAGAGGGACTGGGTAGAATCGTCAGCGCCATAACTCGGTGATGCGATTCAGAACAGCTGTCACCCTGGCGCGCCTAACGGCGGATCCAGACCTCGTGGTTATTTTTGACCATGCCGCGTATCGACTCGCCGGGTGAACGGCGGCCTGAGAATGTCGAGGACGATGAGCCATACCGGCGTCCGCGCACTTTGTCCTCGGATTGACCGGCCCAGGTATTGATCCAGACCTTGCGATCGTTGTGGTCAGTGCCGATGATCATGCCGCCGGATGAACGGCGGCCGGAAAACGTCGAGGCGGACGAGCCGTTCCGCCCCCGGTACAACTTGTCCTCGGACTGACCGGCCCAGGTGTTGATCCAGACCTTGCGATCGTTGTGGTCAGTGCCGATGATTATGCCGCCGGCGTTGGCATAGCCGCTGGTCAGGACCAAAGCGGCCGCTGAAGCAAGAATAAGATTTTTCATGGTTTCTTCTCCGAAGTGTTGGAAACGCCCATTAAGGGAATTCGATGGAACGGGTCGGCCGCTTCCGGTTGGTGACTCAGGACCGGATGGCAGCGCCTTCGTGGTCCCCGCCAGCGGTCTGTCCCGCCGACCTTGCTGAGATGGGACGACAGCCGATCAACGCCAAAACACCAGGAAGCGACCCTGCGGTCGCACTGCGGTCGCGTGTTTGTGAGGTCTCAGCGGGCCTGCAATTGCGGGCGCGAGAGGTTCCCATGGAACGGCAAGGCGCGGCGGCGT
>CALZIL010000066.1:11791-12574 GCA_945787495.1 uncultured Afifella sp. | reverse complement strand
CTTTCCAGCCGGTTCAGTTGTGTGGCAACGCCGCTTAAGAAGTTATTCAAGCTTTCCTGCAATTCTGAATTCTACCAATCGGTTGGCCCAAGAGTTATTGGGGAAGTGGGTTTTGTTGCGTACCTTGGTAAAAGCGACCGGGGCGAAGGTTGCCGGTCTTTGTGTCTCCGTTGGTCTTTTCGGCATTGCTCCGGCCGGCGCCGACACGCTGACGGGCGCCTTGGCGTCAGCCTACTTGACAAATCCGGACATCAATGTCGCGCGTGCCCAGGTACGGATCACCGATGAGAATTTGCCGATCGCAAAATCGGCGCTGCGGCCGAATGTCAGTGGATCGGGCTCCATCACGGGAGTCACCCGGGATGCGTTCCCGAGCGGTGCGGGAATTAACGACCGCATCGACGGCGCCATTGGCCTGAATGTCACCCAGAACCTTTTCCGCGGCTTCCGCACCAAGAATGCCAGGCTGGAAGCGGATGCCAGTATTCTGGCAAGCCGCCAGTCGCTTGTGAGCGTCGTCCAGGATGTGCTTTTCGATGCCGCGCAAGCCTACATGAATGTCCTGCGCGACCAGGCGCTGTTGCTGTTGCGGCGCCGGAGTGTGCGCTTTCTGGAAGACCAGCTGAAAGCCGCCCAGGACCGGCTCGACCTTGGCGAGAACACCCGCACCGATGTCGCCCAGACGCGCGCCCGGCTGAGCGGCGCGCAGGCCAATGTCAGCCTGGCGGAGGCCAATCTGAAGGCCAGCCGGGCCGTCTACCGGCAGGTCATCGGCAAGGAGCC
>CALZIL010000066.1:0-11784 GCA_945787495.1 uncultured Afifella sp. | reverse complement strand
CGACCATACGTTCGGCATCGACAACAGCAATTACGCCAATTCCGCATCGATCACCGGCCGGGTGAGCATCCCGCTCTACCAGGGCGGCGGGGTGTCGGCCCGGGTGCGCCAGGCCAAGGAGACGCAGGGCCTGCGGCAGATCGAGGTCGATGTTCGCCGGGCCCAGGTCCGCGCCGCTGTCGTGTCCTCATGGGGCCAGCTCGACGCGGCAAAGGCGTCGATCATCGCAGCCAGCGCGCAAGTGGAAGCGTCGCGGATCGCGCTCAGCGGCGTTCAGGAAGAGCAGCGGGTCGGGCAGCGCACGACGCTCGATGTGCTGGACGCGCAGGAAGAACTGGTCGATGCCCGGGCCAATCTGGTCGTGGCGCAGCGCGACCGCATCGTCGCCTCGTTCCTGCTGCTGTCATCGGCCGGCCTTTTGAGCGCCGAAGATCTCAACCTGCCGGTTGAGCGCCATGACCCGGTCGCCCATTATGAGGCGGTCAAGGACAAATGGTTTGGCCTCAGAACGCCGGACGGCCGCTAAAATGCGCCGAGCATCGTCCGAGTAGTCTTGTGGTTAGAGCGCTTCATGGGGCGCCGACTCTCTTGAAGAGCCAGACCAGCCTCCGCCGCGGTATTATTCGGCTTCACATACCGGTGGCGTACTTTCTCACCATATCAAGATTGCGTAGGGCAACAATATAAGACAGGAAATTATCAGTCACAAAGGCTTTTGGAGCGACTTGATAAAGTTGCAGCTATTGGGCATCGTTTATTTTGCCTGATGGTGGCAAGACGCAGGAGTAATTATGATCGTTTTTAAACCTATTATGTCCGGTCTCATTCTTTGTCTTGCGGTCGCCGATACTTCAGCGGCGGCTGACTTATACGGAGGCGGGACGAAGGATACGGCGATAACGATTGCAGACCGATGCGACGATCCGGCGATCCTCAAGCGGATAGAAAGCCGGTTCGACTGGGCGGAGCAAACGACTTGGCACCGCGGTTTCGAAATCGACGAAATCGTTGCACCACGCCTGCGCTATCAGGTCCTGAACGGGCCGAGTATAATCCTCCACGATCACTGCGTCGGCGACGCTGTCATGACTGACGGATCGGTGCGAACGCTTGTTTACACGGTCAACCGGGGTATGGGTTTTGCATCCATCGGCGATGGTGTCAGCTACTGTGTGCAAGGCCTTGACCCATGGCGGGTTTTCGGAGCCGGTTGCAGCACGGTTAAATAAAACGCCGACGCTCGTATAAACTGCTGAGCCGGATCAGTAAGACGCTCGAGCAAGCGCTGTCAAATAAACTGAGTTTGCTGGAGAATGAGTTTGCTCTTAGGCCGGGTCGATGGGTCTGCTCTCGTTTAAGCGTAACCGCTTGCTGTCCGTCATCAAATCATTCGGGACTGACCGGCCACGCAGAAATGGTGGTCGGCACAAACGACACCGCGCCGCGCTTAGGCTCGGGCCGCATCGCAGTGCTTGCAACGCCCACGATGATCAATCTCCTGGAAGAAGCGGCGTTGGCCGCTGTCGAGCACCTTCCGCCCGAAGGCAAGCAGTCGCTCGGCACGCATATCCCTGCCAGGAAAGCCGCGGTTTCCCGGGGCTTTGCGGTGATAGGTTGCTAGACTCCTGGAGCGGAGACTGGGCATATCGCCGATTTCCGGTCGTTTCGGGTCATGCGTCTCAGTTTGCAGATTTGGCCGCCAGAAGTTTTCCTTCCTGGATTTTCGGGGCCAAGAAGGCGAGCGGAAGGGTACGGCTGATCTCCGATGCCGGGAGGCCTGCTTTCGCAGCAATATCGTTGACGCTTGCAGCTTCGCCGCTCGCCGGTTGACCAACCCAGACGCAGGCGTTGGCCAGCCCAAATCGTTGGTCCGGTTTGAAAACATGGACTTCGTCCACTTTGGCGACCAGTTCCATTAGCCGGGCAATGCCCCGCGGCCACTCAGTTTATGTGACCAAGCCGTCCTGCTCGCCTTTTGCCTCAGCCAATACCGCAAGATTGCGATCTTTGAACAATAGCCGCTGATAGAACAGGCCAATGCCGATCAATACAATGCCGAGACCAATGAATGAAAGGGCACGCAATGCGCCTTCCAAGGCTGACATATCAAACAGGAAGACCTTTAATACCGCTGCGAAAATAACGACTGCAGATGCAATGCGCAGATCGCCGGCATTACGCCATCCCGAAAGAAGCAGAATACCGACGCCCAAGGCCAGCCAAACAGCCGAATAGGCGTAGGTTTCGGTGGAGAAGAAGGCACCTGGATAAAGGGCTGAACCATGCCACGCATGGCGAACCGTAAACGTGGCCCAGGCGAAAACGGAAGCCAAAGCCAACCCGCCAAGAAAGCGCGATAGATTTGGTATTTGCCAATCGTCGATCGATTTCCAGGCATGACGGATGGCCAGCAGCAAAGCCGCAGGCAAAAGAAAGCCCGGCAGCAGCAGATTAAAGAACGCCACATTGCCGACCTTCAATCCATACTGATAGGGCATAAATAGAGCGAAGTTCATGGCAAGGAAAAACACGATCACCAGTGCGAGTGCGGCGGGCAGAATCTGACTTTTCAAAGGCCCAAACAACGGGCGATAGGCAAAGGAAACCATAACGATTATCGCCAGACCGGCAATTGAGTGGGTATAGGCCTCGGAAATCGCGATATCGTTGGAGAACAGTCCGATATGCTCGCCAACAAAGATACGCCTTATCGTCAGGCTGACAAAGGCGGAAAGCAGCAGCCAGGCTGTTGCTTCCAAAATTGCAAGGTAGGCAGTGGACCGCCTGCTGCGCGCCAGGCAGTAGACGATTGCCGCAATTGCGCCCGGCAGAAGATAGGCAATCAACAGGAGATTAAAAACCATTCCTTCGCCCGTAGCCTCATTGGTGAAGAACGGGTTGAGCAACAGCCCGTGAGAAACAATCACCATGGCAAGTGAGAGATAGCCGAAAAGCTGCATTGCATTGCGGAAGATGATGCTTGGCGAGCGCTCATCCAGCCGCATCATGGCTCCTGACATGACAAGGGCGGTGATGGTGTGGGCTGCCTGTTCGCCAAGCGTGTAATTATCGCTGAGAATATTACCGCCATTCATGCCGTGGCGGATCTCCAGAGTGAACAAAAGTGCCGCGAACAACACTGCCGCCCCTTCAAGAAAACGTTGCGGTGCGTCCTTGCCCCATTTCGCGAGCAACCAGCTTGCAAGACCGAGCGCCAGAACCGGCAGGCCATAGGCAGGCAATATTGAATTGAAGATGATCCTTGGTGCTGGCAAAAGACCCAGAGTGGGATCGAGCACGACGCGGGCAATTGCGACTGCCGCCACTGCTGCGGCGGCGTAACGCAGAACCTGGACCGGGCGAATGACGCTCAAGCCCGAAATTACGAGCGCCAAGGCGGCAAGCAGACCTACCAGCATTGCGCCGTCAAAATTGAAGACAAGCGTTGCAATGGCCAGCAACGCGCCGCCGCCGGCAAGACAGGTAAGCGAAAAGACGTCGAACAATCCTTGCGATTTCAGTGATGGCGCGCGCCTTATGACCAGCTCGGTCGCGAGGGCAAGCGCGCTCACTCCCATTGCGCCGAAAAGCAATTGCCAGTTGGAGCTTTTGGCGCCGAGGGAAATCCACGAGACGCTGTAGGCTGCGAGCGGAACGATGGCCGCGGGCAAAGCCCACCAGATGGCACCGCGGCCAAATCGGCTCTCGCTTGTCCGCCGCAGCACCCCGGCCGTGCCCGCAATGATGGTCAAGGCCGCAAACACCAGACCCACGATCGTGTGGAGACCGGTTGGTTCTCGCGTTGCCAAATAGACCAACTGCCGGTGCCCTATCGACAATTCCCAGGGGAGAAACTGCACGTCCTTCAAACTCCAGCCGGTAAATATGACAAGGCCGATGGCGGCGCCGATAGAAAAGGACACCGCAATTTGAGAGCGCAGCCAGGCGCTTATCCCGATCGACACTATTACAATCGCGGCGACGGCAATCGTTTCGGGCGCGTAGGACGACGCTTCGACATAGTGGACAATGACTAAGCCAATCGCTGCCAGAATGACCGCCAGGGTCGTGGCAAAGCTGGTGTCTGCCTGAACTGGGGCATCTATTTCATTCTCATCGTCGTAATTCCAGATCACCCCGAGGGTGGAAAATCCAACACCGAGGGCCACCAGGTAGATTTTCAAGGATAGAGATTGCAGCAGGTCAAAACCGCCTGTTGAAATTGACAGCATTGCCCAGGCCAGCGCTCCTGCCGCAGACGCCGCCACCAGCCATACCCATTGGCGCAGGTGGGCAAGTGCGAGTGCTGCAAACGTGACCACCAGTAAAAAGGTGAACAGGGAGGCAAAATCTGGCGCGGATGTGTTCACCAGCACCGGCGTGACATAGGAACCCAGCAGGCCCAATGCCGCCAATGATGGCCCGTGCAGGAGGGCCAGCGCCAATGTGGCAAGGGAAATGACGCCCATGAGGACAATGGCGGCAGCCGGCCCGATAAATCCAAACACACCGTAAGCCGCATAGATCGCGGCAAACAGCACCATTGAGCCCACGGCGGTCAGAATGCCTGGCACATAGGCGCTGTCGATTTTGGCAATGGATATGGCGATCGAGCGGCGGCGAATGAATTCTCCGGCCACGAGCAGCGCAAGCCCGAACAAAGCGGCAAGCGTCAACCGGATTCTCGGCCCGACCAACCCCGCCTCAATGGAATAACGCACCAGGAATATGCCGCCCAGGGCGAGCGCAATGCCGCCCACCCAAACGGCCCACTGGCCGCCAATGAGTGATTCCAATGCGCCATGAGCTGGCCTGCTGGATGGAGGCGGAGCCGGTTGCCGCGCCGATTTCCGCCCATCTGTGTCCGGCGACACTTTGGTCGTGACTTGGTCCATTTCCGGCGCAACGTCTGTTTGCGCTGAGGCCCCTTGTGCTGCCGCGGGGATTTCGGCTGCGTCCTTGATTTCCTTCCGATCGGCTTCCGCAATTTCCGGATGGCGCTCGGCGACAGGCGGGACAATCTGGCGCGATGCGATAACAGGCGAAGGAGGGGCTGCTTCTTTGGCGATCGCAAGCTCCTGGAGCGGTTTGGCCGTTGTATCGGCCGCTGCGACAGGTTCCGGAGATTCGCCGACAGATCCGGGACCGCCAGCAACGCGCTCCTCGAGCGCCGAAAGCTGCGACAGAAGTTCCCGCTGTTTCTTTTCCAGAGAGCTTAATGCGCCCTGTATATGGCGATATCGGTCCTTCCATACCAGCCAACGGATGACCGGTACGGCAATGACAGCAAGGATCAAGATTGGGGCGATTGATTCCATGTGTAACTATAGCTTGCGTTAAACAATTTAATCAGTCGGGAGTACGGCTAATTTGATCTCCGTCGACTTGTCGGGGCGTGGACCAACGCGTTATCTCTCAAGCTGCTGCCCGTTCATTTGCGAAGCATTTCACGGTTCTTAGGTCAATTTTTCCGGTCGCGAGCATCGGTAGTTCATCCAAATAGTGAATGTCGTTCTGCCTCGGCAGCCAAAGCTTTGGCAGTTCGGAGCGCGACAGGGAATGCCAGATTGCATCAGGATTGATTTGCCCGCCGGCCGTGTAGAAAGCGATCAGACGCTCTCCCTTGCGCATGTCCGAAACCGCGGCCACGACACACGCTTCAACGCCAGGAACCGCAGCGATCGCGTCTTCGATTTTGACATGCGGGACCATTTCGCCGCCCATCTTGCTGAACCTGGCGAGCCGGTCAGTGATCTGGATGAATCCGTCTTCATCGATCGTGGCGATGTCGCCGGTGACATACCAGTCACCGCGCAACACTTGTGCCGTCTTGTCCGGGTTTTTGAGATAACCGAGCATGCGGCCGGGGCCCTTGACCAGCAAAAGGCCCTCTTCGTCGTGCGACAGGGTCTTGCCCGTCTCAATGTCGACAACCCGGGCACAGACACCAGGAACAGGATGCCCGACCGTGCCCGCCTTGGTGCCCGTCTGGCTGACACGCCCATATACGACATCGGCGACATTAACGGAGACGACGGGACTCATTTCGGTGCAGCCATAGCCCTCAAGCAGGTCGAGGCCGAATTTTTCCTTGAACGCGGTGGCCACCGGCTCTGTAAGTTTTTCAGCACCGACGACGGCGTGCCGCAGTGACGAAAATTCCTTCTGCGTACAATTTTTCAAATAGGCTCGACAGAATGAGGGGGTTGAGATCAGGATCGTAGCCTGGTGCGTTTCGACCATCCTGCCGATGGATTTGGCGTCCAGAGGGTTCGGGTGATAGACGGCGCCGATCCCGCTTAGCAGCGGAATCCACAAGGTGCCGGTCAGACCGAAACAGTGGAAAAACGGCGGAACGCCCATCACCTTGTCGTCCTTGGAAAGCGAAAGGGCATGCGAAACCGTTTCGACGTTCGACATCAAATTGTGGTGCGAGAGCATCACGCCCTTGGGCACGCCGGTGCTTCCACTGGTGAACATAACGGTCGCAAGGGAGTGGGGGTCGGACAGGCGCAGTCCGTACAACCAGCGGATCGCAATGGACGGGAGCACAAAGCAGGCAGCCAAAGTCAGCGCGCGCCGGGCCGAAGAGATCGATTTCAGGATATCTTCGATAAAGACCATCGCCTCCGATTCGGCGATCCTGGCCTTCGCCAGAAACGTCCGTGAAGTCACGATCGTCTTGATGCCACATTGGTGGATCGCCGATTCCATCGCCGCTGGTCCGGCAGTGAAATTCAAATTGACCGGTACCTTTTGAGCGAACAGAAGCGCGATGTTTGCAAGCCCGCCCGCCACCGAGGCCGGGAGCAGCACGCCGACCATGGCATCGTCGCGAAGCCGGCGTCGGAACCACCGCGCCAGGACGATGCTGCCAGCCAGGGCGCGTCCGAATGTAAGGTTTGCACCCGTGGAATCAGCCAGACAGGATCGCTGCCAATGCCGCTTGGCAGAGCGGACGAATCTGAGATGCAGCAAGTCACTGGCTTTCCTGCGGTGCTCGACAGCTTCGCTGCCAAGCTCCAGAACGGCTTGCCGGACCTGCCAAGCGGTGGCATTTGCCGGTAGCGGCGCGCCAAACGAGACAGTGACCGGATAGGGAATTCGTTCAGGCCGCTTCCAGAAAAAGCGCCCGTCTTTGAAACTGAAGATACTTCCCCACACCTGGTCCAAATGAACTGGAATGATCGGGACATCGAGACCGGCGATGATCTTCTCAAATCCGCGCTTGAATGCCAGCGGCACACCTGTGCGGCTGATCGCTCCCTCGGCGAAGATACAAACCACATGGCCCTCGGCGAGTTCGCTCCGCGCTTGTTGGAGAGCCGCAGCGACATCCTGTTTGTTGCCGGCCGATATGGGGATCGCATGCATTCTGCGAAGCAGCCAGTTGAAGGCGCGCATTTCATAAAACTGTCGGGCAACGATGAACCGCATAAATCTCTGAACGCACGCATTGACCAAAAAGCCGTCAACAAAGGAGAGGTGATTGCAGATCACAAGTGCCGGTCCGTGGACCGGTATGTGCTCCTGACCAACGATCCGGATTCGATAGAGGCTATGCGTCAACAAATAGAGCGTGAGCCGGATCAAAAACGCCGGCAGTATCGCAAGCGCATATGCTGTCGCGGCGAATGTCAGGAGACCGGCGATGAGAATAATGCCGTCGGCCTGAATTTGGAGAACGACCCGCAAGAACCAAAGCGTTGCGGAGGCAAGCAGGACACCGAGCATGGTCATGAAATTGTTCGTTGCAAGGAGCCGGCCCTTTTCATGCTCACCGGCTCGTTGCTGCAAGAATGCGTTCAGCGGAACGACAAACAGGCCGCCGGAAAAACCGATCAGCACGAGTACGGCACAGACCGCCGAAAACGACGACATCGCAACGGCAAGGAGGAGCGCACCAGCGCCCATGCCCATTGATCCTAGCGGCACGAGCCCCAATTCGACCTTGTCGCCAGACAAACGTCCTGCTGCCAGGCTTCCAATTCCGATGCCGGTACCCAGGGCGACTTGCAGGATGCCAATGCGCGTTTCGTCAAGCCCCATGACTTCTGTGCCGAGAAGGATCACATCCAGTTGCAGCAATGCACCAAGGAACCAAAAGTAACTGATGCCGATCACCGTAAGCAGCAGCGACCTGTCGCCAGCGATGCGCGCCGCGCCGCGCCCGATTTCAGACCAGGGAAACAGGGGAAAGGGTGCCCGGCTTTGTGGTATTCGCACACGGGCAATGCCCAGACTGGCGAGCGTGCCTGCAATCGCCACAATGGTGACTACGGCACCAATCCATTCAAGGCGGTCATTCCATGCGGCAAACATGAAGCTGCCGATTGCGGTGCCGGCAATGATCGCGGCAAACGTGGTCATCGCCAGAATTCCGTTGCCGCGTGACAGGTCCTTGCCGGGAAGCATTTCGGGCAGGATTCCGTATTTCGCCGGGCTGAAAAACGACGACTGCATCGCCATCAGGAAGAGCACGGCAAACATCGCCTCGATCCGGCCGGACCACAGCGCCAGCAAACCGAGCGCCATGACGATGACCTCGCAGGCCTTGGCGAGGATCAGGACCGTCCGCTTGCTATAGGCGTCGGCCAGGTGGCCCGCATATCCCGAAAACAGTAAGAAGGGCAGGACAAACAACGCGCCTGCTATTGCCAGATACGTGCCGCCGTCTCCTGTGGCGATGGCGACATTGGCGGCAAAAAGCGATACGACGATCTTGAACAAATTGTCGTTGAGCGCGCCGAGGAACTGCGTGCAAATCAGCGCGGTAAATCCAACAGAGCGCACGCCTCCTGCCTTGTCAGTCGACATTGCGGCCGTCCTTGGAAGCGTCACTTCGCGTGTCGGGCAGGGCTGCGCAAATCAACGATATTAGTTCCGCGTTCGAGCGGTGAGGGCAGATTCGATCTGCTTCCGGTCTTGGGGATATCCCAAGCGAACCGCACGACGAACGGTTGTCGGTCGGTGTTGGACAAGAGGCCCCAAACGGCGCGGCAACAGGCTTGGTCAGGATTTCGTTTTGTGACGAGGAACGATCATCGTCAGCGTCAGTCCTGACCCGTGAATGCTGCGATCGCACCCGCCGTTCAAACTTGAAGACATTGTCGGGTCTTGTGCGAACTGCCCAATTTGACGTTCGCTCCCCAATGTCGCGCAATCCAACCAACACCGCCAATACGAGGATTGGGGCAAGTGGGGCCAAGATAAATACGGTGGTTGTCGGGATCGTACCAAGGCGATCAATGAAGCCGGTGATATCGACCATCACGCTGTCAGAGACGATTTGGGGGATCTGAAAGCCATCAATCCGGTCGGGCGCGGACGCGCCGGCAGCCCGGGCTATCGATGTCGTTGGCGCCAACGCGCCAGCGAGCCCGATCACCTGAGAAATCTGCCGAGCAAGTCGCATTTGCTCACCCCTAATTGAGCAGTGATCATTATATATAACTTGCAATTGATCACTGGTCAATATAATTTTGATCAACTTTCAATCAGCAAATCGAAGCAGGGAATTCCGTATGGCGAGACGATCGGATCACACCCGCGAAGAATTGCATCGTCTGGCTCTCGATGCAGCGCGCAAGATCACCGAAAAGGACGGATTGAGGGGACTAAAGGCGCGGCAGATCGTGCGCGATATCGGCTACACGATTGGTACGCTCTACAACCTTTTTGATGATCTCGATGATCTTGTTCTGCAGATGAACGGTGAAACCCTGGATGCACTATACGAAGCATGTTCGAGCGCGCCGATGGACAAAGATCCGGAGCGGAATCTGCGCGCGCTCGCCTCCAGCTATCTGCAATTTACCAGGACCCATCCAAAACTCTGGAACGCGATATTTGAGCACAAGCTTCCCAACAACCGTGAAATGCCGGCCTGGTTCCTGGATAAGGTGGCGCGCCTTCTCCTGCTGGAAGAAAAAGCGCTCGCGCCGCTGTTCCCGGACGGACAGGAAACGCAATGCCAGCACCATGCGCGGGTTCTTTGGACCAGTCTGTTCGGCATGGCATCGGTCGAAAGCGCCGACAGGCTCCCAGAGGATGAAACGGCGGAATCTCTCGTCGCATCCCTTATCCAAATCTATGTGGCCGGGCTCCGTCAAAAGGCTGGCGTACCGGCCTGACCAGACGTGTCAAAGACGATATCGGCAATGTGGCACGGGTGCCGCACATTAAAATATTGACCACTGCTTAATTTCTTGATATTTAAAAAATCAATGCTCAATATTGACATTGACGGGAGGCACGCATGACAAGGCGCCGGATATTGAATTTGGTCGCGATGGGGCTCGCCCTCGCGATGATCAGCAGCAGCGCATTTGCGTCAACTGACGTTGTCGAAAAGGTTCAGGCCCATCTTTATGCGGGGCAGACCGGCAAGGCCACTTCGGTTGCCGAGATGCGTCTTGCCGAAGCGCCCGACGATGATCAGGCCCGCTTTGCCCTGGGTGCCGTCCAGTTCCTTCAGGCCGTCGAACACCTCGGGCAGGGGCTTCACCGTTATGGGCTGAGCAGCGATGACTACGACCCGGGTTTTGGTCTGATGGCGCTCCCGATCCTGCGCATCCCCGTGCCGCAAAATCCTAGTCCCGACGAGCTGACCTATGACGGTTTTCGCGGTGTCCTCCAGACCTTTGTCTCCGATCTGCAGACCGCGGAGGCAACGCTTGGCAAGATCAAGAATCAACCGGTTGATCTGCCGTTGAACATTGGCCTGATCCGGCTTGACCTCAACGGTGACGGGAAAGGCTCGGAAGACGAAGCTCTTTGGCGGATATTCAGTGTCGTTGCCAGGGCAGGCTGGCTCGATGATGAGGCGGCAAACAAGCTTCTCGTTGATTTCGACAGCAGCGATGCGCCGTGGCTACAGGCCTATTGCCATTTGCTGATGGCGATCGCCGAGTTTCCGCTGGCCCATGACTGGCATGAAGCCTTCCAGGTCTCGTTCCCAACTCTGTTCAACATGCCATCGTCGCGCTATCGCGAACTTGGCCAAGCGTACAGCGAAACTCGCGATGCAGACATCGCCAACGGTCTCATGGAAAGGGGTCGATCCGCTGCAATAGCCGATCTCGTAGCGTTCATCCATCTCAACCATTGGCCGGTTGTCGCGCCAGAGCGCATGGCCAATGTCCTGGGCCATCTTGAAGCGGTGGTCCGGCTCGGCAGGGAGAACTGGAAGCGCATCCTTGCCGAAACCGACAACGGAGCGGAGTGGATCCCCAATCCAGGCCAGACAGGCGTCCTGCCGCGCATGCAGGTCACTCAACGGCAGGTCGATGGCTGGAAGAACTTTCTCGATGAGTTCGAGGCGATCCTTCAGGGAAGGAAGCTCCTCCCGCACTGGCGCTTCGATGAAGGCATCAATATGCGCCGCTTTTTCCTTGAGCCAACGACCTTCGATATCGTTCTATTGATCCAGGGTTCCGCCGCCCTGCCATATCTGGAAGAAGGGGAATTCACCACGGGTGAGACATGGATCCAGATCATGCAGCTCTTCGGCGGTGATTTCTTCCGCTATTTCATCTGGTTCAACTGACGCTGGTGCGAAGACCGTTCATGGCACGAAACGGACGTCCTTCACCTACCCCGGCAATGTCCGCTTCTCTAATCGGCCGTTTGGGGTCAAGCGCTTTCAGACTTTCCACCACTGCAGTGTCGATGTCGCTCGCGGGTTCGTGCTTCTCTTCGGAATCGGCACCAAGGCCCTTCCATCATGGGATTCGAAGACGAGGCGGAACAATCTTTAGGACGGCCTTGCCGTCAGACGAACGG
>CALZIL010000065.1 GCA_945787495.1 uncultured Afifella sp. | reverse complement strand
CTGCATGAATGGGCCGGCACGAAAAACCTGATCCACATGCATGGCGAGATCCTCAAGGCGCTATGCGCCAATTGCGGCGCCAGGGAGCCCTGGCAGGCGGATCTTTCCGTCGATCTGGCCTGCCGCGCCTGCAACAGGGCCGGCGGCATGCGCCCGGATGTCGTCTGGTTCGGCGAAATGCCCTACCGGATGGAAGAAATTTACGCCGCATTGGCCACGTGCGACCTGTTCATTTCCATCGGCACCAGCGGCAATGTCTATCCCGCCGCCGGCTTTGTCGCCGAGGCGCGGGGCGCGGGCGCCCACACGGTGGAACTCAATCTGGAGCCGTCGGAGGGGATTTCCCTGTTCGCCGAAGCCATCCACGGCAGGGCGACGCAGGTGGTGCCGGCCTATGTGGAGAGGCTGCTGAACGGCTGACGGGCGGGCACCGCCACCACCGCGACACCTGTCCGTTCGCCAATCCCACCTTGATCCCCCACCCTTGATCATGGGCGCCGTGGGCTGCTAGTCCAGCATGCTCAGGTGCTCGTCGATGAGCGCCGAAGGCTTCATGTCCCCGGGAGAGTTTGCGATGGATGCCGATGTCATCATTGACCGCAGGCGGTTGCGGCGCCGGGCGAGTTTCTGGCGGGCCGTCGCTTTTGTGGTGTTCGCCGTCGCCGTTGTCGCAATCGTTGCGGCGACAACCGGGCTCGGACTGGACGGCAAGGTGCGCCGCGAACAGGTTGCGCGCATTGCCGTTGACGGCTTTATCGATACCCGGCCGAAGGCCGCCGAACTGATTGCCGAGGCGGCCGAGGCCAAGGCGGTCAAGGCGATCATCGTGCGCATTGATTCGCCCGGCGGGGCGGCTGTCGGCGGCGAGGCGCTCTATCGCGCCATCCGCGAGGCGGCGGACGAAAAGCCGGTCGTTGCCGTTATCGACGGGCTGGGCGCGTCGGCTGCCTATATGACGGCAATCGCCGCCGATCATGTCGTTGCCCGGCAAAGCGCCATTACCGGATCGATCGGCGTGATCTTCCAGTTTCCGCATTTTGAGGACCTGATGGACAAGATCGGCGTCAAATATTCGGAGGTTAAAAGTGCCCCGCTGAAAGCCGAACCCTCGCTGTTTGAGGAACCCAGTCCGGAGGCCCTGGCGATGATCCAAACGGTGGTCGACGACACGTTCGACTGGTTTGTCGGCCTGGTCGCCGAAAGACGCAACCTTGATGATTTCCAGGCGCGGCGGTTGGCTGACGGACGCATCGTCACGGGACGTCAGGCGCTGGAGGCGAAGCTGATCGACACGATAGGCGGCGAGCCTGAGGCGCGCGCCTGGCTGGCATCGCAAAAGGACATATCGGAAGATATCCCGGCGGTTGACTGGAAGGACTCAGAAATTCCCTTTGCCAGCTTCGCCAGCGAATCGGCGGCTCGGATTGCCCGCCTTTTGGGCGCTGATCCGGGGCTCATTCCGGCAGCCAAGGCCTTGTTGCCCAAGCGACTTTTGGTTGACGGCCTGCTGATGGTTTGGCAGGCTCCCACCCCTGTCCGGAACGATCGCTAGGCCGGTAGAGGTCTGAGGGGGCCGTAATGATCAAATCGGAGCTTGTTGCCAAGATATCGGAACGCAATCCGCATCTTTACCAGCGTGACGTGGAGCATATCGTCAACGCTGTCCTGGAAGAGGTCGTATCTGCACTATCGCGCGGTGATCGCGTCGAACTGCGCGGTTTCGGAGCCTTCTCGGTCAAGAACCGCCCGGCCCGGATCGGCCGCAACCCGCGCACCGGCGAAAAGGTCCCGGTTGAGGAAAAATTCGTGCCGTTCTTCAAGACCGGCAAGGAAATGCGCGAAAGGCTCAACGGCAAGGGATCGTGAGCTTATGACCAAGTTCGGCCGGCTGTTGAAATGGCTGATTCTCGTTCCGGTGCTGCTGGTCGTGGCGCTGCTGTCGGTGGCGAACGACCACCGCATCACGCTGCATTTCAACCCGTTTGCACCCGCCGATCCGGTGCTGCAAATTGACCTGGCGCTCTATCAGTTCGGCTTTGCCGTTTTCATCCTCGGCGCACTGGTCGGAGCGTTCATTGTCTGGAACAGCCAGCGCAAATTCCGTCGCAAGGCGCGTGACAATCGCTATGAGGCGGCTCGCTGGCAGGCAAAGGCGGAACAGGCCGAAAGACCGGAAACCAAGACCGGCCCATTGCTTCCCGGACCGGGGCTTGGCGGGCAGGGGCTTGCCGGGCCGGGCCGCACCCCCTGATGGTTGCACGTTATAAGACTTAGCTGACGATTGTGCGGCAATCATGCGGATCATTCCGGCGGCCGATATTGCCGACGTCCTCATATTCCCGGAACTGATTGAAACGCTTCGCAGCGCCTTCCGCTCCGGCGCCGTCACGCCGGTCCGGCACCATCACGCGGTTCACTTGCCCGACCAGTCGGACGCCACGCTTTTGCTCATGCCGTCGTGGACGGATTTTTCCGCGCAGGGCCATTCGGACCGGGGCTATATCGGCGTCAAGATCGTTTCGGTCTTTCCCGATAATGCCAGCCGGGACCGCGCCACGGTGAGCGGCGTCTACCTGTTGATGTCAGGCAGCAGCGGCGAACCGCTCGCGCTGATCGACGGCAAGTCGCTGACCCTATGGCGCACGGCGGCCGCTTCGGCGCTCGCCGCGTCCTATCTTGCCCGTCAGGACGCGCATCGGCTTTTGATGATCGGCGCCGGCGCGCTGGCGCCCTATCTGATCGATGCCCATGCCGCGGTGCGGCCGCTCAAGGAGGTGCTGGTTTGGAACCGCACGGCCAGTGCCGCCGAGCGGCTCGCTGAGCGAATGACCGGGCGAAATTTCAGCATCGCCGCCACGACGGACCTGGAAAGCGCTGTGCGCGGCGCCGACATCGTCTCCTGCGCGACCTTGTCGCACCAGCCGTTGTTCCAGGGTGACTGGCTGTCCGGTGGCGTTCATGTCGACCTTGTCGGCGGTTTCCGGCCCGATATGCGCGAGGTCGACGACGACGCCATCCGCCGTGCCCGCCTGTTCGTCGATACCCGCGAGGGCGCCCTTGCCGAGGCCGGTGACCTCGTCCAGCCGCTGCAATCGGGGCTCATCAGCGAAGACGACATCGCCGCCGATCTCTTCGATCTGAGTCGCGGGAAACGTGCCGGCCGGCGCTATCACGACCAGATCACCCTGTTCAAATCGGTCGGCACCGCGCTGGAGGATCTGGCCGCCGCGATTCATGTCTTTGCCCGCGCTTGAAATAAGACGCTAACAGGATTATATCGGGCGCAACATCTCGACAGATCAATCGAGAGTGGGTCCGGCCGGTCCCGCTCTTTTTTGTTATCTGTCGCTCGTCGCCCGGCATCCGCAAGGCCCGTCAGCAAACGGCGTCGCGGATTGGCCGCCACAGGAGGCAAATGACCGACGACCGGCTCATACGCGAAAGCGGAATGGAAGCACGCATCGCCTATATCGTCGAGCCGGTGATCGCCGATCTGGGCTACCGGCTCGTTCGCGTGCGGATTTCCGGCCTCAATGGCATGACGGTTCAAATCATGGCCGAGCGCCCGGACGGGACGATGATGGTTGAAGACTGCGAGCGGATCAGTCGCGATATATCGCCGGCGCTCGACATAGAAGATCCGATTAGCCGCGAATATCATCTGGAGGTCTCCTCACCGGGCATCGATCGGCCGCTGACCAGCGCCATCGATTTTGAGTTGCATGCCGGGCAGGAGGCGAAAATCGAGATGGCGGTCGCAATTGCCGGCCGCAAGCGCTTTCGCGGCGTCCTTCTTGGCCTGCATGACGGCAAGGTTGGCATGCGGCTTGCCCGTGGCGGCGAGCCAGTCACGAAGGATACCGGCGAAGCTGGCGACGTCTGGCTGCCGGCCACCGATATTGCCGAGGCAAAACTGGTTCTTACCGATGCCCTGATTGCCGCAGCGCAAAAAAGCCCTGCGACAAGCCGGTCGGGTGGGGCCGCAATGGATACACGATCCGGTGCCGCTGAGGAGCCGGGCAAAGCAAACGAACGAAAAGGATGGAGCTGAGCGATGGCTGTCAGTGCCAACAGGCTTGAACTTCTTCAGATTGCCGATGCGGTAGCGCGTGAAAAAACCATTGACCGCGGCATTGTCATTGAGGCGATGGAAGACGCAATTCAGAAAGCGGCGCGCTCGCGCTATGGTGCTGAAACCGATGTTCGCGCCGAGATCGACCCGAAAACCGGCGATATCCGTCTGCAACGGCTGATGGAAGTTGTCGAAACCGTCGACGAGGTCGCCACCCAGATATCGATCGAGGATGCGCGCGCCCGCAATCCCGCCGCGCAAATCGGCGATTTCATCTCCGAGCCCTTGCCGCCGGTCGATTTTGGCCGCATCGCCGCCCAGTCGGCCAAGCAGGTCATCATGCAGAAGGTGCGCGACGCCGAACGCGACCGTCAGTTTGAGGATTTCAAGGACCGTATCGGCGAAGTCGTCAATGGCACCGTCAAGCGTGTCGAATATGGCAATGTCATTGTCGATCTCAGCCGCGCCGAGGCCATTATTCGCCGCGACGAATTGATCCCGCGCGAGAATTTCCGCTACGGTGACCGGGTTCGCGCCTATATCTATGATGTGCGCCGCGAGCAGCGCGGGCCGCAGATCTTCCTATCCCGCACCCACCCGCAATTCATGGCCAAACTGTTCACCATGGAGGTGCCGGAAATCTATGACGGCATTATCGAGCTGAAATCCGTTGCCCGCGATCCCGGGTCGCGCGCCAAGATCGCCGTTTTGTCCAACGACAGCTCGATTGATCCGGTTGGCGCCTGTGTCGGCATGCGCGGCAGCCGCGTCCAGGCCGTTGTCGGCGAACTGCAGGGCGAGCGCATCGATATTATCCCCTGGTCGCCCGACGCCGCCACCTTCATTGTCAATGCGCTGCAGCCGGCGGAAGTCGCCAAGGTGGTTCTCGACGAGGACGCCGAACGCATTGAGGTTGTCGTGCCCGACGATCAGCTGTCCCTGGCCATCGGCCGGCGTGGCCAGAATGTCCGGCTCGCCTCGCAGCTGACCGGCTGGGATATCGACATCCTGACCGAGGACGAGGAATCGGAGCGCCGCCAGAAGGAATTCGTCGATCGCACCGAGCTCTTCGTCGAAGCGCTGGATGTCGATGAAATGGTCGCCCAGCTCCTGGCATCGGAAGGTTTTGCCAATGTTGAAGAGGTCGCCTTTGTCGAGCGTGACGAGGTTGCCGCCATCGAGGGCTTTGACGAGGAAACCGCCGAAGAGCTGCAATTGCGGGCGCGTGAATATCTCGATGCGCTGGAAGCGGCGCAGGACGAGGAACGCAGGAAGCTCGGCGTTGCCGACGATATGAAGGACGTGCCCGGCATGACCACGGCGATGATGGTGACGCTCGGCAAGGATGACGTCAAAACCGTCGAGGATTTTGGCTATTGCGCCATCGACGATCTGGTTGGCTGGACCGAGCGAAAGGACGGCGAAGTTCAGCACTTTGACGGCATCCTGAAGGATTTCGCCCTGTCGCGGGCCGAAGCGGAAGAGATGATCATTGCCGCCAGGCTCAAGGCCGGCATCCTGACCGAGGATGACCTGAAAGCTGATGAGGTGGAGGATCCCGAGGCCGCCGACGCGCAAGAGGAGGCTGCCGCAATTTGACGCAGGCCGCGCTGACACCGCCGATACATAACAGAACCGGCCGCACCCGCATGTGCATCCTCACGCGCCAGCTGAGGCCAGAAGCCGATCTGCTGCGCTTTGTCGCCGGGCCTGACGGCACACTGGTGCCGGATCTGCGCGCCCGGCTGCCGGGCCGCGGCGTCTGGGTCGGCCTGGATCGCGCCAGCATCGCCGAGGCGGCCGGCAAGAGACTGTTCGCCCGCGCTCTGAAGGCCGATGTGACCGCCGATCCCGGCATTGCCGATGACGTTGCCGCGCTGCTGCGCAAGGCGGCGCTCGGCCGGCTTGGTCTGGCCCGCAAATCGGGTGCCGCAGTCGCCGGTTTCGCCAAGGTCGAAGCGGCGCTGGCGAAAGAGCCGGTGGCGGCCCTGCTGACGGCATCGGACGCAGCCGACGACGCGCTGCGCAAGATCACCGGCCGGCTGCGCGCCCGCGCCAGCAATGAGCCGGACACGAACACGCTTCACATCCGCGCCTTCGATGCGGATGAATTGGGTTTGGCAATGGGGCGGTCAAATGTGATACATGCTGCCGTGCTTGGCGGTCCGGCAGGTAGAAGTTTCTTGGAATCGGCTGTGCGCCTGCTCCGTTTTGACGGTGTGGCACGGGCCGGTGGAACAGACTTGGACATTACGTTCCGCAACGATGAAAAGACAGTGACGGCAGGCCCTGGACGCGCCGAAAGGGTGCCGAACAAGCCTTTGAAGGACCGGTAGGACGAAGAATGAGTGATACGACGAACGACGGCGACAAGACGATCCGCGTTGAGCGGCGCCGGACGATATCATTGAAACGCGATACCGATACGGTCCGTCAGAGCTTTTCCGGCGGCCGGTCCAAGTCTGTCGTGGTGGAAAAGAAGCGCCGTCGTATCTCGGTTCCGGGATCGGACGAGGCGGCGCCGGTTTCCAAATCGCCCGAGCCAGCCGCCAAACCGGCTGCCGAAGCCGCCAAACCCGCTGCCGACGTCGCGGCGGCGGAAAAGGCAACCCGCGCCAGTGGCGTGGTTCTGCGCACGCTGACCGAAGATGAGCGCGGTGCGCGCGCACAGGCGCTTGCCGACGCCAAGGTGCGCGAGGCCGTGGACCGCCAGCATGCCGAAGAGGAAGCGCGGCGGCACGCCGAGGATGAGGCCCGGCTGGCGCGCGAGCGCGAGGAAGCCGCTGCCCGCCAGACCGAAGAGGAAGCCCGCAAGCAGACGGAGGATGAGGCCCGCAAGCAGGCCGAGGAGGAAGCCCGCCGCAGGTTTGGCGATGCTGAGACAGCAGCGGCAGCCCCGCCGGCCGACGAAGACGCGAAAACCATGCGCGCCGTCAACCGTCCCAAACGCCCGGAGCCGAAACCGGCGCGCAACATCGGACAGGAACGCCGCCGTGGCCGGCTGACGGTCACCAATGCGCTTGAGGATGAGCGCGAGCGTTCGCTCGCATCGGTGCGCCGGCGCCGCGAAAAGGAAAGGCGCCAGTCGTCGAACTTTACGCCGTCAACGGAAAAGATCGTTCGCGGGGTCACGATTCCGGAAGCGATTTCGGTGCAGGATCTGGCCAATCGCATGGCCGAGCGGTCCGTCGACGTCATTCGCTTGCTCATGAAGCAGGGCACGATGGTCAAGATCAACGATATTCTGGATGCCGACACGGCCCAGATCGTCGCCGAGGAGATGGGCCATTCGGTGCGCCGCGTCGCCGCCTCCGATGTGGAGGAAGGTTTGTTTGCAGAGCCCGATACCGATGGCGATTTGAAGTCGCGCCCGCCGGTTGTCACGATCATGGGTCATGTCGATCACGGCAAGACATCGCTGCTCGATGCCATTCGCCAGACCAAGGTGGTTGAGGGCGAGGCCGGCGGCATCACCCAGCATATTGGCGCCTACCAGGTCGAACAGAACGGTCAGAAAATCACCTTCATCGACACGCCGGGCCACGCCGCCTTCACCGCCATGCGGGCGCGGGGTGCGCAAGCCACCGATATTGTCGTGCTCGTCGTCGCCGCCGATGACGGCGTCATGCCGCAGACGATCGAGGCGATCAACCACGCCAGGGCGGCCGAAGTGCCGCTGATTGTCGCCATCAACAAGATCGACAAGCACGAGGCCGATCCCAACCGGGTCAAGACGGAACTTCTGCAGCACGAAGTGATCACCGAATCGATGTCCGGCGAGACGCTGGAGGTCGAGGTTTCGGCGACGGAAAAGATCAATCTCGACAAGCTTCTGGAGGCAATCGTCCTGCAGGCCGAATTGCTCGATTTGAAGGCCAATCCCGATAGCGCCGCGGAAGGCACCGTCGTGGAAGCCCAGCTGGAGCGCGGCCGCGGCTCGGTCACGACCGTGCTGGTTCAGCGTGGCACGCTGCACATCGGCGATATCGTTGTTGCCGGCTCAGAATGGGGCAAGGTGCGGGCGCTGATCGACGATCGCGGCGATGCGGTCGACGAGGCCGGCCCGTCATTCCCGGTCGTGATACTCGGCTTCCAGGGCGCCCCCGATGCCGGCGACCGCGTGGCCGTGGTCGATTCCGAAGCGCGCGCCCGCGAGATCACCGAATACCGTCAGCGCATCAAGCGCGAGCGGTCGGCTGCCATGCGGTCGGGCGCACGTGGCTCGCTGGAGGAGATGATGAATCAGCTCCAAAGCGAGGGCGGACAGGAGTTCATGCTGTTGATCAAGGGCGACGTGCAGGGCTCCGTCGAAGCCATTGCCGGCACACTCGACAAGCTTGGAACCGAGGAGGTCTCTGCGCGGATCATTCATTCCGGTGTCGGCGGCATCACTGAATCCGACGTCAGCCTGGCGGAAGCCTCGCAGGCGGCGATCATCGAGGCGGCGGGCGTTGAGATCCGCTACTACAACATCATTTACGATCTGGTCGACGACGTGAAGGCGGCGATGTCAGGCCTGCTATCGCCCGAACGCCGCGAGACCTTCCTCGGCAATGCCGAAATCCTGGAAGTGTTCAACATCTCCAAGGTCGGCAAGGTGGCCGGCTGCCTGATCACCGAGGGCAGGGTCGAACGCGGTGCCGGCGTCCGCCTGGTTCGCGACAATGTCGTTGTTCACGAAGGCAAGCTGTCGACGCTCAAGCGCTTCAAGGACGAAGTCAAGGACGTCGCCTCCGGCCAGGAATGCGGCATGGCTTTTGAGAATTACGAAGACATGCGCAAGGGCGACGTCATCGAGTGCTACCGCGTCGAGGAAGTCGCGCGGACCCTTTAAGTGCCCGTAACACAACGATCCGCATTCCCGGACAAGTGCCGGGGATCGGAGCTTTGCACTTTGGTATAGATGTCTCGTTTCAAGAACCAGTCAGCCGGCGAACCCTCCCAGCGCCAGCTTCGCGTCGGCGAGCTGGTCCGTCATGCGCTGGCCGATGTGCTCGCCCGCGGTGAGGTCAGCGACCCGGATCTTGACGGCGTTATCATCACCATCGCCGAGGTTCGCGTTTCGGCCGATCTGCGTCACGCCACAGCACTGGTCGCCCCGCTCGGCCACAACGACCCGGCGCAGGTCGTCACGGCGCTCAACCGCAATAGCCGTTTCCTGCGCGGCAAGATCGCGCCGGCCTTGCGGCAGATGAGAAACATGCCCGATTTGAAATTCCAGCTCGACACGCGCTTTGACGACGATACCCGCATTGATACCCTGCTGCGTTCGCCCGACGTCGCTCGCGATCTGCCCGGTGACGTGGATGCTGAGCCGGATGGCGAACCGAGCGGGGATGCTGATTGATGGCTCGCGGCAGAAACAAGGGCCGCAAGGTCGACGGCTGGGTCGTGCTCGACAAGCCGGCCGGCATGACGTCGACACAGGCGGTTGCCCGGGTCAAACGTGCCTTCAACGCGCAAAAGGCCGGCCATGCCGGTACCCTCGATCCACTCGCGTCCGGCTGCCTGCCAATTGCGCTCGGCGAGGCAACCAAGACGGTGTCCTTTGTCATGGATGGCCGCAAGGTCTACCGCTTTGCCGTCCGCTGGGGCGAGGAGACCGAGACCGACGACACCGAGGGCAAAGTCAGCGCCACGTCCGACCGGCGCCCTGATGCCGCTGCCATCGGCGCCGTTCTGGCCGAGTTCACCGGTACGATCATGCAGGTGCCGCCAGCCTATTCCGCCGTCAAGATCGCCGGCGAACGGGCTTACGATCTGGCCCGCGACGGCGACACGGTAACGCTTGATGCCCGCGAGATCGTTGTTCACCGGCTCAAACTTGTCGATTGTCCCGATGCCGATACCGCGGTGTTTGTCGCCGAATGCGGCAAAGGAACCTATGTCCGCGCCTTGGCCCGCGATATGGGCCGCCGGCTTGGCACTTATGGTCACGTCGTGGCGTTGCGCCGCCTCGCTGTCGGCCCGTTCGCTGAAGACGGCATGATTTTGCTGGAATTGCTCGCCGAGATGAGCCATAACGCAGCCGCTTCAGGACATGACAATTTGATGGAGGTCCTGAAGCCGGTCATGACCGCGCTGGACGACATCCCGGCGCTGGCTGTGAACGAACAGGATGCGGCCCGCCTCAGACGAGGACAGGCACTGTTCCTGAAAGGACGGGATGCGCCGGTTTTAACCGGCCCCGCCTGCGCGGTTTCGGGAAATGTCCCGGTCGCACTGGGCGAGGTGGAAAAGGGCGCCTTCAATCCCCGACGGGTATTCAATCTCCCTGGTGACCCATGGGCTGCCGGATCGAACGACAAGAGGACAACCGATGTCGATTACAGCTGAGCGTAAGCAGGCGCTGATCAAGGAATATGCGACCAAGGATGGCGACACCGGTTCACCGGAAGTCCAGGTGGCGATTTTATCGGAACGCATTGCCAACCTGACCGAGCATTTCAAGTCCCACGGCAAGGACAACCATTCCCGCCGCGGCCTTCTCAAGCTCGTTTCCCAACGCCGCCGGCTGCTGGACTATGTCAAGACCAGCAACCAGGAGCGTTACCAGACGCTGATCACGCGTCTCGGACTGCGCCGCTAACGGCGCCCATGATTGCGCGGCGGCGAAGGTTCCGCTGCGCGTAAATTGAAAGCAAGGCTCGCCATGGCAGGATCGCCGGATGCTCTCCCGCTGACTAATATCCGGTGGGCGATTTTGTGCCACCGAAGGCCGGATTACTTTGGCTTTTGGACGTCGTTGCGATCGGCTCGTGGTACCGGTACCAGGTCGCCAATCGCGCTTAGCCAAAAGCCAAATTAATGCCGGTCATATGGGTCAATATTATCAACCGTTGGTATAAGCGCCGGGACGAAGAGCCTCCTGTCATCTTGCGCATGGCCTGCCCGAGCTTTTTGTCACGGACAGAAAGGACTATCATGTTTAATCATCACAAAGTGGAACTGGAATGGGGCGGCCGCCCGCTGACCCTGGAGAGCGGCAAGATCGCCCGCCAGGCCGACGGTGCCGTGCTGGTAACCTATGGCGAGACGACGGTTCTGGCGACGGCTGTCGCCGACCGCCAACCCAAGCCGGGCCTCGATTTCTTCCCCCTGACCGTCAATTATCAGGAAAAGACCTATGCCGCCGGCAAGATCCCGGGCGGTTTTTTCAAGCGTGAAGGCCGGCCGAGCGAAAAGGAAACGCTGGTCTGCCGTCTGATCGACCGCCCGATCCGACCGCTTTTCGCCAAAGGCTTCAAGAACGAAACCCAGATTATCGCGACGGTCATGTCCCATGATCTGGAGAACGATCCCGACATTGCCGCAATGGTCGCCGTTTCCGCTGCGCTGACCATTTCCGGCATCCCCTTCCTTGGCCCCATCGGCGGCGCCCGTGTCGGCTATATCGAGGGCGAATACGTTCTCAACCCGATGCTCGACGAGATGCCGGAAAGCGCCCTCGATCTGGTCGTCGCCGGCACTGCCGATGCCGTGCTGATGGTGGAATCGGAGGCCAAGGAACTGCCCGAAGACGTCATGCTCGGCGCCGTCATGTTCGGACATAAGGCGTTCCAGCCGGTTATCGACGCAATCATCCAACTGGCCGAAAAATGCGCCAAGGAGCCGCGCGCTGTCGAGGTGGAGGATAATTCCGCTCTGGCTGCACAGGTCGACGCGATTGTCGGTTCAGGCCTGCGTGAAGCCTATCAGATTGCCGACAAGCAGGAACGTCAGGAAAAGGTCGCAAGCCTCAAGGACGCTGCGACCGCCCAACTGGTCGATCCGGAAGACGCAACCGCGCCGGGCGCTTCCGATGTCGGCGGCGTTTTCAAGGGCATAGAGAAGGATATCGTGCGCGGCAGCATACTGGACACCAGCAAGCGTATCGATGGTCGCGACCTGGAAACAGTCCGGCCGATCATCTCCGAGGTCGGCGTACTGCCGCGAGCCCACGGCTCGGCGCTGTTTACCCGCGGCGAAACCCAGGCCATGGTCGTGGCGACGCTCGGCACCGGTGAGGACGAACAATTCATCGATGCGCTGGAAGGCACCTATAAGGAGCATTTCCTCCTGCACTACAACTTCCCGCCTTATTCCGTCGGCGAAACGGGCCGCGTCGGCTTCACCGGCCGGCGTGAGGTCGGCCACGGCAAGCTGGCCTGGCGCGCTCTGCGAGCGGTTCTGCCCGAGCGCGACGAATTCCCCTATACCGTGCGCATCGTCTCCGAGATCACCGAGTCGAACGGCTCGTCGTCAATGGCGACCGTCTGCGGTTCGTCGCTGGCGATGATGGATGCCGGCATCCCGATCAAGAAGTCGGTAGCCGGTATCGCCATGGGCCTGATCAAGGAGGCCGACCGCTATGCGGTCCTGTCCGATATTCTCGGCGACGAGGACCATCTCGGCGATATGGACTTCAAGGTCGCCGGCACCGGCGAGGGCATCACTTCGTTGCAGATGGATATCAAGATCACCGGGATCACCGAGGAGATCATGCAGGTCGCGCTCGACCAGGCCAAGGGCGGCCGCCTGCACATCCTCGGCGAAATGGCCAAGGCGCTCGGCGAGGCCCGTGACGAGATCGGCGAACATGCGCCGCGCATCGAGGTCCTGCATATCCCCGTCGACAAGATCCGCGAAGTCATTGGCACCGGCGGCAAGATAATCCGCGAAATCGTCGAAAAGACCGGCGCCAAGATCAACATCGAGGATGACGGCACGGTCAAGATCGCCTCAGCCGACGCGGAATCGATCAATGCCGCGATCACGTGGATTAAAGGCATTACCGATGATCCGGAAGTCGGTCACATCTACCGCGGCACGGTCGTCAAGGTTGTCGATTTCGGCGCCTTCGTGAACTTCTTCGGCTCCAAGGACGGCCTGGTGCATATCTCGCAGCTCAACCAGGGCCGGCCGGAAAAGGTCACCGATGTCGTCAAGGAAGGCGAGCAGGTCTACGTCAAGCTGATGGGCTTCGACGATCGCGGCAAGGTTCGCTTATCGATGAAGGTCGTCGACCAGGAGACCGGTAAACCGCTCGAAGACCAGGCCGCCTGATCCCGCAACCGGCGAACACTGAACCGAAACGGGGCGCCACAGCGCCCCGTTTTTTATGCTTCAGCCGCACTCAGGCGATATTGGCGAGCGAGATCGACTTTACGTCGTCTGACTGCTGCCTGAACAGCGTATCCAGGCTTTCCGGGTGCCCGAAATAGAAACCTTGTGCCTGGCTGCAGCCAGCCTCGCGCAGGATATCGGCGTGCTCGCGCGATTCCACACCCTCGCCGGCGACCTGCATGCCGAGCGAACGGCCCAGGCTGCAGATCGCCGCGACCACAGCCCGCTTCTTCTCATTGTCGTCAATTCCACTCATGAACGATCGGTCGACCTTGATCTTGTCGAACGGATAGCGCGACAACAGGCCAAGGCTCGATGTGCCGACACCGAAATTGTCCATGACGATCGAAACGCCGATTTCGCGGATTGTCTCCAGCCGGGCGAAGGCGTCGTCTTCGTTGCGGCCGAGAATGCTTTCATTGACCTCGATGTCGATGCGCTTGGGATCGACATTGTAGGCGCCGAACGTGTCTTCGATGAAGGCTTCGATGCCCTGACGCTTCAATTGCGCGGCGGAAAGATTGATGGCGATCCGAGCATCGGGCGGCAAAATCGCACAATCGCGCGCAACCTGGCGGATCACCCACTCGCCCATTGGTATGATCAGGCCGGTCTCCTCCGCGATCGACAAAAACATCGACGTCTGCACCAGACCCTTGCCGGGAAGACGCCAGCGCAGCAGCGCCTCGTAGCCGGTGACATGATCGGACGAAAGGTCGTATTGCGGCTGGTAAAGCAGCGTAAAGAGATCGTTCTCCAGCGCAAAGCGCAGCCCGTCTTCCAGCGTTCTGCGGCTTTTCTGGTCCTCAGCCATTTTCGGATCGAAGAAACGCCAGGTCCGCCGGCCTTCGCTCTTGGCACGGTAAAGTGCGAAATCGGCGTTGCGCACCAATTGATCGCCTGTATCGCCGTTATCGGGCGCAACTGCGATGCCCAGCGATCCGCTGATCAGGACTTCGTGCCCATCAATACGGAAGGAGGTCGACAACAGTTCCAGGACGCGATCGGCAAACGGCTTCAGTGATGCCGTGTCCTCGATCATTGGAACAAGGATTGCGAATTCATCGCCCGATAGTCTGGCCAGCAGATCATCGCCGCGCACCGAACCCTGCAGGCGTTTGGCCGCGGCGCGCAGTAGACCATCGCCGATCGGATGGCCGAGGGTATCATTGACCGACTTGAACCCGTCCAGATCGATCATAAGCAGTGCGCATTTGTGCGAAGACTGCTCGGTTGATGCGACCGCATCCTTCAGCTTGTCCTCAAATTGCTTTCGATTTGGAAGCCCCGTCAATTCGTCATGAAGGGCGAGGAAGCGCAGGTCTTCGCTATTGTCGTCAATTTGCCGTGCGCGATAGGTAAACCCGCTCATGAAAGCGAAAAACGTCACGGCGGCGACGCCGCCGGAATAGATGAACTCGCGCCGGAACCGCAGGGCCAGTTCCGCCGCTGTTTGAGATTGAACGAAGCGTGCAGCCAGCCTTACAGGGCCGTCTGGCGAAACTGGAAAGGCGATCCAGGTTCCAAACTTGCTATTTGAGATCAATCCGACATTGCCGGTTGTATAAGCGCCCGTCGGGATCTTCAGCATCGCCAGATCTTGCTGGTCGCGGACCGCTGCCGTTGCCGCTTTGAAATCGGCGACCGCTGTCTGGTTTGTTCCTGCGGCCGGCACGACATCGTTGTTGCCGTCGATCAGAACCAGTGCGTCGATCCCGGCGGTTTTGAGGGACCTGGGTGCCAGCGGCGAGGAATCGCGCGTCAGAGCGATCAGCGGGTTGGCACGGTTCTCGATGCTGTTTTGAAACCAGATAACGGCTTTTTCGCCGGCCTCGCGAACCAGCATCGCGCGGATGTTGGACTGTCCAATGTAAAACAGCCCGCCCAGAAGGCAGACACAGACCACCATACTGGCAGTCAGGACGAATATACGCTTTCCAACAGAACGCACGATATGGGCCGCCTTCCGAACTTCCGCGGCCGAAAGCTAACAAGGGCGCATTAGAGTTCCCTGAATCAGCTTTTTAGAATTTGATCTGAATGTGAAATATAGCGGGAAAGCTGAATTGCCGGGTCAGGCGACTGCTTCTTCGATGTCGTCGTCGATATCACCTTCGACTTCGCTATCGTCCCGGCCACCGACCTGATCAGCGATGTCGCTGCCGTTCTCGCCGTTTGCCGCTTCGGTTTTCTCCGGCGGGCCGTTTTCCGCCTGCGCGGCGATATCAGCGCGCTGCGGTGCACCAAACAGGAAGCCCTGAACGATGCTGCAACCGGCGGCCTGCAGCAATGCGACCTGATCGTTGGTTTCAACGCCCTCGGCGGTAATATCGACGCTCAAGCTGCGGCCCAGTCCGACGATGGAGGAGATTATCGCTCCGATCTGTGGGTCGTCGGACAATTGCCCGACAAAGCTGCGGTCGATCTTGATCTTGTCAAAGGGAAAGCGCGTCAGGTAGCTGAGGCTGGAATAGCCGGTGCCGAAATCATCCATGGCGATGCGCACGCCGAGCGCCTTTATGCGCCGCAGCGTTGCCATGATATCGGAAGAATGGTTGAGGAACAGGCTTTCGGTGATTTCGATTTCCAGTCGCTGCGGATCAAGTCCGGTTTCCTCAAGCACGTCGCGGATCATCTCATCGACGCCCGGAAAACGAAATTGCTCTGCCGAAAAATTCACTGCGACAATGCCGGAGCTGATCCAGTTGGCGCCATCCTGGCACGCCTTGCGCAGGATCCATTCGCCCAATGGCTTGATAAGCCCGGTCTCTTCAGCAACCGGAATGAAGTCCATCGGTGAAATGATCCCTTCACCAGGCCGCTCCCAGCGGATCAGTGCTTCATAGCCGCAAATATCGCCGCTCTTCAGGTCCATCTGCGGCTGATAGAAAACGACGAATTCGTCGCGTTGCAGCGCCAGCCGCAGATCGCGCTCCATAGTGCTGCGCCGCACCAGGTGGTTCTCCATCGCCGTATCGAAGAACCGGTGCATCTGTGCCCCGTCGGCCTTGGCCTTGGTCAGCGCCAGATCGGCGGCTCGGAACAGCGCTTCGCCGCTGTCGGAGTTAACGGGATAAAGCGCCACGCCGACGCTGGCACTCAAGGAAACTGCCGCGCCGTCGACTTCGAACGGCTCGCTCAGTTCCTCAATGATGCGCTGCGCCAGATGTTTGAGTGAACGCGGATTGACCTCATTGTCGATCATGACGGCGAATTCATCGCCCGACATGCGGGCCACGAGCGTATCGGATCCCACGAGCGCCCGGATCCGGAAAACGGATTCCCTCAGCACCTCGTCGCCGGCCGCATGGCCCCAGATGTCGTTCACCGATTTAAATCGATCGAGATCGATGGCGATGACGGCAAGCTGTCTATCGGCGGATTCAGCAGCAGCAACGCCGTCGTCGAGTTGGCTTAAAAATGCCTTGCGGCCGATCAGGGCCGACAGGGGATCACGGTCAAATTGCGGGGATAGCGCCTTGGCCCGCCCCGCTGCGGGAAATTTGAAAAGCGCGAGTGTGCCGAATGCCCAGATGACAAGTGCGCTGAACAGACCGGAATAAAACCCGAAATGCGGCAGCGCGGAAGCCATGCTGCTCGCATCCGATTCGACACCGCCGGCCACAATGCGGGCTGCTGCATAGATGCAAAGCCAGACAATCGGACCAAGAACGATGACAACGGCGAATAAGCCGCCGCCGCGATACTTGAACGGGTTCATAACGCAGTCCCGGGGTTTGTCCCGGTCCAAATGAACCTGTTGGCGTAAAATTTCGGTTAGCAAATAGCAAATTCAGCGATCACAAAAGTCCGCAACTGCAGCCGAAGGGCCGGATTCACATGACAAATCATCCGGCAACTTTATTCCGCCGCTTCCTGTTCCTCGCCGGTGTCCTGGTTTTTCAGGGTCTCCAGCCGCGGCATGGAGACGATATTGTAGCCGGCGTCGACATAGTGGATTTCACCCGTCACCGCCTTCGACAGATCGCTGAGAAGATAGACCGCCGCGCCGCCGACATCCTCGATCGTCACAGACCGCCCGAGCGGTGAATTGACCCGCTGATAATTGAACATCAGTCGCGCGTCAGAGATTCCCGCACCGGCAAGCGTGCGCACCGGTCCGGCGGATATGGCGTTGACGCGGATATTCTGATCACCGTAATCGGCGGCGAGATAACGCACCGACGCTTCCAGCGCCGCCTTGGCGGTTCCCATGACATTGTAGTTCGGCATGACTCGCACCGAACCGGCATAGGTCAGCGTCAGCATCGCCCCGCCATCCTTCATGAGCAGCGCGGCCTGGCGTGCCACTTCGGTGAAGGAGAAGCAGGAAACGACCATTGTGCGGATGAAATTTTCCCGCGACGTATCGGCATAACGTCCCTTCAGTTCGGACCGGTCGGAATATGCCACGGCGTGAACGAGGAAATCGAGTTCGCCCCAGCGGCGCTTCAATCCGTCGAAAACGGCGCCGACGGATTCTGGATCTTCAACGTCACAAGGATAAATCTGGTCGGAGCCGAGCGACTTTGCCAGCGGCTCGACACGGCGGCCGAACGCCTCCCCCTGATAGGTAAAGGCCAGTTCCGCACCCTGACCGGCAAGCGCCTTGGCGATTCCCCAGGCGATCGAATGATCGTTAGCGACACCCATGATCAGGCCGCGTTTGCCCTCCATCAGATCGCTCATCGCCGAGGTACCGTCACGCGCCAAACCGCTGGAACACCAGCGTGGCATTGGTGCCGCCAAATCCGAAGGAATTGCTCAGCACCGTGTTGATTTCAACATTGTCGCGGCGTTCCAGCAAGATCGGCATGTCCTCAAAGGCCGGATCCAGCGTATCGATATTGGCGCTTTTACAGATGAAGCCGTTGTTCATCATCAGTAGCGAATAGATGGATTCCTGCACGCCGGTGGCGCCCAGCGAATGACCGGTCAGCGATTTTGTTGCCGAAATCGGCGGACAATCGTCACCGGAGCCGAAGACATCGCGGATCGCCTCGATCTCCTTCTCGTCACCGATCGGTGTCGATGTGGCGTGTGGATTGATATAGTCGATCGGCTCGTTGACCGTTTCCGTCGCCATTTTCATGCAACGGACCGCCCCCTCTCCGGATGGTTGCACCATGTCGTAACCGTCCGAAGTCGCGCCGTAACCGGTGATCTCGCCATAGATTCTGGCGCCGCGCGCTTTCGCGTGCTCCAGCTCTTCAAGCACCAGGACGCCGGCGCCGCCGGCGATGATGAAGCCGTCCCGGTCGGCGTCATAGGCCCGCGACGCGGCCTCAGGCGTTGCGTTGAACTTGGACGACATGGCGCCCATGGCGTCGAACAGGTTGGACAGGGTCCAGTCCAGCTCCTCGCCGCCGCCGGCGAAGATGATGTCCTGCTTGCCGAGTTGGATGATCTCATAGGCATTGCCGATGCAGTGATTGGATGTCGCACAGGCCGATGAAATCGAATAATTCACGCCCTTGATCTGAAACGGCGTCGCCAGTGTTGCCGAATTGGTCGATGACATCGCTTTGGGCACCGCGAACGGCCCGATCCGCTTCGGCCCTTTTTCGCGGGTAATGTCGGCCGCCTCGACGATGGCGCGGGTCGAGGGGCCGCCGGAGCCCATAATGATGCCGGCGCGCGGATTGGAAACCTCGTCAGGCTCCAGACCGGCGTCCTGGATGGCCTGCTCCATGGCGATGTAGTTCCACGCCGCGCCGCGCCCCATGAACCGCGTTGTCCGCCGATCCAGCGCCTCGGCCGGATCGGGCGTCGGCGCGCCATGCACCTGGCAGCGAAACCCGAGTTCCGCATAGTCGTCGGCAAAGACAATGCCCGAACGCGCTTCGCGAAGGCTGGCGAGCACTTCCTGCGTATTGTTGCCGATTGACGAGACGATCCCCATGCCGGTGACAACCACCCGTTTCATGGCAATCTCCTTCCCTTCGAGTCCGGACTCAGCCCGCCGCCGGCGTCTTCTCGCCGATGAAGAGACCGACCCGCAGGTCCTTGGCTTTATAGATGGTCTCGCCATCCGCCTTCAGCCAGCCATCGCCGGTCCCCAGCACCAGCTTGGAGCGCAGAACGCGCTTCAGATCGACGCCATATTCGACGCGTTTGACCGTTGGCTGCACCATGCCGGAGAATTTGACCTCGCCGACGGAAAGCGCCCGCCCGCGCCCGGGTTCGCCAAGCCATCCCAGAAAAAAGCCGAGCATCTGCCATAGCGCGTCAAGGCCGAGACAACCGGGCATCACCGGATCACCCTGGAAGTGGCAGGCAAAGAACCACAGATCGGGCTTGACGGCCAATTCCGCGCGCACCAGTCCCTTGCCATATTCGCCGCCTTCCTCCGAGATTTCCGAAATTCGGTCGAACATCAGCATGGGCGGCAGCGGCAATTGGGCGTTGCCGTCGCCGAATATCTCACCGCGCCCGCAGGCCAGCAGTTCCTCATATTCATATCGAGTCTGACGATCGGTCATGAACCGTTATGGACCTCCCCCTTCGACCGCCCTTCCGGCCGCACGAACCGTTCCTAACATAGCACCACCGTCCGCGAAACGATTGAGTGCGTCAGCTGGGCGCGGCTGCGCATATTGCCGCATCCGGTTGTCTCGTTTACCGGTTTTCGCATATAGAAGCATTCTAGGTTTCGTGGAAAATCTTTAGCGAGGTCGATTACGCGCCTGTCCCTGACGCCAGTCACAAGGTTGAAATCGATACAACGTCATGTCCGATACGCTGCAGCTTGAACAATCGCCCGTGTCAGCCGGTAATGCCGGCCTGCAGACACGGCTCGCCACCGATTTACGCGCCGCCGGCCTGCGGCCGACGCGCCAGCGGGTTGCCCTTGCGGCGATATTGTTCGGGCGCGGGCACAGGCATATTGCCGCCGAGGGGCTTCATGACGAAGCGGTTGCGGCAAATGTTCCGGTCTCGCTGGCGACGATCTACAACACGCTGCATCAGTTCACCGAAGCGGGCCTGCTCAGGCAAGTCGCCATCGACGGCGCGCGGACCTATTTCGATACCAATGTGTCGGACCACCATCATTTCTTCGTCGAGGGCGAAAACCGCCTGATCGACGTCGAAAGCCCGATGGAAATCGACAGTGTTCCGGCACCGCCGCCTGGCATGGAAGTGACATCGGTCGAGGTTATCGTGCGGGTTCGCCGCAAACCGGCCTGACAACCCAATCGCGCTGCAATTCTGCCTGCCGGTCTACCGGCTGCCGACCTGCTCGCTGGGATAAACGCCCCACAGATCGTCCTGCCTGATCCAGCCGTCATAGCCCTGACCGCGGACCCGGCACCATTGGCCGTCGCACTGCACGACTTGTGAAATGACACTGGCTTCCAGATAGGCGATGATGGTCGTATCGGCGGATGCACGGGTTCTGAGGGCGAAGGTTTCCTTGCCGGCCCATGGTGCGACAATGACGGCCCGTTCGCCGGAAAGAAGGCTGTGGAAGACCCAGCCTTCGTCGCCCTCCGCATCGCGAATCTTGCGCCAATTGTCGAATTCCTGAACGATTTCGACCGGCAAGCCGGCGCGGTGGAACTCCCAGGCAATATCATATTTCTGGCCCGGCCCGCGCCGCACATTGACCTTTGCCGACTTCAGACTGACGAAACGCGGCAGCGGCAGCCCGCTGGGACCGTGCTTGAGCGACTGTGCCAGTGCTGTCGGCGCCAGGGCTGTCGGCCAAAAATCGCCATCGGGCACAAGCAAGCCCAATCCCGCCAAGAGGGGCGCGGCGAAAGCCGCCGGCAGAAGCATTTTACGGATCAGAGCCATTGCCGTGATTTGCCCACTTCACGGTTACCGGTTGGTTAATATCGGCGGAGTGGTCGGTTCAAAGCGGCAAACTGCCGCTTGACGACGATACGGTCATCGCGATTCTTGCGTTTATCCGGCCTTTTGCTAGACAGGCTTGAGGAAAGAGCCGGTCCGCCGGCCAGGAAGCGCCACATGCCAAACGCCAAGCCGATCGTCATTGTCACGCGCAAACTGCCTGACCCGGTGGAAACGCGCATGCGCGAACTCTTTGAGACGCGCCTGAACATCGACGACAAGCCGATGACCCAGGCCGAACTGGTGGAAGCCATGAAGGCTGCCGATGTTCTGGTTCCCACTGTCACCGACCGGATCGACCAATCGATGATCGCCCAGGCCGACAAGCGGCTGAAGCTGATCGCCAATTTCGGCAATGGCGTCGACAATATCGCCGTTGAGGCCGCCATTGATCACGGCATCGCCGTCACCAACACACCCAATGTCCTGACCGAGGACACGGCCGACATGACCATGGCGCTGCTTCTGGCCGTGCCGCGGCGGCTGATCGAGGGCGCCCGCATTTTATCGGAAGGCGAAACCTGGAGCGGCTGGTCGCCGACCTGGATGCTCGGCAAGCGCATCTGGGGCAAGCGCCTCGGCATTATCGGCATGGGCCGTATCGGCACCGCAGTCGCCCGCCGCGCCCGCGCTTTCGGAATTGCGATCCACTACCACAACCGCCGCCGCGTCGACGAGGCGACCGAAGCCGAGCTTGAAGCGACCTATTGGGACAGTCTCGACCAGATGCTGGCGCGCATGGACATCATCTCCGTCAATTGCCCGCACACGCCGGCGACCTTCCACATATTGTCGAAGCGCCGGCTGGCGCTGATGCGTCCCGAGGCTTTCATCGTCAACACCGCCCGCGGCGAAATCATCGATGAGGATGCGATGATCAAATGCCTGGAGAGCGGCGCGCTGGCCGGGGCGGCCCTCGACGTTTTCGAACATGAGCCGGCGGTCAATCCCAAGCTGATCAAGCTCGCCCGCGCCGGCAGGGTCGTGCTGTTGCCGCATATGAGCTCGGCGACCGAAGAAGGCCGCATCGAGATGGGCGAGAAGGTGATCATCAACATCCGCACGCTGATGGACGGTCACAAGCCGCCCGACCGGGTTCTGCCGACGCTGGCGGCCTGACATTACCGCTCAGAATTTGCGCCCGGTCATGATTTACGCGTGTAGCGGATCGTCTCGAAGCGCTGGCTGAGGCCCTCGTAAAGCAGCAGCCGGCCGATCAGCGGTTCGCCGATGCTGGCAATCAGCTTGAGAACTTCCAGCGCCTGGATCGAGCCGATGACGCCGGTCAGGGCGCCGAGTATACCGGCCTCGGCGCAGGTCGGCAGCAACCCTTCCGGCGGCGGCGCGGGAAACAGGTCGCGAAAACCCGGATTGTCGTTTTCGAAGGGCTTCAGGGTCGTTACCGAACCGTCGAAACGGCCGACGGCGGCGCTCACCAGCGCCTTGCCGAGATCGGCGCAAATATCGGCGACGAGGAACCGTGTTGCGAAATTGTCCGAGCCGTCGGCGACGATGTCATAGCTGCCGATCAGCGCCGCGGC